>JBAGRR010000001.1:5642056-5994409 GCA_036924835.1 Nitrobacteraceae bacterium AZCC 1564
CAAGCACAAGAAGCTCGCCAAGCGCCTGAAGATCGTTGAAGCCTTCCGCGTCTCCGGCAACAAGCCGGAGTGGATGATCATGACCGTGATCCCGGTGATCCCGCCGGATCTGCGTCCGCTGGTGCCGCTGGACGGCGGCCGCTTCGCGACCTCCGACCTCAACGACCTGTACCGCCGCGTCATCAACCGCAACAATCGCTTGAAGCGGCTGATGGAGCTGCGTGCGCCGGACATCATCATTCGCAACGAAAAGCGCATGCTGCAGGAAGCTGTGGACGCGCTGTTCGACAACGGCCGCCGGGGCCGCGTCATCACCGGCGCCAACAAGCGCCCGTTGAAGTCGCTCGCCGACATGCTGAAGGGCAAGCAAGGCCGCTTCCGTCAGAACCTGCTCGGCAAGCGCGTCGACTATTCGGGCCGCTCGGTGATCGTGGTCGGTCCGGAGCTGCGGCTGCATCAGTGCGGCCTGCCGAAGAAGATGGCACTCGAACTGTTCAAGCCGTTCATCTACTCGCGGCTCGACGCCAAGGGCCTGTCCACCACCGTGAAGCAGGCGAAGAAGCTGGTCGAGAAGGAGCGTCCCGAGGTTTGGGATATCCTCGACGAGGTCATTCGCGAGCATCCGGTGCTGCTGAACCGCGCGCCGACGCTGCACCGTCTCGGCATTCAGGCGTTCGAGCCGGTGCTGATCGAAGGCAAGGCGATCCAGCTTCACCCGCTGGTCTGCTCGGCGTTCAACGCTGACTTCGACGGCGACCAGATGGCCGTGCACGTTCCGCTGTCGCTCGAAGCGCAGTTGGAAGCGCGCGTGCTGATGATGTCGACCAACAACATCCTGCACCCCGCGAACGGTCAGCCGATCATCGTGCCGTCGCAGGACATCGTGCTTGGTCTTTACTACCTCTCGATCATGCGTAACGGCCTGTACGGCGAGGGCAAGGTCTTCCGCGAGATGGCGGAAATCGAGCACGCGCTGTACTCGAAGGTCATCCACCTGCACACCAAGATCAAGTATCGCTGGTCTGGCCTCGACGAGGAGGGCAAGCCCGTCACTCGTCTGTACGACACCACGGCTGGCCGCGTGATGCTCGGTCAGGTGCTGCCGAAGCACCCGAAGGTGCCGTTCGACGCCGTCAACAAGCTGATGACCAAGCGCGAAATCTCGGGCGTGATCGATCAGGTGTACCGTCACTGCGGTCAGAAGGAGACGGTGATCTTCTGCGACCGCATCATGGCGCTCGGCTTCCACAACGCCTTCAAGGCAGGCATTTCGTTCGGCAAGGACGACATGGTCGTGCCGCACGGCAAGTGGAAGATCGTCGACGATACCCGTTCGATGGCGAAGGAGTTCGAGCAGCAGTACAACGACGGCCTGATCACTCAGGGCGAGAAGTACAACAAGGTGGTCGACGCCTGGTCGAAGGCCAGCGAGAAGATCGCTGAAGAGATGATGAAGGAAATTTCCTCCGTCAAAAAGAACGACCAGGGTGCCGACTCGCAGATCAACTCGATCTACATGATGGCTCACTCCGGTGCGCGTGGTTCGCCGGCGCAGATGCGTCAGCTCGCCGGTATGCGCGGCCTGATGGCCAAGCCGGACGGCTCGATCATCGAAACGCCGATCGTGTCGAACTTCAAGGAAGGCCTGACGGTGATGGAGTACTTCAACTCCACCCACGGTGCCCGTAAGGGCCTCGCGGATACGGCGTTGAAGACCGCGAACTCGGGCTATCTCACGCGTCGCCTGGTGGACGTGGCGCAGGACTGCATCATCAATGCGGATGACTGCGGCACCAACCTCGGCATCAAGATGCGTGCGATCGTCGACGCAGGTACGGTTGTTGCCTCGCTCGGCTCGCGCATTCTCGGCCGCACCGCGGGCGAGGATCTGCGTGATCCGGCCACCAACAACGTCATCGTCAAGCGCGGAACGCTGATGGAGGAGTCGCACGTCGACGCCATCCACCAGGCCGGCATCCAGGAAGTGAAGATTCGTTCGGCACTGACCTGCGAGCTGGTCAACGGCATCTGCGCCAAGTGCTACGGCCGCGACCTGGCTCGCGGTACGCCGGTCAACCACGGTGAAGCTGTCGGCGTTATCGCCGCGCAGTCGATCGGTGAACCCGGCACGCAGCTCACGATGCGTACGTTCCACATCGGCGGCGCCGCTCAGATTAACGAGCAGTCGTTCGTCGACTCGAACTTCGACGGTAAGGTCGTCATCAAGAACCGCGCGATTGCCACCAACAGCGAAGGTGCCAACGTTGCGATGGTCCGCAACATGGTCGTCGCGATTGTGGACGCCGACGGCACCGAGCGTGCGACGCACCGCATTCAGTACGGCGCGCGCATGCGGGTCGACGAGGGCGATGTGATCAAGCGCGGTCAGCGCATCACGGAGTGGGATCCGTATACGCGTCCCATCCTGACCGAAGTCGAAGGTACGATCGGTTTCGAGGATCTGGTCGAAGGCCAGTCGATCTCGGAAACGCTCGACGAGTCGACCGGTATCGCCAAGCGCGTGGTTATCGACTGGCGTACGACGGGCCGCGGTGCGGACCTGCGTCCGGCTATCGTGATCAAGGGCAAGGACGGCAAGGTGCTGAAGCTCGCACGTGGCGGCGATGCCCGCTACATGCTGTCGGTCGATGCCATTCTGTCGGTCGACGTCGGTGCTCAGGTGAAGCCGGGCGACATTCTTGCGCGTATCTCAACGGAGAGTGCCAAGACCCGCGACATCACCGGCGGTCTGCCGCGCGTTGCTGAGTTGTTCGAAGCCCGCAAGCCGAAGGATGCCGCGATCATCGCGGAAATCGCCGGCACGATCCGCTTCGGCCGCGACTACAAGAACAAGCGCCGCATCTCGATCGAGCCGCTCGATAAGACTGAGGAGAACCGCGAGTACCTCATTCCGAAGGGCAAGCACATCCATCTGCAGGACGGCGATATCGTCGAAAAGGGCGATTTCATCGTCGAAGGCAATCCGGCGCCGCACGACATTCTGGCGATCAAGGGCATCGAGGAACTCGCTGCCTACCTGGTCAACGAAATTCAGGAAGTCTACCGGTTGCAGGGCGTGCTCATTAACGACAAGCACATCGAAGTGATTGTCCGTCAGATGCTGCAGAAGATCGAGGTCACCGATCAGGGCGAGACCGACATGATCTCGGGCGAGCAGGTCGATAAGATCGAGTTCGACGCGCTCAATGCCAAGGCGAAGGACGAGGGCAAGAAGCCTGCGACCGGAAACCCTGTGCTGCTCGGCATCACCAAGGCCAGCCTGCAGACGCGGTCGTTCTTCTCGGCGGCGTCGTTCCAGGAGACCACGCGCGTGCTCACCGAAGCTGCCGTCAACGGCAAGGTGGACCCGCTCGAGGGCCTCAAGGAGAACGTCATCGTTGGCCGCCTGATCCCGGCGGGCACCGGTGCGTCGATGGCGAAGATCCGCGAAGTCGCAAGCAAGCGCGACCGCCTGATCCTCGACGAGCGCGAGAAGCAGGGCGCGATCGTGCCGAACGCCCCGGAAACGGAACCGCTGGCGCTCCCGCCTGCGGAATAGTTCCTATCACTCATGCTGAAAAGGCCGTCCTCCGGGACGGCCTTTTTGTTGGAATATGCTCGTAGTTGCCCAATGTCACGGCAACGGAATGCCATGATATTTTTCTAAGCTTCGACACTTTCTCATCTACCCGGGTATCGCTTGCAAAATCACGACCGCCTCGTCACCGCGATTGAATCGATCTACATCGCAGCAGCCGATCCGTCTCATTGGCCGTCCACGCTGCAAGCCATTGCGGATTGCTTCGATGACGTCGGCGCGCTCCTCATCTACGGAAGGGACGATGGCAGCTTCGGCGTCATCGAGTCGCCATCGCTTGAATCCGCGAATGCCGAGTACGCATTGCACTGGAGCACGCGCGACATTCGCGCGCTTCGCTCGCGTGAACGCGGCTACTTCCTCAAGCGCGATGTCATTACCGACCGCGACGTTGTCACGCCGGACGAGATGGAGACGGATCCATTTTACAGCGACTTGCTGCGGCGGCATGGGCTGAAATATTTTGCCGCGGCGATTGTATCGCCCGATCCGCGCATCGAGGTGGCCCTGAGCGTGCAGCGGGCGCTCGGCAGGGCTGAATACTCCGAAGATGAGTTGCTGACTCTTCAGCGGTTGGCGCCGCATGTCGAGCGGTCGTTGCGGCTCAGCATCCGCCTTATGGACGCGCAGTCCATTCAATCCGGGCTCGCCACCGCTCTGGCTCGGATCGGCATCGGCGTTTTTGCGCTGGACACACTCGGGCGCATCGTCTTTTCCAATGCCGCATCCGAAGCACTGCTCGGCGACGGGCTCAACATCGTGCAGGATCGTCTGGTGCTGGCGAATCCAGTGACAAGTGCAGACGCCAGTTTGGCGATCCGTCGTGCGCTGGAAGGCGCCCCCGAGGCGCTGTCGTGGGACGCAAAGCCGGTTCTGGTCCATCGCCAGCCGCCGAAGCGACCGCTTGTGCTTCATATCTTGCCGCTGCCGCCGTCAAAGCAGCTATCAAACGAGTGTCTCGCGAGCGCGCGCGCTATCGTTCTGGTCAGCGATCCGGAGGCGTCAGGGGCAGGGATCGCCGATCCTGCGCTGATCCGCGATGTCCTGGGCGTCACGCTTGGCGAGGCGAAGATTGCGTCGTTGGTCGGTTCGGGAATCTCGCCAAAGGATGCGGCGGAAAGACTAGGGATTGCCGAGGAGACAGCGCGATCAGTTCTGAAGCGCGTGTTTTCGAAAGCCGGCGTGTCCCGTCAAAGCGAATTGGCCGCCCTGATCTCCAGGCTCGCCTCGAAATAGCGGTATGGACAAGGTGTCGCAGGCCGTATGTTTGCGCTGCAATAATCACCCATTTGGGGGATGTGACTCTTTTACAGCGTTCGTATGATCGAGGGGTTCTGTGACCAAATAAATACTGCGGAAGCATTGGGGCAGGCTCTATTGAAACTCATATGATATTGGAGAGCCATTGAGCATGATCGTCTCGCGGCGATTATTTTGGTGCTCGTGGCTCGGGATAGCTGAAATTACCTCCGGCAGGTCGGCGCAAGCTGGCCTGTTTTTTTGTGCGCCGATAGGCCGATAGAATGTTCAACTTGTAAATGTGATTTTCGCAGTTCTGCAACTCTGACTAGTCTAAGTTGAAGACCGGACCGATGCTTCAGGGTGGCTGCTCGTGACGAAGCTGTTCAGTGAGACGCTGGCCGACCGCATCTATGAAGCGGCCGTAGTGCCCGAGAAGTGGCCGGCCGTTCTTGACGAGATGTCTGCGGCGGCCGATGGGGCAGGTGGCGTTTTGTTCACCGCCAACGCAACCCACGTTATCGGCATCACGACCCCCAATCTCACATCCATCTTCGAAGAGTTCGTGCGCGATGGTTGGGCGGAGAAGAACATACGTCCGGTGCGATTGGCTGCGGCGAACTATCCGGGCTTCGTCCGGGAGCAAGATGTCTTCACGGATGATGAGCTGGATAACGATCCGGTCTATCGCGATTTCTATCGGAAGCGCGGCCTTGGCTGGGCGACGGGCACGATGGTGGAATCACCGTCCGGGGACTCGATCGTTTTCTCCTTCGAGCGTGCCTACAACAAAGGGCCGGTCCCGCCCTCGACGGTGAAGCAGTTCGACCTGCTGCGCCCACATCTCGTGCGCGCGGCCTTGCTATCGTCGCGGCTCGGCCTGGAACGCGCCGTTGCCACGGCCAATGCGCTTCAATCGATTGGATTGCCGGGCGCCGTGCTGGTTCGCGGAGGCAGGCTGCTCGCCGCCAACGATCTGTTCGAGCAATTGATGCCGTCACTGTTTCAGGATCGGCGCGAGCGTTTGGTTCTCACCGATCGTGCCGCAGACGCGCTGCTCGCCGTCGCTCTCCGCGAAGACTTGTTCACGGGTGCGCGGACCGTGGTGAGTTCTATTCCCGTTGCCGCAACGGAGAGGTATTCGCCGCAGATTCTCCATCTGCTGCCGGTATGCGGTGCTGCGCATGACATCTTCACACGCGCCACCTCGCTGCTGGTTGTGACACCGGTGGATCGGGCCATCGTGCCAAATGCGCAGGTGCTGCAGGGGCTGTTCGATCTGACGCCGGCCGAGGCGCGCGTGGCGCGCGGGATCGGCGAGGCGCAATCGATCGACACGGTTGCGTTGTCGCTTGGGGTGTCGAGCGAGACCGTGCGCACCCAGCTCAAGGCGGTGCTGTCGAAGACCGGTCTGTCGCGGCAGCAGGAACTGATCAGCCTGCTGGCCGGAAAAGCGCTTCCGGCGTCGGAACCGCCCAAGAGGCTCTAGTGGTCCGATTCTAACACTCGCATCCCGTTAGGGCGGGAAAACACCGTCTTTTTCGATATTTTTGACACTTTTCGTTGCCAAATCCCGCTTTGTTCATCTTTCCTTCAGATGAAAAACGCTTTTGTTTAATTTGAGTTAGACCGTGTCTTCACCCGAACGGGGGACCGGCGGGTGAAGGACATCATGCTCGATCTTGCGATTGTCGGCGGTGGCCCTGGCGGGCTCATGAGTGCGTGGTACCTTAAGAAGAAACTTGGGACCCTCTGCCGTATTACGATTTATGAAGCGTCTGATCGTCTCGGCGGGAAGATTCTGACCAAGACATTCGACTCCGCACCTGCGATGTATGAAGCGGGTGTCGCCGAAATCTACGATTACTCGATGACCGGTCCGGATCCTCTGCGCGAGTTGATCCAGCATTTCGGGCTGCAAACCATTCCAATGGATGCCGAGCAGATCCAGCTCGACGGTGAGCTGCTGGACGATGTGCCGGGTATCCGCCGCAAGTACGGCCCGCAGACCGCCAAGGCGATCGAGGACTTCCGCAAGCTGTGCACCAAGATGGTGACGCCGATCGAATATTACGAAGGCGTCGGCGCGCACGACAACGAACACCCCTGGGCCTTTATCAATGCCGAGGAACTGCTCGAGCGCGAGATCAAGGATCCGGTCGCCAAGCGCTTTATCAAGGTGATGGCGCGCTCGGACATTGCGACCGAGCCGCACAACACCAACGGCCTCAATGCGCTGAAGAACTTCGTGATGGACGTAGATGGCTACATCGGCCTCTATTCGATCCAGAACGGCAACGAGCAGCTCATCCACAGCTTGCGCAGCGAGATCAACGCCGACATTCAGTTGAACCATCGCGTGCTCAAGGTCGGCAAGGCCAATTCCGGCCGCTACGCCATCAACATGATGAACGGCAAAGGACCGATCACCAAGGAGCACGACCTTGTCGTGATGTGCCTGCCGCACTCGTGGCTGACCACAATGCGGTGGGACGGCGAGTTGCTGCGCCATTCGATGGTCAAGCACATCGCGTATTTCGATCGTCCCGCGCACTACCTGCGGGTCTCGATCCTGTTCGATGAGCCGTTCTGGGGGGATAAGGTACCCGGCGCATGGTGGATGTCCGAAGCCTTTGGCGGTTGCTGCATTTACGTGGAAGGCGCACGTCACGATGTGGGCCGGCATGGCGTGCTGAACTGGCTGATCCCGGGCTCTGACGCGCTCGCCTTCGCCAATTTGAGCGACAAGGAGCTGATCAGTGCAGCGTTGAAGTCACTGCCGGCTTCCTTCGGCAATGCTCGTTCGCACTTCCTGGAAGGCAAGATCCACCGCTGGCTGTCGTCGGTCAACGCGATCCCGGGCGGGTTGCCCGCGCGCGACGTGATGACCAATCACCACCCCGAGCCGAACGAGCATCCGGGCCTTGTGGTGGTCGGCGACTATCTATTCGACTCGACGCTGAATGGGCTGCTGGATTCCTCGGATGCCGCCACCGACATCATTCTCACGCAGATGATGAAGCTGCGTTATGCGCGCGGCGAGACCGGCAACGTGCCGTCGGACAAGATCGATCGTGGGTATTTCCAGAACTATCGCAACGTCGGTCCCTATGGGGAGGTCTGGAGCCAGTTCACGGATCCAGACTATCTGATGAACCTGATCAAGATCGTCTGGGGCCGCGCGAAGGGCTACAAGCTACTGGTCGCAGGTTCGGCCAGCGGCGAACTCGTTGGCGCGCTGCGCGATCGCGGCATCGATGCGTGGGGCGTCGAGAACAACCGCTACATCCATGCCAAGACGCCCAAGGCGCTCAAGAAATACAACAAGTTCGGATCGGTGACGAAGCTGCCGTTCAAGAACGGCGAGTTCGATTTCGTGTTCGAGACCAGCCTGTGCCACGTCGCGCCCAAGCAGGTGTTGCGCGCGGTGCGCGAACTCAATCGCGTGGTGAAGAGCGGGTTCGTGTTCGGCTCCGTCACCAGCGACATGGCGCCGGCCATGATCGACCGCTACGATCTGCTGCGCGGCGTGAAGAAGCTCGGCACCTGGTGGGAATGGTCCGAATTGTTCTTCAGCAACGGTTTCGATCTTTCGATGCACCGCCGCGATACCACCGATGCCGTCTGGGAAGCGACGCTGGCCGCCAAGAAAGGCCCGGGCGACTGGTATGCAGACGCCGATAGCCTGCGTTATTCGTTCTTTGACAAGGTCAATGACGACGACTGATCGCGCGTACGAATTGTTACATTGTTGACGGTTTGGTAAACGGGGCAGGCGCCGTTATAGTACGTATGCGGTGAGCGATTGACGGATTCGCCTTTGCTGACTGCGTCCCGGGACGGCGGCGCACGAGCAAAAATATAAATCTAGTGCAGTTTTGGATTTGACGTTCGTATGATGGACTCGCGGTTAATTCTGATACGAACGTCAGATCCACCGCACTAGTGTGGCTTTGGTTCAGAAGTCCGCATCATTCGTGCGGCGAGTCTTGGAATGCGGACTTCTGAACCAAAGCCACACTAGATCGATAACTTGCTAGTGTCCTTCGATTCCGAAGTTCGCAAACGAAGGTGCAGCAGAATGATGCGAACTTCGGAATCGAGACACTAGCGACGGTTACCTTATGCCGACCAATCCTTTCTCCAAAAAGAATGATAAGCCGGTGAAGGGCAAGCCGCTTGATGAGGAGGAAGCTCGTCTGGCTGCTGTGGAAGAAGAGCTGCCTGACCCGCCGGCGATCGACGATCTCGACGACGAAGACGACGACGAGGAACTCGTCGCCTATACCGCTAAGGAAGCGGCGGGCGCATTTGCGACCGTCTGGCGCTTCACCAAGCCACATCTGCGCCATTACAAGACGTGGTGCGCGTTCGTGGCAATCGGTCTTTTCATTGAGACGCTGTTCAACGTCATCATGCCGTTGAGCCTGAAATACCTGATCGATGACGCGCTCGGTGAGGAGGATTTCCACGCGCTCTACGTGATCCTGTCGGTGCTCGCAGCCGCAGGTATCATCACATCCATCGTCGCCGTCTGGTACGAGCGCTGGGACGCGAAGCTGACAGCCTCGATGATCGCGGATGTGCGCACGCGATTGTTCGATCACGTGCAGAACCTGCCGGCTGCCTATTTCGGACGCACCAAGCGTGGCGAGATCCTGTCGCGCTTCTCGGTGGACATGGCGGGCTACGAGTCCTCGGTGAAGCACTTCGCCAACAGCGCCGCGCTGCCGTTCCTCGAACTGATCGCCGGTATTGGCCTGATGATCTGGCTGAACTGGCAGCTCGCGTTGGTGGCGCTGCTGGTGTTCCCGATTACGTTGATCGGTCCGCGCATTCTGACTCCGAAAGCCGTCAAGGCCAATTACGAGCAGAAGGTCAATGAGGCCGCCATTCTCGGCGTGGTGCAGGAAAACGTCGCGGCGCAGATGGTGGTGAAGGCGTTCGTCCTGCAGCGCAAGGCGTTCGGCTGGTTTGCTTTCCGGAACAAGGCGGCGCGCCATTCGATGGCGGAGGCGACCTTCCTCTCCAGCATGGTCGAACGCACGGTCACAGTGTCCGTGTTGCTGCTGCACCTCATGGTGCTGGCTATTGGCGCGTATCTCGCGACCATCGGCAAGATCACGGTTGGTACATTCGTGACCTTCGAGAGCGCGTTCTGGGAAATTTCCTACAATATCGCGCACCTCATGCATTTTATTCCGGTGGCCATCCAGGCGTCGGCCTCCGTGCAGCATATGGAAGAACTGCTGGACGAGCCGACCCGCGGTGCCGACCGGCCGGGCGCGCCGGACCTGCCGCGCATCACCAACGACATCACCTTCGACCGCGTCGTCTTCAAGTACGAGGGCAGCGATACCGCGGTGCTCGATGGCCTGTCACTCAAGCTTGCTGTGGGCAAGAAGATCGCGATCGTCGGGCCCAGCGGCTCGGGTAAGAGCACGCTGCTGAACCTGATCCTGCGGCTCTACACGCCGAATGAGGGCAAGGTCACCATCGATGGCGTCGACATCCGCAAGGTCACGCGCGATTCCCTGCGCAAGAGCATGGCCGTGGTGTTCCAGGAGAACATGCTGTTCAACATGTCGATCCGCGAGAACATCCGTCTCGGCAAGGAGGGCGCGACGGATGAAGAGGTGGTGGAAGCCGCCAAGAAGGCCGAGATCCACAGCCACATCATGAGCCTGCCGCACAAATACAAGACGGTGGTCGGCGAGCGTGGCGACACCCTGTCAGGCGGACAGCGCCAGCGCATCGCCATTGCGCGCGCCATCGTGCGCAATCCGTCGATCTTGCTGCTCGACGAGGCGACTTCGGCGCTCGATCAGACCACAGAAGCCGCCATCAACCGCACGCTGTTCAAGGTTGCGGAAGGCCGTACCATGCTCTTCTCGACCCACCGGCTGACCTCGGTGGTCGATATGGACGAAATCATCGTGATCAGCGGCGGCAAGGCCATCGAGCGCGGTTCGCATAAAGAGCTGCTGGCACTTGGTGGCGTGTATCGCAAGCTTTGGGACGACCAGCTTCACAAGTCGCACGAGCCAGACAATGATGGCGACGATGATGAAGACGATGACGACGATGAGGATGATGACGACGAGTAATTTCTCGTTTTGTGCAGGGCACTTCTGCGTCCGGCAAGACAGTCCGTGCCGTACAACCCGCCCATCTTGTTTTGACGCGTTTTCTTCACGCGAATGAGTGGAGCGGATTTGACGTTCGCACCCCTGCCTGCCGCGAATTCGTGATGCGAACGTTAGAATCGGGCCACTAGAGCATGATCCGGAAAAGTGTGCAGCGGTTTTCCGAAAAGATCATGCTCAAACAATAACCTAAAGCGCGATGATGATTCATCCTGACCTCATCGCGCATTAGACAGCCACCACGCTCGAAAACGCTTTAACGGCAAGCTCTGCAGCGATCCGCCGGCGTCCATTTGATCTCTCTCCCAGCCCAGTCGCCACGGTGTTCCGTTTCGGGACATTCGCCCCTGGCACAGAACCTGCACAATCCAGTTCCTTGAGAGGATTTTTCGGAGATGCGGTTGCAGGGATTTTAGTATTTGCGTGGAGGTAACGGGGGAAGGAGATGGCTCGTTTTATTGAGACATCGCGACTTTCTGGCGCACCCCGACTGACGGCAATGCGATCACCTGTATCAGTTCGGATCGGATTTGACATGTTTCAGTTTGAGCCAGCCCAGGTTAAGGCGCGTAGCATTCCGGTCCAATCCGGCGAGGGGATTTCGCTTGGGGCTGCGCCCCACGGCACCGCGATCATCATATCGACGCGTGGACGTCCTGACATCGTTCATGCGCTGGTTGAAGAGCTCGATGAACAGAGCAGGGTACCCGAACATATCTTTGTCATCGGAACGTCGGCGCATGACATCGCGCGCTTGAACCCAGAGCAGCCCAACTTGACAGCATTGGTCGGACGCGAAGGCTCCAGCTCGCAACGAAATGACGGACTGGCCCTTGCCGGATCGCGCTTCGCCTACATCGCTTTCTTCGATGATGATTTCGTTCCGTCCCGCTTCTGGATCGAGCGCATGGAGGCCGTGTTTGAGGCCAATCCGGACGTCGCTGGATTGACAGGGATCGTTCTGGCCGATGGCGCCACGACCGCGGGCATCAGTCTCGCGGACGCTCGCGCCTTGGTTCGGGCGCGCGATGTCGATCCGAGCGGAGACAACGGGATTCACGGCAAGCTGAACTACGGCGGCAACATGGGTTGCAACATGGCATTCCGCGCGTCGGCGCTGAACGGCATCGCCTTTGACGAGCGGCTTCCGCTTTATGCTTGGCTCGAGGATGCGGATTTCCGCAGCCAGGTCGAAAGGCGCGGGCGTGTCGTTCGCGCCGATGGCCTGTGGGGTGTCCACCTCGGCCACAAGCAGGGGCGCGGTCGCGGCGTCACCATCGGCTACTCGCAGATCGCGAATCCGATTTATCTCGCCCGCAAAGGGACTGTTCCGAAATCGCATCTGGCCAAGCTCGCAGCCAGAAACCTGATCGCCAACCTCGTGCGCTCGATCCGGCCTGAGCCGTTCGTTGATCGGCGGGGACGCTTGCTGGGAAACGTGCTGGCGCTTGCGGACCTTGTACGGGGCCGCATGAAGCCGGAGCGGATCTTAGAGCTTTAACACTTTGAATTTTGGGCAACAGGTCCCCGGTCGATGATTGCCAAGAGGAAGACGTGTCAGTTTCGATGAGCCCGGTTGACGCATCGCTGGAATCTGCTCCCGCCAGACTTCGCAGCTTCCTGCGAACGACGCTGTCGCGCCGGCGTAACCTCCTTGAGGTCGTGATCCGTGCCTCACAAGTTCTTGCGATCCGTCTCGCGGGGGCGGGGCTCACTTACGCGTCGATGGTTTTTCTGGCGCGATGGCTCGGTCCCTACAATTTCGGGATCTACGCCTACGTCCTGGTGATCATCACGCTTCTGGGCCTGGCCTTCTCGTTTGGTCTTAACTCATCCGGGCTCCGGTTCGTGCCGAGTTATCTGGCGCGGAGGAAGCTGCGGCGCCTGTCAGGCTTTATCAGACGTAGCCACGGCATCGTGCTTGGTCTCAGTCTCGCTGGCGCGCTTTGCTGTGCTGGTCTGGCGTTGGTTTTTCGGAGCTCTATCGAGCCGTATTACGTCGCGCCTTTGCTGGTCGGGCTGTTGTGCGTTCCGATCTGGACGCTGCTCAACCAGTTCGAAGCCACGGCGCGATCGTTCGGCTGGGTCAACGTTGCCTACATCCCGGGCTTTATTCTGCGGCCCCTCTTGGTGATGGGAGGCGTCGGCGGGGTGGTCTGGCTGCACGGATCGGCTGATGCGGTCAGCGCCCTCTGGGCTTTGACGGGAGCCTGCGCGATTGCTGCCCTGGTGCAAGGCGTCCTGGTCCTCGTCGGAATCAAGCCGCACCTTGCGAACGTGAAGCCGACATTCCACACGGCCCACTGGTTCACGATCTCGCTGAATTTCCTGATGATCGACGGCTTCCGGATGTTGCTGGACAATACCGACGTCCTGATGATCGGCAGGCTGCTCGATCCTCACAGTGTCGCGGTTTATTTCGCAGCGATCCGGAGCGGCGGCCTGGTCGCCTTTGTTTCGTTCTCGATGATGGCTTTTGCTGTCCCGAAGTTTGCGGAGATTCACAGCACGGGGACGCAGCAGGAGCTGCAGAAGTTCGTGACCGAGGTCATCCAGATGATGTTCTGGCCCTCGCTGCTGACGGCTGCGGGTTTGGCTATTCTCGGGCCCTTCATTCTTTCGCTGTTCGGGGCGGACTTCAAAATGGGCTACCCGACGATGCTCGTGGTTCTCGGCGGATTGGTGCTGCGCTCGGCCACTGGCCCCGTCGAATATTTGCTCAATGTCACGGGGCATCACCGCGACACCATGCGGGTCTACGCACTGGCCGCCGTGGCGAGTGTCGTTCTGAATCTGATCCTGATCCCGACTCTGGGAATCATCGGGGCGGCCATTGCGACCTACACGGCGATGCTTGGCGGGAACGCCTATCTCTACGTCCTCGTAAAAAAGCGGCTCGGCGTCCGCGCATTTATCTTTCGCCTCTGAGGCCTCAGGGCTTGGTGTCGTATCGGTCCGGCGATGAGTCTCGTAGGGTCTAAGTCGATTCCCGCGTTCACCGGGCATTGCCGCGCCCCGATTCGATGATGTGGCGCGCTCCGAACCAGAGCTGGCCGCGGGCTATGCTCCCTCTGTGCTGACGGTGTTCGGCTATTCCATATCAGGAATTTTCTTTAATCTATTGAAATAAAAGCGTATTTTTCGATTTCTGTTCGGGCGCCGGCAGGCAAGGTCAGTCACGTCGGATGTGGCGGCGAGCAGAAGGTCCGCCGGACGGGACGCGGGAAGAGGGGTGGAATCGGGTGCGATACCGCACCGCAAAGATTCGCTGCGGGACGGCAGTTCAATGACCGTCGGGGGATGCTGCATGTGCAAGAAGTGGCTCTGCCGCTTGTGTTTTTGCGATGTCGTTTATTCTTGACTTAAGTCGACATGGCTTATACAAACCGGCCACTTCACGACAGGCGGTGAGCTTCTTCACGTCGGAACGGACCACCATTTCAGCCCTCGGCCTCGCTAGAATTGGCCTCGCCAGGATGAAACGGCACCAACCTCGACGAATGTCGCTCAGACGCTGTCGGCACTAGCCAGGCAATGCCAGGACATTATTGGTCTCACGAGCAGCGGCTCAAGGGGTCAGTCTCGGATGCATGACCCCGGTCAGTCTCAGGTGAAAACCTGACGAGCGAGCCGTGGTCCTCTGTGGCGTCCAAGCGCTTTCCATTCAGCGATGAATGGTTGGCGCGATTTCGTTTTGCGTGAATGGTGCGCGGGGCGAGGTCGATGGGTCGACGTGAAGCGAGTGGGGCAGTTGCCCCTAACGAATTTGCGGAGCCGATGAGGTTTCGCGCGAACAAGGGTGAAGGCGAACGATGCCGACGATCAACCAGCTGATCGCAAATCCACGCGTGGCGCAAAAGTCGCGCAAGAAGGTTCCTGCTCTGCAGCAGTCGCCGCAGAAGCGTGGTGTTTGCACGCGCGTCTATACGACCACTCCGAAGAAGCCGAACTCGGCGCTTCGTAAAGTCGCAAAGGTGCGCTTGACCAACGGCTTCGAGGTCATTGGCTACATTCCGGGTGAAGGCCACAACCTTCAGGAGCACTCGGTGGTCATGATCCGCGGCGGCCGCGTCAAGGACTTGCCGGGCGTTCGCTACCACATCCTCCGCGGCGTTCTCGACACGCAGGGCGTCAAGAACCGCAAGCAGCGTCGTTCGAAGTACGGCGCGAAGCGTCCGAAGTAATCGGAGATTATCGATGTCTCGTCGCCATTCTGCTGAAAAGCGTGAAGTGAACCCGGATCCGAAGTTCGGGAGCGTTGTTATCACGAAGTTCATGAATTCGATCATGTATGACGGCAAGAAGTCTGCCGCCGAAAACATTGTGTATGGCGCGCTGAGCACCATTGAAGCCAAGACCAAGCAGAGCCCGATTACGGTGTTCGAGCAGGCGCTTGATAACGTGATGCCGACCATCGAAGTGCGTTCGCGTCGCGTCGGTGGTGCCACGTACCAGGTGCCGGTCGAAGTTCGCTCGACCCGCCGTCAGGCGCTGGGCATCCGCTGGATCATTGCGGCAGCTCGCGGTCGCAACGAGAAGACAATGACGGAGCGGCTCTCCGCGGAGCTGCTCGATGCGTCAAACAACCGGGGGAACGCGGTCAAGAAGCGTGAAGACGTGCACAAGATGGCGGAAGCCAACCGTGCCTTCTCGCACTATCGCTGGTAACGGCGAAACCGAACGGACACATAAGGAACGAACCCCATGGCGCGCCAACACCCAATCCAGGATTACCGTAACTTCGGTATCATGGCGCATATTGACGCCGGCAAGACCACGACGACCGAGCGCATCCTTTATTACACCGGCAAGAGCCACAAAATCGGCGAAGTGCACGAAGGTGCCGCGACGATGGACTGGATGGAGCAGGAGCAGGAGCGCGGCATCACGATCACGTCCGCGGCGACCACCGCGTTCTGGAACGGCAAGCGCCTGAACATCATCGACACTCCCGGCCACGTCGACTTCACCATTGAAGTCGAGCGTTCGCTGCGCGTGCTCGACGGTGCCGTTTGCGTTCTCGACTCCAACCAGGGCGTCGAGCCGCAGACCGAGACCGTTTGGCGCCAGGGTGACAAGTACAAGGTTCCTCGCATCGTCTTCGCCAACAAGATGGATAAGACGGGTGCGGACTTCTACAAGTGTCTGCAGGACATCATCGACCGCCTCGGTGCGAAGCCGGTTGCGATCCAGTTGCCGATCGGCGCGGAGAGCAACTTCAAGGGCGTGATCGATCTCGTCCGCATGAAGGCTGTCGTCTGGAAGGACGAGGCCCTCGGCGCGAAGTTCGAGGACCAGGACATTCCCGCCGACATGGCGGACAAGGCCAAGGAATATCGCGAGAAGATGGTTGAGGCCGCCGTCGAGCTCGACGACGATGCCATGACCAACTACCTCGAAGGCAAGGAGCCGGACGAGGCGACGCTGAAGAAGCTGCTCCGCAAGGCAGTGCTGACCGGCGCGTTCTATCCGGTGCTCTGCGGTTCTGCGTTCAAGAACAAGGGCGTGCAGCCGTTGCTTGATGCGGTGGTTGATTACCTGCCGTCGCCGCTCGACGTGCCTGCGATCAAGGGCACCGATGAGGATGGCAACGAAGTCACCCGCAAGGCGGATGACAAGGAGCCGCTCTCGCTGCTGGCGTTCAAGATCATGGACGACCCGTTCGTTGGTACCATCACGTTCTGCCGCATCTACTCAGGCGTGCTCGTCAGCGGCACCGGCGTGGTGAACTCGACCCGCGAGAAGAAAGAGCGTATCGGCCGCATGCTGTTGATGCATGCGAACAACCGCGAAGACATCAAGGAAGCCTATGCGGGCGACATCGTCGCGCTGGCTGGCCTCAAGGAAGCTCGCACCGGCGACACGCTGTGCGATCCGGATCATCCGGTCATCCTTGAAAAGATGGAATTCCCGGAGCCGGTGATCGAAATCGCGATCGAGCCGAAGTCGAAGGCGGACCAGGAAAAGCTGGGCGTCGCGCTGGCGAAGCTTGCCGCGGAAGATCCTTCTTTCCGTGTGTCGACCGATCACGAGTCCGGCCAGACCATCCTGAAGGGCATGGGCGAACTCCATCTCGACATCAAGGTCGACATCCTGAAGCGCACCTACAAGGTCGACGCCAACATCGGCGCCCCGCAGGTTGCGTTCCGCGAGAAGATCACGAAGCCGGCCGAGGTCGACTACACGCACAAGAAGCAGACCGGTGGTACCGGCCAGTTCGCGCGCGTGAAGTTCCAGGTCGAGCCGACGGAGCCGGGTGCCGGCTTCCAGTTCGAGTCCAAGATCGTCGGTGGTGCGGTTCCGAAGGAATACATCCCGGGCGTTGAAAAGGGTCTCAACAGCGTGCTGACCTCGGGCGTTGTCGCGGGCTTCCCCGTGGTGGACGTCAAGGTAACGCTGATCGACGGCGCTTACCACGACGTCGACTCGTCGGCACTGGCGTTCGAAATCGCATCGCGTGCTGCTTTCCGTGACGCGCTGCAGAAGGGTAAGTCGGTCCTCCTCGAGCCGATCATGAAGGTCGAGGTGGTGACGCCTGAAGATTACACCGGTTCTGTGATCGGCGACCTGAACTCACGTCGCGGTCAGATCCAGGGCCAGGACATGCGCGGCAACGCCAACGTCATCAACGCGATGGTGCCGCTCATGAACATGTTTGGTTACGTGAACAACCTGCGCTCGATGAGCCAGGGGCGCGCGACCTTCACGATGCAGTTCGATCACTACGCTGAAGCTCCAGCGAACGTGTCGGCGGAAGTTCAGAAGAAGTTTGCTTGATTTCTTTGGCGTAAGTCAAAGTTGAACGGAGAACGTCAATGGCTAAAGAGAAATTTGAACGTAAAAAACCCCACTGCAACATCGGCACCATTGGTCACGTCGACCATGGCAAGACGTCGCTGACGGCGGCTATCACGAAGGTCCTGGCCGAAGCTGGCGGTGCTACGTTCACGGCTTATGATCAGATCGACAAGGCGCCGGAAGAGAAGGCTCGCGGCATCACCATCTCGACCGCTCACGTCGAGTACGAGACCCCGAATCGCCACTATGCGCACGTCGACTGCCCCGGCCACGCCGACTACGTGAAGAACATGATCACGGGCGCTGCCCAGATGGACGGCGCGATCCTCGTCGTGTCGGCTGCTGACGGCCCGATGCCGCAGACCCGCGAGCACATCCTGCTCGCCCGCCAGGTCGGCGTGCCTGCGCTCGTCGTGTTCATGAACAAGTGCGACATGGTCGACGATCCGGAGCTCCTCGAGCTCGTCGAGATGGAAGTCCGTGAACTGCTCTCGAAGTACAACTTCCCGGGCGACGACATTCCGATCATCAAGGGTTCGGCTCTGGCCGCTCTCGAAAACTCGAATCCGAAGCTTGGCCACGACGCCGTTCTCGAGCTGATGAAGGCAGTCGACGAATACATCCCGCAGCCGGAGCGTCCGATCGACCAGCCGTTCCTGATGCCGGTGGAAGACGTGTTCTCGATCTCGGGCCGCGGTACCGTTGTGACCGGCCGTGTCGAGCGCGGCGTGGTGAAGGTCGGCGAGGAAATCGAAATCGTCGGCCTGCGCGCTACGCAGAAGACCACGGTGACCGGCGTCGAAATGTTCCGCAAGCTGCTCGATCAGGGCCAGGCTGGCGACAACATCGGTGCTCTTCTCCGCGGCACCAAGCGTGAAGAAGTCGAGCGCGGCCAGGTTCTCTGCAAGCCGGGTTCGGTCAAGCCGCACACCAAGTTCAAGGCTGAGGCTTACATCCTCACTAAGGAAGAGGGCGGTCGTCACACCCCGTTCTTCACCAACTACCGTCCGCAGTTCTACTTCCGCACGACTGACGTGACGGGCGTGGTTCACCTGCCGGAAGGCACCGAGATGGTGATGCCGGGCGACAACATCGCGATGGAAGTGCACCTGATCGTGCCGATCGCGATGGAAGAGAAGCTCCGCTTCGCTATCCGTGAAGGCGGCCGCACCGTCGGTGCAGGCGTCGTCGCAAGCATCATCGAGTAACAAACGATCCGTCGACGTGCCCGGCTATCAAAGCCGGGCACTCACGCCCCTTAAGAGTAAACGTGGATGGCCGGGCTGACCGGTCGCGACGGACAAGAAAGACAACGGCAATGAACGGCCAGAATATTCGCATTCGTCTCAAGGCGTTCGACCATCGAATCCTCGATACGTCGACCCGCGAGATCGTGAACACGGCGAAGCGTACCGGTGCGCAGGTTCGCGGACCTATTCCGCTGCCAACCCGCATCGAGAAGTTTACCGTCAACCGTTCGCCGCACGTCGATAAGAAGAGCCGCGAGCAGTTCGAGATGCGCACTCACAAGCGCCTTCTCGATATCGTCGACCCGACCCCGCAGACAGTCGATGCTTTGATGAAGCTCGATCTGGCCGCAGGTGTCGACGTCGAAATCAAGCTCTAAGATTTTGTAAGTCCGCGGTGGCGGACAGAAAGAACAGGAAGCACGCCGATGCGCTCCGGAGTGATCGCACAAAAGGTCGGGATGACACGGGTCTTTACGGAGACCGGTGAACATATCCCTGTGACCGTGCTCAAGTTGGGCAATTGCCAGGTTGTTGGCCATCGCACGACCGAGAAGAATGGTTATGTCGCTCTGCAGCTCGGTTCGGGCTCGCGCAAGAGCGTGTATATGCCGAAGGCTGAGCGCGGTCAGTTCGCGGTCGCCAAGGTGGAGCCGAAGCGTAAGCTCGCGGAATTCCGTGTCACTGAAGACGCGTTGATTCCGGTCGGTGCCGAGATCCAGGCGGACCATTTCGTCGTCGGCCAGTTCGTCGACGTGACCGGCACCTCGGTCGGTAAGGGCTTCGCCGGCGGTATGAAGCGTTGGAATTTCGGCGGTCTGCGCGCCACGCACGGTGTGTCGATCTCGCACCGCTCGATCGGTTCGACCGGCGGCCGTCAGGATCCCGGCAAGACCTTCAAGAACAAGAAGATGCCCGGTCACATGGGCGTCGATCGCATCACCACGCTGAACCTGCGCGTCGTCCAGACGGACGTTGAGCGCGGTCTGCTGCTCGTCGAAGGCGCCGTTCCGGGCTCCAAGGGCGGCTGGATCACCGTGCGCGATGCCGTGAAGAAGCCGCTGCCGAAGGAAGCCGTGAAGCCTGGCAAGTTCAAGCTCGCTGGCGCCAACGATCAGGCAGCTCCTGCAGCTGAAGCTCCTGCTGAGAAAGAGGGTGCGTGATGGAATTGCAAGTCGCAACCCTTGAAGGCAAGACCGCTGGTTCGGTTCAGCTCTCGGACGCGATTTTCGGTCTCGAGCCGCGTACGGACCTTATCCAGCGCTGCGTCAACTGGCAGCTCGCCAAGCGTCAAGCTGGCACGCACAAGGTCAAGGGCCGTGCGGAAATCGCTCGCACTGGCAAGAAGATGTACAAGCAGAAGGGCACCGGCGGTGCTCGTCACGGTTCGGCACGCGTGCCGCAGTTCCGTGGCGGTGGCCGCGCGTTCGGCCCGGTCGTGCGCAGCCATGCCCACGATCTGCCGAAGAAGGTTCGCGCGCTCGCTCTGCGTCACGCCCTGTCGGCGAAGGCCAAGGATGGCAGCCTGGTTCTGCTTGAGAATGCCGAGCTGAAGGACGCCAAGACCAAGGCGCTCGTCGGACACTTCTCGAACCTTGGTCTCACCAGCGCGCTCATCATCGACGGCACCGAACTCAATGCCGGTTTCGCGATGGCTGCACGCAACATTCCGCACATCGACGTGCTGCCGATCCAGGGCATCAACGTCTATGACATTCTGCGCCGTCAGAAGCTTGTTCTGACCAAGGCCGCTCTCGATGCGTTGGAGGCGCGCTTCAAATGACGACTATGGATGCGCGTCACTACGACATCATCGTTGCACCGGTCATCACCGAAAAGGCGACGGTTGCTTCGGAGCACAACAAGGTTGTGTTTAAGGTCGCCGCCAAGGCGACCAAGCCGCAGATCAAGGACGCGGTTGAGAAGCTGTTCGACGTGAAGGTGAAGAGCGTCAACACGCTGGTCCGTAAGGGGAAGGTGAAAGTCTTCCGCGGCCAGTTCGGTTCTCAGTCGGATACCAAGCGCGCTGTCGTGACCCTCGAAGAGGGCCACCGCATCGACGTGACCACTGGCCTGTAAGGTTCAACGACCATGGCATTGAAAACATTCAACCCCACGACGCCAGGCCAGCGCCAGCTGGTGATGGTCGATCGTTCGGCCCTCTACAAGGGCAAGCCGGTCAAGACGTTGACCGAGGGCAAGAACTCGTCGGGCGGCCGTGGCAACACTGGTCGTATCACCGTTCGCTTCCGCGGTGGCGGCCACAAGCAGGCCTACCGCATCGTCGACTTCAAGCGCACCAAGCTTGACGTGCCGGCGACGGTCGAGCGTCTCGAATACGATCCGAACCGCACTGCGTTCATCGCGCTGATCAAGTACGAGGACGGCGAGCAGGCCTACATCTTGGCTCCGCAGCGTCTGGCTGTTGGCGACACCGTTGTTGCCGGCAACTACGTCGACGTAAAGCCGGGCAACGTCATGCCGCTGGGCAACATGCCGGTCGGCACGATCGTGCACAACGTCGAGCTGAAGATCGGGAAGGGCGGTCAGATCGCCCGTTCGGCCGGTACCTACGCTCAGATCGTTGGCCGCGACCATGCCTTCGTGATCCTTCGCCTGAACTCGGGCGAACAGCGCCTGGTTCACGGGCGCTGCATCGGCACCATCGGTGCGGTGTCGAACCCGGATCATATGAACATTTCGATCGGTAAGGCCGGTCGCAAGCGTTGGATGGGCCGTCGTCCGCATAATCGCGGCGTCGTCATGAACCCTGTCGATCACCCGCACGGCGGCGGTGAAGGCCGCACCTCGGGTGGCCGTCACCCGGTGACCCCGTGGGGCAAGCCGACCAAGGGCAAGAAGACACGGTCGAACAAGTCGACCAACAAGTTCATTCTCATCAGCCGCCACAAGCGGAAGAAGTAAGGATCGCCGGACATGGTTCGTTCAGTCTGGAAAGGCCCGTTCGTTGAAGGCTCTCTGCTCAAGAAGGCAGATGCGGCGCGCGCGTCCGGCCGTCACGACGTTATCAAGATCTGGAGCCGCCGCTCGACGATCCTCCCGCAGTTCGTGGGGCTCACCTTCGGCGTCTACAACGGTCAGAAGCACGTTCCGGTTGCCGTGAACGAGGAAATGGTTGGCCACAAGTTCGGTGAGTTCTCGCCGACGCGGACCTTCCATGGCCATGCAGGCGACAAGAAAGCCAAGAAGGCTTGAGGACTAAGTCATGAGCAAACCAAAGCGCGAACGGGTTCTCCCGGATAACGAGGCCAAGGCCGTCGCCCGCATGCTTCGGGTCAGCCCTCAGAAGCTGAACCTGGTGGCGCAGTTGATCCGTGGCCGGAAGGCTTCGGCGGCGCTTGCCGATCTGCAGTTCTCGCGCAAGCGGATCGCGGTCGACGTTAAGAAGTGCCTGGAGTCCGCGATTGCGAACGCCGAAAACAACCATGATCTCGATGTCGACGCGCTGGTCGTCTCTGAGGCTCATGTTGGCAACGGCATCGTGATGAAGCGTTTCGCACCGCGCGGCCGTGGCCGTTCGGGTCGTGTTTTTAAGCCGTTCTCGCAGCTGACGATCGTTGTTCGTCAGGTCGAGGCCGAGGCTGGCGCCTAAGGGCGGGAGAGAACGATGGGTCAGAAAATCAATCCAATCGGGCTGCGTCTGGGCATCAACCGGACCTGGGATTCCCGCTGGTTCGCCAACAAGGGCGAGTATGCGAAGCTCCTCCACGAGGATATCCGCATCCGCGACATGTTGATGAAGGAACTGAAGCAGGCGGCTGTCGCGCGCATCGTCATCGAGCGCCCGCACAAGAAGTGCCGCGTGTCGATCCACTCGGCTCGTCCGGGCGTCGTCATCGGCAAGAAGGGCGCGGACATTGACAAGCTGCGCAAGAAGGTTGCCGAGATCACTGAGTCCGACGTGGTGATCAACATCATCGAAATCCGCAAGCCGGAGCTCGATGCGACGTTGGTGGCTGAATCGATTGCGCAGCAGCTCGAGCGCCGTGTTGCATTCCGCCGCGCCATGAAGCGCGCCGTTCAGTCGGCAATGCGTCTGGGCGCCGAAGGCATTCGTATCAACTGCTCGGGCCGTCTGGGCGGCGCGGAAATCGCGCGCATGGAATGGTACCGCGAAGGCCGCGTGCCTCTGCACACGCTGCGCGCCGACATCGACTACGGCGTGGGAACGGCTTTCACCACGTTCGGCACCTGCGGCGTCAAGGTCTGGATCTTCAAGGGCGAAATCCTCGAGCACGATCCGATGGCGCAGGACAAGCGGATGGCGGAAGGCGAGGGCGCTGCACGTCCGCGTCGTGACGCAGCAGCAGCCTGATAGTTTTTTACGAGAAGGTTTGAGGGCGTAAGCCATGATGCAACCAAAGAAGACAAAGTTCCGCAAGGCGCATAAGGGCCGTATCCACGGCGTCGCCTCGTCGGGCGCGACGTTGTCTTTCGGCCAGTTCGGCCTGAAGGCGATGGCGCCAGAGCGCATCACGGCGCGTCAGATCGAAGCTGCCCGCCGTGCACTGACCCGTCACATGAAGCGTGCCGGCCGCGTCTGGATCCGCGTATTTCCGGATCTGCCGGTGTCGAAGAAGCCGGCCGAAGTGCGCATGGGCTCCGGCAAGGGTTCGCCGGAATTGTGGGTGGCGCGGGTGAAGCCGGGCCGCATCCTGTTCGAAATCGATGGCGTCAACGACCAGACCGCGCGTGAAGCGCTGACCCTGGCGGCCGCCAAGCTTCCGATCAAGACGCGCTTCGTTGCGCGCATCGCGGAGTAAGAGAAATGGCTGAAATGAAGGTCGAAGACATCCGCGCAATGAGCGCCGATCAGATGGAGGAGGCGATCCTCAATCTGAAGAAGGAGCGTTTCAATCTGCGCTTCCAACGCGCCACCGGGCAGCTCGAGAACACCTCGCGCCTGCGTGAAGCTCGCCGCGATATCGCACGCATCAAGACCATCGCTGCGCAGAAGCGCGCCGCGCAGACCAAGAAGTAAGGGGCGAAAGATGCCGAAGCGTACTCTCCAGGGCGTCGTCGTCAGCGACAAGCAGGACAAGACCATTGTCGTGCGTGTTGACCGCCGCTTCACCCATCCGATCTACAAGAAGACGATTCGTCAGTCCAAGAACTACCACGCGCACGATGAGAACAATCAGTTCAAGGCGGGCGACACGGTTTGGATCGAAGAAAGCAAACCACTCTCGAAGTTGAAGCGCTGGACTGTTGTTCAGGGCGAAGCAAAGAAAACAGCATAAGCGCAAATAGCGCACAGAAAGAGGACGAGGTGCATCAATGATTCAGATGCAGACCAACCTCGACGTGGCCGATAATTCCGGCGCGCGCCGTGTTATGTGCATCAAGGTGCTTGGAGGTTCCAAGCGCCGGTATGCGACCATTGGTGACATCATTGTGGTGTCCATCAAGGAAGCCATCCCACGCGGGAAGGTGAAGAAGGGCGACGTGATGAAGGCCGTCGTCGTTCGCGTGAGCAAGGACATCCGTCGTCCTGATGGCTCCGTGATCCGTTTCGACCGCAATGCGGCTGTGTTGATCAACAACCAGTCCGAGCCTGTCGGTACGCGTATCTTTGGACCGGTGCCACGCGAGCTCCGCGCCAAGAACCACATGAAGATCATCTCGCTTGCGCCGGAGGTGCTGTAATGGCCGCCAAGATTCGCAAGGGCGATAAGGTCATCGTGCTGTCGGGCCGTGACAAGGGCCGCACTGGCGAGGTGTTCGAGGTGCGTCCGTCCGAGAACCGCGCGCTGGTGCGTGGCGTCAATCTCGTGAAGCGCCACCAGAAGCAGACGCAGAACCAGGAAGGCGGCATCATCACCAAGGAGTCGCCGATCCACCTGTCCAACATTGCCGTAGTCGGTAAGGACGGCAAGCCGACCCGCGTCGGTTTCAAGATTCAGGCAGACGGCACCAAGGTGCGTGTCGCCAAGCGTTCGGGAGCTGAGATCGATGGCTGAGACCGCATACGTTCCGCACCTGCGCGCGAAGTTCGACAAGGAAATTCGCGGCAAGCTGGTCGAGCAGTTCGGCCTCACCAATCCGATGCAGGTTCCTGCATTGGAGAAGGTCGTGCTCAACATGGGCATTGGCGAAGCCGTCAATGACCGCAAGAAGGTCGAGCTTGCTGCGGGCGATCTCGCTCTGATCGCCGGTCAGAAGCCGATCGTCACGCATTCGCGGAAAGCGATCGCGACCTTCAAGCTGCGCGAAGGCCAGGCCATCGGCGCGAAGGTGACGCTGCGCAAGTCCAAGATGTACGACTTCATCGATCGTCTTGTGAACATCGCTCTGCCGCGCGTTCGCGACTTCCGCGGCCTCAATCCGAAGAGCTTCGACGGCCGTGGCAACTATTCGCTCGGTCTGAAGGAGCACATCGTGTTCCCGGAAATCGACTACGACAAGTCGGGCGAGACCTGGGGCATGGATATTACGATCTGCACCACAGCGGCTAACGATGAGCAGGCGCGTGCGTTGCTGAACGCTTTCAATTTCCCGTTCCGGCAGTGAGACACTGATTTAGCGTCTCAAACGCGGAAAGGTATGGAGACTACTCGTATGGCGAAGAAAAGTTCAGTCGAGAAGAATAACCGTCGTCAGAGGATGACGAAGAACGCTGCTGAAAAGCGCGCGAAGCTGAAGGCGATCATCTCGGACAAGACCAAGCCGATGGAAGAGCGCTTCGCGGCGACGATCAAGCTCGCTGAGATGCCGCGCAACTCTTCGGCGACGCGCATTCGCAACCGTTGCGAAGTCAGCGGTCGTCCGCGTTCGGTGTATCGCAAGAACAAGATGAGCCGCGTTGCCCTTCGCGAGTACGGCTCGAAGGGGCTTATTCCCGGCCTCGTCAAGTCGAGCTGGTAAGGAGGGGCGGACATGTCAACGCACGATCCGATCAGCGATCTCATCACCCGCATCCGCAACGCGCAGATGCGCAACAAGTCCAAGGTTTCGACCCCGGGCTCCAAGATGCGCGCCAACGTGCTCGAGGTGCTGAAGGCCGAAGGTTACATCCGTGGTTATGCCGCGGTTGAGCATGCCAGCGGCCACAACGAACTCGAAATCGAGTTGAAGTATTTCGATGGCGAGCCGGTGATCCGCGAGATCGAGCGGGTGTCGAAGCCCGGACGTCGCGTCTACGCTTCGGTCAAGAACCTGCCGCGCGTCCGCAACGGTCTTGGCATCTCGGTGCTGTCGACGCCGAAGGGAATCATGGCTGACCACGATGCGCGCGACGCGAACGTGGGCGGTGAAGTTCTCTTCACGGTGTTCTGAGGAAGGAACGAATTATGTCACGCGTAGGCAAAAAGCCCGTCGCGATCGCCTCGGGCGTCACCGCGAACGTTGAGGGCCAGACCGTCAAGATGAAGGGGCCGAAGGGCGCGCTTCAGTTCGTCGTGCACGATGACGTCTCGGTCGAGCTGAAGGACGGCAAGATCTCGGTTGCGCCGCGCTTTGAGACCAAGCGCGCACGCTCGCTGTATGGCACCGCTCGTGCCCAGATCGCGAACCTGCTCGAAGGCGTCACCAAGGGCTTCGAGAAGAAGTTGGAAATCACCGGCGTCGGTTATCGCGCCGCGTTGCAGGGCAAGAACCTGCAGCTCGCGCTCGGCTACAGCCACGACGTGATCTATCCGATCCCGGAGGGGATCACGATCACCGTGCCGAAGCCGACCGAAATCACCGTTGCCGGCATCGACGCGCAGCGCGTCGGCCAGGTGGCTGCGGAGATCCGCGGCTATCGTCGGCCGGAGCCCTATAAGGGCAAGGGTGTGAAGTACGTGGGCGAATTCATCTTCCGCAAGGAAGGCAAGAAGAAGTAACGGAGCCGGTCATGTCGAAACTGAAGGTCACGAATGCCCGGCGCAAGCAGCGTGTGCGCCTTGCGCTGCGCCGGACCGCCAACGGACGTCCGCGTCTGTCGGTGTTCCGTTCGTCGAAGCACATCTATGCGCAGGTCATCGACGACGTGAAGGGCGAGACGCTCGCTTCCGCATCGTCGCTCGAGAAGGCGATGCGCGACACCGGCAAGACCGGCGCCGACATCAATGCGGCAAAGGCGGTCGGCAAGTTGCTCGCCGAGCGCGCCGTGAAGAAGGGTGTCAAGGACGTGGTGTTCGATCGTGGTGGCTATCTCTACCATGGCCGCGTCAAGGCGCTCGGCGACGCCGCGCGCGAGAGCGGACTGAATTTCTGATTTAACCGGATACAAGAGCAGGGGTCTTTGCCCCTCAAGGATTGGAAAAGACAATGGCAGCAGCTGAACGCGAACGCGGTGGACGCGAACGGGGCGGTCGGGATCGTGAAGAGCGCGATAGCGAGTTCGTTGACAAGCTCGTCCACATCAATCGTGTGGCGAAGGTGGTCAAGGGCGGTAAGCGCTTTGGTTTCGCAGCCCTGGTCGTCATTGGCGATCAGAAGGGCCGGGTCGGCTTCGGCCACGGCAAGGCGCGCGAAGTGCCGGAAGCCATCCGCAAGGCGACCGACTCCGCGAAGCGCAACCTGACGCGCGTTGCTCTGCGCGAAGGCCGCACGCTGCATCACGATATCGCCGGCCGTCATGGTTCGGGCCGCGTTTACCTGCGCGCCGCACCTGCTGGTACCGGTATCATCGCGGGTGGCCCGATGCGCGCCGTGTTCGAGACGCTCGGCATCCAGGACGTGGTGGCGAAGTCGGTCGGTTCGTCGAACCCCTACAACATGGTTCGCGCAACCTTCGACGCGCTGAAGCACCAGGATTCGCCGCGCTCGGTCGCCAATCGTCGCAACATCAAGGTCTCCACGCTGCAGTCCCGCCGGATCGGCGGTGATGCAGAAGCAGCGGCAGACTAATTCACGCGCCTTTTTGGAGTTAAGACAATGGCCAAGGCCGCAAAAACCATCAAGGTCGAGCAGACCGGCAGCGCGATCCGCCGCCATCACTCGCAGCGTGAGACGCTGATCGGCCTGCGTCTCAACAAGATCGGTCGCGTCGCTGAACTGCAGGATACACCTGCGGTTCGCGGCATGATCGATAAGGTCAAGCACATCGTCCGCATCGTCGACGAGAAGTAAGGAAGAGAACGATGAAGCTCACCGATCTCGCCGACAACCCAGGCTCGCGCAAGAAGCGCATTCGGGTTGGCCGTGGCATTGGCTCCGGCAAGGGTAAGCAATCGGGCCGCGGCGGCAAGGGCCAGACCGCGCGCTCGGGCGTGCGCATCAAGGGTTTCGAAGGCGGCCAGATGCCGCTGCATCGTCGCCTACCGAAGCGCGGCTTTAACAACATCTTCCGTCTCGATCTGACGGAAGTGAATCTTGATCGCCTGCAGGCAGCCATCGATGCCGGCAAGATCGACGCCAAGGCGACGATCAACGCCGAGTCGTTGGTGAAGTCGGGGCTGCTGCGCCGCGCCAAGGATGGCGTGCGCTTGCTCGGCCGTGGCGAACTCAAGGCCAAGGTCAACATCGAAGTGTACGGCGCCACGAAGTCCGCCATTGAGGCGGTCGAGAAGGCCGGCGGATCGGTGAAGATCCTTGCGCCGAAAAAGGAAGAAGGCGAGGCTGCCTGATTCCGTTCCCGGGCTTGTGAAAGGCACCCACGACGTTACTTCCTATGATGGCGTTTCGGACGTGGGTGACCGGCTAACCCGGTACTAAGTGCTAAAGGATCGGAGCCTCGAATGGCCTCTGCAGCGGAACAACTGGCGGCAAATCTCAACTTCGCGGCATTCGCAAAGGCTGACGAACTTAAAAAGCGCATCTGGTTCACCCTGGGTGCGCTGCTTGTTTATCGGCTGGGCACCTACATCCCGCTGCCGGGCATCGACCCGAACATCTGGGATCAGGTTTTCAAGTCGCAGGCTGGTGGCATTCTCGGCATGTTCAACATGTTCGCTGGCGGTGGCATCCACCGCATGGCGATCTTTGCGTTGAACATCATGCCGTACATCTCGGCATCGATCATTATCCAGCTTCTGACGAGCGTGTCGCCGCAGCTCGAAGCCCTCAAGAAAGAGGGTGAGGCCGGCCGCAAGACCCTCAACCAGTACACCCGTTACCTGACCGTCGTTCTCGCGGCATTCCAGGCGTACGGCATTGCCGTCGGCCTCGAGGGGGCCGGCAACGTCGTGTCCGATCCGGGCATGTTCTTCCGTCTTTCGACGCTGATCACGCTGACCGGCGGTACCATGTTCCTGATGTGGCTCGGCGAGCAGATCACCTCCCGCGGCATCGGGAACGGCATCTCGCTGATCATTCTCGCCGGCATCGTCGCCGAGCTTCCGTCAGCCATCGCCGGAACCCTCGAACTCGGCCGTCAGGGCGCGTTGTCGACCTTCCTGATCCTCGCGATCATCATCATGGCCGTTGCGGTCATCATGCTGATCGTGTTCGTGGAGCGCGCGCAGCGCCGCTTGCTGATCCAGTATCCGAAGCGCCAGGTCGGCAACAAGATGTTCGAGGGCCAGTCCTCGCATCTGCCGCTCAAGCTCAACACCTCGGGCGTTATCCCGCCGATCTTCGCGTCGTCGCTGCTGCTGTTGCCGACCACCATCGCAAGCTTCAATGCAGGCAAGGGGCCGGAGTGGTTCCAGTGGCTGACGACGCAGCTCGCCCATGGCCGTCCCTTGTTCCTGGTGCTGTATCTTGCGCTGATCGTGTTCTTCGCCTTCTTCTACACGGCGATCGTGTTCAATCCGGTCGAGACTGCGGACAACCTCAAGAAGCACGGCGGTTTCATTCCAGGCATCCGTCCGGGCGAACGAACCGCTGAATATATCGATTATGTGCTGTCGCGGATCACCGTGATTGGTGCAATCTATCTGGCAATCGTCTGTCTGATTCCAGAGATCCTGATTTCCTACGCTTCGGTGCCGTTCTATCTCGGCGGTACGTCACTGCTCATTGTCGTCAGCGTGACGATGGATACGGTGGCGCAGGTGCAGGGCTATCTGTTGGCGCATCAGTACGAAGGACTGATCCGGAAGTCGAAATTGAGGGGCCGCCGTAAATGAGATTGATACTTCTCGGGCCGCCGGGGGCGGGCAAGGGAACGCAGGCGCAACGGTTAGTTCAAAAACACGGCATCGTTCAGCTCTCCACGGGAGAGATGCTGCGTGCCGCCGTTGCAGCCGGAACGCCGATCGGTCTCAAGGCAAAGGACATCATGGCGAACGGCGGGCTTGTGCCCGACGAGGTCGTTGTCGGAATCATTGCCGATCGGATCGAGGAGCCCGACGCCAAGAAGGGCTTCATTCTTGATGGCTTTCCGCGCACCGTGCCGCAGGCCGAAGCGCTCGACGAGCTCTTGAAGAAGAAGCACCTCAAGCTCGACGCCGTCATCGAGCTGCGCGTCAATGAAAGCGCCCTGATCGAGCGCGTCGAGACGCGCGTCGCGCAGATGCGCGAACGCGGCGAAGAGGTCCGCGTGGATGATACGCCCGAGGTGCTGACGAAGCGCCTGGCGAGCTATCGCGCCCAGACCGAGCCGCTGGTGCACTACTATTCCGAGAAGCGGAAGCTGATGACCATCGATGGCATGATGACCATCGAGCAAGTCACAGGCGCCATCAACCGTCTGCTGTCGGCCATCGGGGCACTCGAATCGACGCCGGCAGCCAAGCCCGCGAAGGAGGCGGCCAAGAAAGCCGCCAAGAAGCTCGCGCCGGCGGGAACCGCCAAGAAGGCGGCGGCCAAGTCCAAAAAGGCGGCCAAGAAATTGGTTAAGAAATCGGCCAAGGGAGCCAACACAGCGGGTGCCAAGAAGGCAGCCAAAAAGCCGGTAAAGACGGTAAAAATGGCCAAAAAGGCTGCCAAAACGGCCCGTAAGGGTGATTCCCGGGTCGCTACGGCCGCCAAAAAGCGGTCGGCGGGGGCAAGGGGCCGGGGCGGTGTGGCAAGGGCCGCGCAGGCCCGGAAGGTGGCCAAAAAGGTCACTAAAAAGCGAGCTAAGGCCGTCAAACAGTTGACGAAACGCCGCTGAATACATTAATAAGCCCGCATCCAGTCGGATTGTTCAGACGATGCCGGGCCCCGAAAGTGGAGTGGGGAGGGCGTCGTGTTCGCGTTTGTGAACCCCCGCCCGACAAACAGAAATAACCAGCCGATCCCAAATGGACGGCGACAGGAGCGAAGACCGTGGCCCGTATTGCAGGCGTGAACATTCCGACCAATAAGCGTGTGCTGATTGCGCTTCAGTATATCCATGGCATCGGCCCGAAGAATGCGGCCGACATCATGGAAAAGGTCAAGATCCCGGCCGAGCGCCGCGTATCGCAACTGACCGACCAGGAAGTTCTGCAGATCCGTGAAATGATCGACCGCGACTATCTGGTCGAGGGCGATCTCCGCCGTGAAGTCGGCATGAACATCAAGCGCCTGATGGACCTCGGCTGCTACCGCGGCCTGCGTCATCGTCGTGGCCTTCCGGTGCGTGGTCAGCGGACCCACACCAACGCCCGCACCCGCAAGGGACCGGCGAAGGCCATCGCCGGCAAGAAGAAGTAAGCAACGAATTGAGCGGGGAGTGGCGGGCTATCAGGTTCGCCACTCGCTGCTTTGGTGTAGCCGCTGGCAGTACGGCGGCGTTGAGATCGTAAAAAGGAACTAGAATGGGTAAAGAGGCCACTCGCGTCCGCCGCCGTGAACGCAAGAACATCGCATCCGGCATTGCTCACGTGAATTCGTCGTTCAACAACACGACCATCACCATCACCGACGCACAGGGCAACACCATTGCCTGGTCGTCCGCTGGTACGATGGGCTTCAAGGGATCGCGCAAGTCGACACCGTATGCGGCGCAGGTTGCTGCCGAAGACGTGTCAAAGAAGGCGCAGGAGCACGGCATGCGCACCCTCGAAGTCGAGGTCGCTGGTCCGGGCTCAGGCCGTGAATCGGCACTGCGCGCACTGCAGGCTGCGGGCTTCACCGTGACATCGATTCGCGACGTCACCACGATCCCGCACAACGGTTGCCGTCCGCGCAAGCGTCGGCGCGTCTGATTTTTTACTGCCGCGGGTGACTTAAGCTTCGCCCGCGTTTTGTTTGAACTGCGATGACGCGGTTGTTCCGCGCCGCCATTCCTCCAACGCCAAGAATTCGAGTGGCATGGGTGAACAAGTGACGATCCAGAAAAATTGGCAAGAGCTCATTCGTCCGAACAAGCTGAACGTAACGCCTGGTTCGGATCCTACCCGTTTCGCGACCGTTGTTGCTGAGCCGCTTGAGCGCGGTTTCGGCCAGACGCTGGGCAACGCGCTTCGCCGCGTGCTGCTGTCGTCGCTGCAGGGCGCTGCCGTGCAGTCGGTCCACATCGATGGCGTTCTGCACGAGTTCTCCTCGATCGCCGGTGTGCGCGAGGATGTGACTGACATCGTGCTGAACGTGAAGGACATCTCGATCAAGATGCAGGGCGAAGGCCCGAAGCGCATGGTCGTGAAGAAGCAGGGGCCGGGCGTGGTCACCGCGGGCGATATCCAGACCGTCGGCGACGTCGTCGTGCTCAACCCCGAGCTTCAGATCTGCACCCTCGATGAGGGCGCTGAAATCCGCATGGAGTTCACCGTGAACTCCGGCAAGGGCTACGTCGCTGCCGAGCGCAATCGTCCTGAAGATGCACCGATTGGCCTCATTCCGATCGACAGCCTGTTCTCGCCGGTTCGCAAGGTCTCGTACAAGGTCGAGAACACCCGCGAGGGCCAGATCCTCGACTACGATAAGCTGACGCTGACCATTGAGACCAACGGTGCGATCTCGCCGGAAGATGCGCTCGCTTACTCCGCGCGCATCCTGCAGGATCAGCTCAACGTGTTCGTCAACTTCGAAGAGCCGCGCAAGGAAGTCGCGCAGGAGATCATTCCGGATCTCGCCTTCAATCCTGCCTTCCTCAAGAAGGTCGACGAGCTCGAACTGTCGGTTCGTTCGGCAAACTGCCTGAAGAACGACAACATCGTCTACATCGGCGATCTGGTGCAGAAGTCGGAAGCCGAAATGCTCCGCACTCCGAACTTCGGCCGCAAGTCGCTGAACGAAATCAAGGAAGTGCTGGCCCAGATGGGTCTGCACCTCGGCATGGAAGTGCCGGGCTGGCCGCCGGAGAATATCGACGAGCTCGCCAAGCGCTTCGAGGATCACTACTGAGTCTATGATGGCCGGTTAAACCCGGCCATCACTTCTTGATCGTTTCTTGGGCGAACGCAGGCAGCCCACCTGAGCAAAGCGACGAACCGTCGCGACAATTGAAATTGAGGACTTAAGTTATGCGTCACGGCAAGGTTCATCGTAAACTCAACCGCACCGCAGAGCACCGTCGTGCGATGTTCGCCAATATGTGCGCGTCGCTGATCAAGCACGAGCAGATCGTCACCACTTTGCCGAAGGCGAAGGAACTGCGTCCGATCGTCGAGAAGCTCGTCACCCTCGGCAAGAAGGGTGGTCTCTCCAATCGCCGTCAGGCGATCAGCGAGATGCGTGATGTCGAGCAGGCGAAGAAGCTCTTCGACGTGCTCGCTCCGCGCTATAAGGACCGCCAGGGCGGCTACACCCGCATCATCAAGGCGGGCTTCCGCTACGGCGACAACGCGCCACTCGCCGTGATCGAGTTCGTCGACCGCGATGAAGACGCCAAGGGCCAGGATTCGGGTCCGGTGCAGGAAAAGGCCGCCGACGAGGCAGCGTAAGCTTCTCATCCGAGAGATTTCGAAAAGCGGCGCCCGGTGCGCCGCTTTTTTTGCTTTTGGATCGTGTCCCGATTCGTGCGGCGCGGGTTTTACTCTGGCGGCGCGCAATGTTTACTGGTCGTTGCGCCCTCGTTTTTCGCTGAAAACACCTTCGGATTCTCACTGCGTGCAGGAAATCTGCCTAGTCCTTGAGCAATCGTAGGTTTTGCTGATCGCCGGTGCGGCGTTTAATTTTGCCGTAACCATACGCGTGGTGTCATGGTTCCGCCGGGGAGGACTCCAAATCATCGATAGACAGCATGACACGTGGCCATCAGGCGATAGCGGCGAACACCGAGGATGAGTCAGACATTGGCGCGTTGACCGCGCGTTTGACTGCAGAGGTGAACCAGATCGCCTGCGACAAGACCAAAAATATCCAGCAGATTACCAGCCAGATGAAGATGCTGGCCCTCAATGCGCTGATCGAAAGCGCACGTGCCGGCGAGCAGGGGCGGGGTTTTGCCGTCGTAGCGCAAGAGGTGCGTGATGTCGGCCAGCGGATCGAGGCTATCGCTCGTGAGCTTGAGACCCAGCTCACCAAACGTACGAACGACCTTATGCTCTCGATCAGCCAGATGACCGATCGTGCACTGGGTGATCGCATGGTCGACCTATCGCTCAATGCCATCGAGCTGATCGACCGAAATCTTTACGAGCGGACCTGCGATGTGCGCTGGTGGGCCACAGACGCCGCGATGGTGCAGTGTGCGGCTGAGCCGGTCCAGGCCAGTACATCCCACGCTTCGGAACGGCTGGCCGTGATCCTTGGCGCTTACACCGTCTATCTCGATCTGTGGCTCTGCGGACTTGACGGTACGGTGCTGGCGAGCGAACGGCCAGGTCGCTTCAATGTCGCAGGCCAGAACATCGGTAACAATCGATGGTTTTGCGAGGCCCTGTCCCTCAAATCGGGCGACGACTATGTCGCTGCGGACGTTGAGCGCCAGCCGCTTCTCGGCGATGCCCAGGTTGCCACCTATTGTGCCAGTGTACGCGAGGGAGGCAAGACGAATGGTCGCCCGCTCGGCATTCTTGCGATCCATTTTGACTGGGAAGCGCAGGCCCGCACGATCGTGCAGGGCGTGCGTGTCAGTGATGACGACAATGCCCGCGTGCTGTTGGTTGATGCCGATTGCCGGGTGATCGCCTCGTCTGATGGCGTCGGTGTCCTTAGCGAGCGCGTGCCGCTTGTGTTGGATAATCGTCGGAGTGGTTACTATCAGGATCAGTCTGGCGCATTGGTGGCATTTCATGCCACGCCCGGCTACGAAACCTACAAGGGGCTGGGCTGGTATGGCGTGATCGTTCGCGCGGCGGGCTAGTCGATCACCTGCAAAGCATTTGCGCGCCGGTGATGTCATCGATCGCCGGTGTCGTGAATGCTTTTGTGTTGATGCCGATAGCATTCGCAATCTGAGCCGCCATATTGAACGCCATAACAAAGGAGCGTTCCATGAAAATCGATTTATCAGGCAAGACCGCAATCGTGACCGGCTCGACCAGTGGCATCGGTCTTGCGATTGCCAGGGGGCTTGCGGGAACCGGCGCGAGCGTTGTTGTGAATGGCCGGTCGCAAGCCAAGGCGGATGCCGCGGCCGCGTCGATCACGAAGGTTGTGCCGGTTGCAAAGGTGCGCGCCGTCGCCGCGGATGTATCGACGGCGGAAGGTTGCGCGAAGTTGGTCGAAGCGGTGCCGAGCACCGACATTCTGATCAACAACGCCGGCATTTTCGAACCGAAGGACTTCTTCGACATCACCGACGAAGATTGGACGCGCTTCTTCGAGACCAACGTGATGTCGGGCGTGCGTCTATCGCGCGCTTACATGAAGGGGATGCTTCAGCGTAATTGGGGCCGTATCGTTTTCGTCTCGTCGGAATCAGCGCTGAACATTCCGAGGGAAATGATTCAATACGGTACGACAAAAACCGCGCAGCTTTCTATCTCGCGCGGGCTTGCGGAATTGACCAAGGGCACGGCGGTCACCGTCAATTCCGTGTTGCCAGGGCCGACTCTGTCCGAGGGCGTCGAGACGTTTGTGAAAGAGCTCGCGAGACAGAATGGTCAGTCAGAAGAGGAGGCTGTGTCGCTCTTCGTCAAGCAGCATCGTTCGACGTCGTTGATCCAGCGCTTTGCCAGCGTCGATGAGATCGCCAATATGGTGGTCTATGTCAGTTCGCGCGAAGCGTCCGCGACCAACGGTGCGGCGCTACGTGTTGAAGGCGGTATTCTTCAGACGATCGCGTAAATTTCTCTTTGTGTGAGGTCTTGCTGCGAAGTTTTGAGCTCCGAATTTTTTTTCTGAGCGCACCAAGACAAGATTGAAGGGGTAGTCGAAACGACTGCCCCTTTTTTTGTGCTCCGCGCTCAGTTTCGACACGGCAAGTTTGAGAAAACGAGCCTGAAGATTGAGCGCCGTGCTTTGTCCGGCGTAGTTTTCACCTGATCAATTGTAACAGCATGATGAAATTTTTCGCGCGATGTGTGCGGCATTTGGACGGGCTGACCTCTCGACTTCATCTTCGTAGACAGCGCGCAGTTTGATGCGTCGCTCGCGGCACTCTGCTCGCATGCATGTTCGTTGGCGAGTGCATCAAACGTATCTTGGGGTGAAGGGGCTGAGACTTGATGCGACTTGCACTGGGGGGACTGCGCCTAGCCCGGTTGAAAATCTTTGGAGGCATTATGATTAAGTTGAAGAGCCTTGTTCTTGGCTCCGCGGCGGGCGTCGCGGTGATCGCAGGAGCGCAGGCAGCAGATCTTCCCGTGAAGGCGAAGGCGGTCGAATACGTGAAGATCTGTTCTCTCTACGGTGCGGGATTCTACTACATTCCAGGCACCGACACGTGCATCAAGTTGGGTGGCTATGCGCAGTTCGATGCGAACGTCAATGCAGGTGTTCACAATAAACCGGCTTGGGACAACGGCAACAGCCTGGGCTTACACAACAGGGCGTCGAGCCAGTTCACCACGCGTACGCGCGCGCAGTTGAACATTGACACGCGCACTGCGAGTGAGTACGGCGTGGTTCGTACCTACTGGTCGAGCAACTTCCAGCACACGAGCGGTGATGGTCCATCGAGTGGCGTTCTGACCACCGATTTCGCGTTCGTTCAGTTCGCAGGCTTCACACTTGGTAAGGCCGTATCGGCGTTCCAAACGCCGTGGGGCGGTAATCCCGTTGGTCTCAACACGTCCTACCTAGTCGGCGGTTACGACAACTCCACGGGTATCACGCAGGCGGCCTATACCGTCCAGTTCGGCAACGGCGTGTCGGCTCAGATTGCTGTTGAAGATAACCACGTGATCAACCGTGCACCGATGTTCAATGGTGCTGTCGCAATAAGCCAGACGCAATTCTTCACCGGCGCATACAGCAATGCAAATGGTGGTAGCGTATCGCCGGACATCGTCGGCAATGTCCGCATCGATCAGGCAGCGTTTACAGCGCAACTGTCCGCTGGTCTTCACAACCTCCATGCCAATTACTATGGCTCGACGGAACAGACCGGTCATCCAAACGATGAGTGGGGCTTCGCGGTGCAGGGCGGTCTGCAGCTGAAGAATCTTCCGACTGGTCCCGGCGACAAGCTTTCCGTGAGTGCCATCTACTCGGACGGCGCGCCGAGATACGTCATCGGCGGAACCACGGGCAACAACTTCGATGCGTTCGGCGGCAGTGTATCGAGCCCCGCATTCTATCAGGGCTTCGCGGTGGCGTCACTGCTTGATGGCGTCTACACCACGGGTGGCGATATCCAGAAGACGAAGGTCTGGGCCGTGCAGGGCGGCTATGAACACAACTGGAGCCCTGAATGGCAGACGAGCGTCTTCGGCAGCTACATCAACGTCGATTACAACGACACGGCGTCGGCCATCATCCGCACAAGCGTCGCTCCGCATCTCGCGGCTGGGACGTCGTACAACCCCGACTTCAAGATCTGGCAGGTCGGGTCGCGCACGGCGTGGACTCCAGTGAAGAACCTGACGTTCTCCGGCGAAGTGCTCTACACGTACATCGACCAGACGAGCGTTGGCGCGGCCGTTGCGACGGCTTCCGGCAATGCCGGCGCCTTCAAGCCGGCTGGCCTCTATGAGTTCAAGGATCAGGGAACGTTGTCCGGCAACTTCCGCGTTCGCCGCACCTTCTGATAGCGGACTCATGAAAAGAATTCCCCGGCAGACATGCCGGGGAATTTACGAAGGATACTCTCAATATCTGTTCGTAAAACCTCCAGGTCTCCGGCAATGTCCCCCCTTGCCGGAGATTTCTGGTTTTTGGGCTCGCCTGTCGTTACCAGCCTTCCAGCACGAGTTTGCCGGTGGCGCGTCCGCTCTCGAGCAGCGCGTGGGCCTGCTTGAGGTTCGCGGCATTGATCTTGCCGAGCACTTTGCCGAGGGTGGTGCGCAGCACGCCGTTGTCGATCAAGTTTGCGACATCTTCGAGCATGTGGTGCTGCGCGATCATATCGTCGGTCTGGAACGTCGAGCGGGTGAACATTAGCTCCCAGTGCAGCGATACGGACTTGCCCTTGAGCAGGTTGACATTCAGCGAGGCAGGATCGTCGATCAGTCCAATCTTGCCTTGCGGTGCGATGATGTCGACAAGGGATGCGAAGTGCTGATCGGTGTTGGTGAGGCCAGTGATCAGTGCGACCGGCGGCACCTTGAGCGCGTCGATCTGTTCTTTCATCGGCTTCGAATGATCGATGACATGATGCGCGCCGAGATCGAGGCACCACTTGCTGGACTCAGGGCGCGACGCGGTGGCGACGATGGTCAATCCCGTGAGGCGACGGGCGAGCTGAATCAGGATCGAACCGACACCACCAGCTCCACCGACAATCAGCAGCGTGCGCGGGTCGAGGCGCTTGCCGGGGACGACACCAAGCCGGTCGAACAGCAATTCCCAGGCAGTCACTGACGTCAGGGGCAGGGCAGCGGCCTGCGCGAACGACAGCGTCTTCGGCTTGTGACCGACGATGCGCTCGTCAACCAGATGAAATTCGGAGTTGGTGCCCGGCCGCAGGATTGTACCGGCGTACCAGACTTCGTCGCCCGGCTTGAACAGCGACACGTCAGGTCCGACCGCGTCGACAATGCCCGCGGCATCGAAGCCGAGAATCTTGGTTTCGCCCTCTGGCGGTTCGGCGCGTTTACGGACCTTGTAGTCCACGGGATTCGCGGAGATCGCCTTCACTGCGACGCGAATATCGCGTCCCTTCGGCTCCGGCTTGGGAGCCTCGAAATCGATCAGGGATTCGGGCGCATCAATCGGCAGCGATTTCTTGTAACCCACGGCTTTCATCATCAGGGCTCCATTTGCACGTAGTCGCGTTAGGTCGCCTAGGTGTCTCGCTCCGTCGTGAATTGCAAGTACTGTCGTTTCGGGGATATAGTCACCGTTCGGATACTAATGGATATCTCCCCATGAAACGTAAGGATTTCGGTCGCGGTCCCGGCTGCCCGGTGGAGGTGACGCTGGACCTGATCGACGGCAAATGGAAGGGCGTGATCCTCTATCACCTGCAGGAGGGCCGTCTGCGCTTTGGCGAACTGCGCAAGCGGTTGCCGGGAATTACCCAGCGGATGCTGACCAAGCAGTTGCGCGCCCTGGAGGAGGATGACCTGATCACCCGCAAGGTGTATGCCGAGGTCCCGCCGCGGGTTGATTATGAACTGTCCGAGACGGGCCTGCGGCTGCGGCCGGTCATCGATGCACTGAAAGCGTGGGGCGAGGATCATCGCGCCCGGCTTGACGGAAAGAAAGCAAAATCGCAATCCGGAAATACCACGCGCCAGGCGCGGCAGCCGCAACCGGCGTAACCCTCACCAATTCCATTTTTCTCTGGCCTAAGTTCAGGATCGTTTTCATGACCGTACTTCGCACGCTCGTTGTGCTTCTCGTTTCAACTTTCGTTGCGGCTCCGGCAGTGGCGCAAGACCGTTTCGTTCCAACGCAAGGACAGTTGCGCGCGTCCTACGGGCCGATCGTGCAGCATGTGCAGCCGGCCGTGGTCAACGTCTATGCCGCGAAGATCGTGCAGAACCGAAATCCCTTCCTCGACGATCCGATCTTCCGCCGCTTCTTCGGCGGGCCGGGCCAGCAGCCGGAGCAGATGCAGCGTTCATTGGGATCCGGCGTGATGGTTGATCCGTCGGGTCTTGTCGTCACGAACAACCATGTGATCGAAGGCGCGGACCAGGTGAAGGTCTCGCTCTCCGATAAGCGCGAGTTCGAGGCTGAAATCGTACTGAAGGACAACCGTACTGATCTCGCCGTGCTGCGGCTGAAGGACACCAAAGAAAAATTTCCGGTGCTCGACTTTGCGAATTCAGATGACGCGCAGGTGGGTGATGTTGTGCTCGCGGTCGGTAATCCGTTCGGCGTCGGCCAGACCGTGACTCACGGCATCATTTCGGCACTGGCGCGCACGCAGGTCGGCATCACCGACTATCAGTTTTTTATTCAGACCGACGCGGCGATCAATCCGGGTAACTCTGGCGGCGCTCTGGTGGACATCACGGGAAAGCTCGTCGGCATCAACACTGCGATCTTCTCGCGGTCTGGCGGCTCGCAGGGCATCGGCTTCGCCATTCCGGCGAACATGGTGCGCGTGGTCGTCGCTTCCGCAAAGGGCGGCAGCAACGCCGTGAAGCGGCCATGGCTCGGTGCACGCTTGCAGGCCGTGACGCCCGAGATCGCCGAAACGCTTGGCCTGAAGCGCCCGACCGGTGCTCTCGTCGCCAGTGTTGCGAGCGGCAGCCCGGCGGCGCGGGCAGGGCTGAAAATATCGGACCTGATCGTGTCGATCGAAGGCCAGCAGATCGACGATCCCAATGCCTTCGATTATCGCTTCGCCACCCGTCCGCTTGGCGGCAATGCGCAGGTCGAAGTGCAGCGCGCGAACAAGGTCATCAAGCTGGCGGTACCACTGGAGACCGCGCCTGATGGCGGTCGTGATGAGATCGTGATCAAATCACGTTCGCCATTCCAGGGCGCGAAGGTCGCCAATATTTCACCGGCGCTCGCTGACGAGATGAAGCTCGACAGCAGCGCCGAGGGCGTGATCATCGTCGGCATTTCGGACGAAGGGCTTGCGGCTAACGTCGGCTTTCAGAAGGGCGATATCATCACCGCTGTGAACGGCAAGGAGATCAAGCGCACCAGCGATCTTGAAAAGGCGTCGCGCGAGTCTGTGCGGCTCTGGCGCATCACCGTCGTTCGCGGCGGCCAGCAGATCAACGTCACGTTGGGCGGATGAGCGCGAAACGCCCACAACAGTCGCCGAACCTCTTCGCCGCCGCGGGGCTGGAGCAGGATGCGCCGCGTCCGCTGCCGGAGAAGTTGCGGCCGCGGACCCTCGCCGATGTTGTCGGGCAGGACCACATTCTCGGTCCCGATGGCGCGCTGACGCGCATGCTGGAGACCCGCACCCTCGGTTCGCTGATCTTCTGGGGACCGCCGGGCACCGGCAAGACCACGGTGGCGCGGCTTCTGGCGGACGCCACCGAACTTGAGTTCGAGCAGATCTCGGCGGTGTTCTCCGGTGTCGCCGACCTGAAGAAGGCGTTCGATGCCGCGCGCGCTCGCCGCGAGATGGGCAGGGGCACGCTGCTGTTCGTCGACGAGGTGCATCGCTTCAACCGCGCGCAGCAGGATTCCTTCCTGCCGGTGATGGAAGACGGCACGGTGGTGCTGGTCGGCGCTACCACGGAGAACCCCTCATTCGAACTCAACGCCGCTCTGTTGTCGCGTGCGCGCGTGCTGGTGTTTCATTCGCTCGATGCCGAGGCCGTGGAAAAGCTCTACGCGCGCGCCGAAGAGATCGAAGGCAAGAAGCTTCCGCTCGATGCGGAGGCACGTGCCGTGCTGGTGCGCATGGCTGATGGCGATGGCCGCGCTGCGCTGACGCTGGCGGAAGAAGTCTGGCGTGCGGCGCGGACGGATGAAATTTTCAATGCGGCGCAGTTGCAGGAAATCCTGCAGCGTCGCGCGCCGATCTATGACAAGTCCGCGGACGGTCACTACAACCTGATCTCCGCGCTGCATAAGTCGGTGCGCGGCTCTGATCCCGATGCCGCGTTGTATTATCTCGCGCGCATGCTGGACGCGGGCGAGGACCCGCTGTTTCTGGCACGGCGCGTGGTGCGCATGGCAGTGGAGGATATTGGCCTTGCCGACCCGCAGGCGCTCGTCATCGCCAATGCCGCAAAGGATGCTTATGACTTCCTGGGAAGCCCGGAAGGCGAACTGGCGATTGCGCAGGCGGTGATTTACGTCGCGACCGCGCCAAAATCCAACGCAGCCTACAAGGCGTTCGGTGCGGCCAAGCGGGTGGCGAAGGAGGGCGGCTCACTGCTGCCGCCGAAGCACATCCTCAATTCGCCGACCAAACTGATGCAGTCGGAAGGCTATGGGGCGGGCTATCAATACGATCACGACACGCCGGAAGCGTTTTCGGGACAAGACTATTTCCCGGACGCGCTCGGCCGCCAGTCGTTCTACAATCCGCCGGACCGCGGCTTTGAACGCGAGATTCGTAAACGGCTCGATTACTGGGCCAAGTTGAGAAAAGAGCGGGAACGGGACCGCGGCGAATGACCTTTCTTTGGAATCGTGCAAGTGGATTCGATGCTTCGTGGCATTCCGCGAGGCGCATCGTCGCGTCCATCGTTGCGCTGGTCTTGTGCGGCAGCGCTGCAATGGCCGAGGTGGTCGATGTCGCGCCGGGTGTTCAGGTGACGAAGCGGACCTATAATGTGCCGATCAACGAGCAGCCATTTTACGGGTTTGCTGAGAAAACGCCTGAGCAGCGTGCGGCCGACGAGAGTTTCGTCGCGGCTCTGATTGCGGCAGCCGGAACACGGGAAAAGGCGTTTGAAGTAACAACCATGCGAGGCTGGAAAGCCATTACCGATGGAAGGGCTTCCGAGGCCGCTTTGCGGTTTAATCAGGCGTTTCTTTTGGCTCCTGAACAGAGCGGGGTGTATCACGGATTTGCGGCCGTGGCGCAGGTGCGCTTCAAGGATATGGCTTTTGCTGATGAGCTGTTCAAAATTGCCAGAAAGCAACCCAATCCGCTGAAGTCCCTCAATGCGGACTATGGGCGCTTTCTTCTCATTGCCAATCGGCCCGGCGATGCAAAGCCTGTTCTCGAACAAGCGGTCATCGACACGCCCGATTTCGGTGATGCGTGGTCCAACCTTGCCTTTGCGAGGCTCCAGACCGGAGATCGCGTGACTGCGTGCGCGGCAGCCGAAGAAGCGGCAAAACGAAAGCCGACCGCAGCGGTCAATCGCGATCTGGCCATTCTCAGAAGCAAGGCCGAATGCAAGTGAAACGGGCGCGTCACTATGTGGGCCCAGCAAGACAAACGAACATGTTTTCAAAACATGTGATCAGGAAAGTTCGACAATGAGCCGCCGGTTCAGAAAGCCTCTCGCGAAGAAATCCGAACGCGGCGACAAGCGCGGGCCGGGCAAGCGGGGACCCGCCGATAAGCGTGCTGCGGGTAAACGCGGCCCGGAGAAGCGTGGAGCGGAGAAGCGCACAGTCGAGAAACGATCTTCGGAGAAATTCCCGTCGCGACGCCCCGTAGGTGAGTTTGCGCGTCCGGCGACGCCCGTACGCGAGCCGCGTCAGGACGCCGTGAGGGAAGAAGCGAAGGCTGCGCCGCTGCCGACCAAGGTGCAGACCGTCATCGTCACGGCCGACGAAAACAACATGCGCGTCGATCGCTTTCTCGAGGCACGCTTCCCGGGCCTGTCGTTCTCTCATATCCAGCGCATCGTCCGTAAGGGCGAGTTGCGGGTGAATGGCCGTCGCGCCGACAGCAAGGACCGGCTGGAGGAAGGCCAGAGCGTCCGCATCCCGCCGCTGAAGCTCGATGCGCCAAAGGTCGTCGGTCATTTGTCGGAGGCAGAAACCAAGGCGCGCGATGCTCTGCAGGACATGATCCTGTTCGAGGATCCGGACGTGATGGTTCTGAACAAGCCGGCAGGCTTGGCGGTGCAGGGCGGCTCGGGATTGTCCCGGCATGTGGACGGCATGCTGGAGACGATGCGCGATGCCAAGGGCCAGCGGCCGCGACTGGTGCATCGCCTCGACCGTGAAACGTCGGGCTGTCTTCTTGTCGCCAAGACGCGCTTTGCCGCGTCGACCCTGACAGGCTCGTTCCGTCACCGCTCGGCCCGCAAGATTTATTGGGCGCTGGTGGCAGGGGTGCCGAAGCCGAAGCAAGGGCGCATTTCGACGTATCTTGCCAAGGAAGAGAACGAGGAAGACTCGATCATGCGCATCGCCGCGCATGGCGACGAGGGTGCAAGCCACGCGGTGACGTATTACGCCGTGGTCGAGGCCTCGGCGCAGAAGCTGGCCTGGGTGTCACTGAAGCCTGTGACGGGACGCACCCACCAGCTCCGCGCCCATATGGCCCATATCGAACATCCGATCGTCGGCGACCCGAAGTATTTCAATAAGGAAAACTGGGAGTTGCCGGGCGGCATTCAGAAGCGACTGCATCTGTTGGCGCGGCGGATTGTCATCCCGCACCCTCGCGGCGGCGTGATCGATGTCACGGCACCGCTGCCGCCGCACATGCTGCAATCGTGGAACCTGCTGGGGCTTGAACACGACCGGTTCGATCCGATCGAAAATGCGCCGGAAGAGTGATCATCTTGCCGTCGCAAAGGTGGATCACGATATGGGAGTGATGTGCAAGATTCTCGCAGCAGTCCTGATCGCATCGGCCGTTCCGCTGACTGGGGCCGCCCACGCGCAGGTGGGCTATCAGCCGCCGAATATGCAGCCGGTGATCCCGTTCCCAACCGCGCCGGCACCGATCCCGCCGCCGAAGATCGAGGTGCCGGCGGTGCCCAAGATGGACAATCCGCCGCCGTTCGCTTTGCAAAATACGACGCCTGGCGTGGTGCGGCAGGGCAGGCCGCCGAAGCAGGTGCTCAAGTCATCCCGGCGCAACTCTTACAGCGATCGGGTTGCCCGCTGTCTCGACGAGGCGGCGGCATTGGGATATGGCCCTAATGGGCGCGCAGCTTATTCGCGTTCATGCGCCAATCAATAATACTTGCAATGATTTCTGGAAAACACGATGCGTGAATTGTTCGACGAGGTTGCGGGAAAATCTCCGCTCGATCCACGGGAAGCGTCGCGATTGTCGTCGCGCACGCCGCTGCGCAAACGCTTCTACACGTCGGCGGAAGTCGCTGAAGGGCCGGATGGTTTTGCGGTCACGCTTGACGGCAAAACGGTTCGCACGCCGGGCAAGCACATGCTGGCCGCGCCTGTCCGTGATATCGCTGACGCCATCGCGGCTGAATGGAACGCACAGAAGGATCTCATCGATCCAATGTCGATGCCGCTGACGCGGCTTGCCAACAGCATCATCGACGGTGTGGCGTGGAACACGCGCGCCGTGATCGACGATGCCGCGAAGTACTTTGAGACGGACCTGCTGCTCTATCGCGCGGGCTTTCCCGAAGCGCTGGTGGCGAGACAATCCCAACACTGGGACCCGGTGCTGGGGTGGGCGGCCAATGAGCTTGGTGCGCACTTCATTCTGGCTGAAGGGGTGATGCATGTCCGCCAACCTGAGAAAGCTGTCGCCGCTGCGCTAGCGAACATGCCTGCGGACCCGTGGTCGGTGGGTGCATTCCATCTGGTGACGACGTTGACAGGCTCCGCGCTGCTGGCGCTGGCGCTGAAGCGCGGCGCGCTCGACAAAGTGCAGGTCTGGACCGCCGCGCATGTGGACGAGGACTGGAACCGCGAGAAGTGGGGCGCGGACGAAGACGTCGACGCGCGCCGGGCCTCGCGCCTCTTGGATTTCGAGGCGGCGGCCATGGTGCTTAGGGCGATCCGCTAAAGCGTTTTCTCAAATCAGGTCGTGCTCTTTCATCGCCTTCTCCTCATCAGGGGCGATGCAGGCAAATAGTTTGGGCGATCCCTCGGCGAAGTTCAGGAAATACAGATTCTGAAAGCGGATCGTGCCCTTGCCGCCGTCCTTCGGGCGCTCATAGGCAAAGTCCCAATGCACGCGCGCCATCACGTTGACGTCGTCGAGTTCGGTGATTTCAACCTGCGAGATGACGAACCGTTTGCCGCCGATCCTGCGGTAGCGCCTGAAGCCGCGCGGAATGGCGCGACGAAAAAAGTCATCGTTGGCGCCGCCAACCACACCTTTCGGGCCTGCTTCAACGAAAAAGCGGGCAAAGGCGTCGCCTAGATCGTCGCCCACATCCCTGGTCGGCGATTGAAGCGCCTGATTGCTGCGATCGCTATAAGTTTTGAAGAATTCGAGCGCCTGATCTTTCAGTCCCGTCATGCGCGCCTCCCCGTGATGCGGCGTTTAATCGCAACGGCTGATTCAGCCGGATGGTTCCCGACGAGATCCGAGATGGTGACTAGTGTGGTGGTTCAGAAGTTCGCTACATTTTTTCCGCGCGTCTTTCTGGCGAACTTCTGAACCTAAACCACACTAGAATCATAAGTTTACTAGTGTCCTCTCGAATCCAAAGTTCGCTACGGAGCGCGCCGCCACGATGAGGCGAACTTTGGATTCTGGACACTAGAATATTTCGCAACGCATTCATCGCTCTGGTGAGCCTTCGGTTAAGGAGGGGTTTACGACGTTTGGCTAACTTGCCGCTTCAGGGAGCGTTGAGTTTTGTGTCATGTCGTTCGCGATTAACCCCGTTTTTCCGGTCATCGCCGCCTCAAGCGCGACAGCAAACACGCTGTTGCAGCCGGGGACGACAATCAGCGCGCAGGTCCTGCAGCAGCTTGACGCCAACCGCGTCCGCATTGCCATTCCAAACCTCACAATCGAGGTGCTGTCGGAAGTTCCGCTGCAGCCGGGGCAAATCTTGCAGCTTGCCGTATCGCAGACACCGCAGGGCGTGCGGCTACAGATTGTGCCGCAAGGCGATGGGGCGGCGTCCGCCGCCGCTGCTGCTGCAGCAGCATCCGCGAATGCCGAGGCGACAATCCTCGATATTCTCAGCACGGCCAAACCCGCGCCGTTGCCGGCTTCGACCAACGCGTTGGTGTCCACCGCTACCGACACGACACTGCTGGATATTTTGGAGACGCCAAAGGTAGCCACATCATCGACAATGGCGGGGGCTGCGGCATCGGCCGCCGCAGATGCGGGTCTCGATGTCGCGGGCAATGTGCGAGCGGATACGCCGACGGCGGCAGCCGCGGCGGGCCGTCCGCTGACCAACCTTGAGGCGCTTGCCGTCTCCGCCGCAGTCCAGACCGCCGCCGCCAAGCAGGGCAGTCTCGCGCCGTTGTTTGCGAACTTAAGTGCGGCGCTGGCCTCCGGGGCATTGCCCCAGACCTTGCAGCAGGCGGCCGCGCAACTGCTCGGGCTACGGCCAAAGCTCAACGAAAATCTCAGCGGCGAGGATCTGAAAACCGCCTTCCGCAATTCGGGCCTCTTCCTCGAACAGTCGGTGCCCAGTGCAGGCAGAGCATCGCAATCGATGGCTGGCTTGCCGGACATGAAGGCCGCCTTGATCGTCTTCCGGCAGACGCTTGCGTCGTGGCTTGAGACGGATGCTGCCCAGGAGGCTGCGAAGCCGCAAGGGCAGAGCACGGCGCAGGGCCAAGCATCGCAAACTTCTGCATCGCAAACCGCGGCGTCACAAAGCTCTGCCGCGCAGGGTTCGGTTTCAGCAGGCAAGGGATCACCACAGGGAGCTGCCGCCCAAGGCGCAGCTTCTCAAGGCGCGGCGTTTCAAGGTATAGCTGCTGAACTCGGCGGACAGTCCTCGTCACAGACGGCAGCCTTGCCCGGCAAGGCGACACTGATGCTGCCGGGAAGTCCGTCGCTGGCACCGGAGATCGATGCCGATGAGATCCTCCTGCCGCGTTCGCCGATCCGGCCGGGCGCCGAGACCATCGAAACCGAACCAAAGATGCGCATCTTCGCGCCGAACGAGCCGTTGCAGGCGGCAACGGTGCGGCTCTCCGCAAGTGCCGCGGGGCTGGCGTCGCTTCAGGAAGTGCTCGATGTATTTCCGAAGGGCGTGCGCGATGCCGTGAAAGCATTGCTCGATGCGGACGCATTCTATTCCCACACCGTTGCGCCGAAAGGCGACGCTCCAGCCCAAACTCCGCCACCTCCATTTCGTGGCTCTGCGCCGTCAGCTCAGGCCATGGCCCGGGCGACGCTGGGCCCGGATGATGCGCCGGCGACCGTCGCACAGCACCTCTTGAAGGACACCGATGCCGCGATCGCGCGGCAGACGCTGTTGCAGGCCGCATCGCTGCCGGACCGTGTCGATTTGCCGGGCCTACGCACTGATGCCGGACAGCCGCGCTGGAATTTCGAAATTCCATTCGCGACACCGCAGGGCACGGCGATCGCCCAGTTCGAGATTTCGCGCGACGGCGATGGCGTCCAAGTCAGCCGCGCAAGCAAGACCTGGCGGGCGCGCTTTTCGCTGAATGTCGAGCCGACCGGACCGGTGCATGCAATCGTCACCCTCAGCGGCGAGCGCACATCGGTGCGCATGTGGGCGGAGCGGCCTGCAACGGCGGCGCAACTGCGCGCCAATGCAGATCAGCTCACCCATGCATTGCGTGAAGCGGCCCTTGAGCCGGGAGATATCGTGATCCGGGACGGCACGCCGCCGCCGCCAGCGCCGCCACCCGCCGGCCAGTTCCTGGATCGCGCATCATGATCACTCGCGCTGAAAGTCTGCTCGCCGTTGCGCTCCACTACGACAAGAAAGGCGCGCCGCGCGTCGTCGCCAAGGGCAGGGGCACCATCGGCGAAAAGATCGTCGAGATCGCGAAAGAGCACGACATTCCCATCGAGGAGAATGAGGTGCTCGCAGGTGCCTTGTCGCATGTCGAGCTCGGCGAGGAGATTCCGGCGGAGCTTTACAAGGCGGTGGCGGAAGTTCTGATCTTCGTCATGAAGTTGTCTGGACGTTTGCGCTGAGCATGCCTGATCAGGCATGCGGGGCCCGTGCGACAATTGCCGGGTTTCGCGTTTCCGTGAACATGCTAGGCTTCCTGTAATCTACGAACAGGGAGCCAAGGATGTCATCAGCAGTCCTGTCATGGAAAGATCTCGCCACGCGCTACAACGCGGCGTGGAATGCACACGATGTGCCGGCCATCATGGCCTTTCATGCTGATGACACCAGCTATCAGCGCCATGGCATTCCAAAAGTTTATCGCGGCAAGGAGGCGGTGGCCGAGCAGTTTGCCAAGGACATCTCCGGTCTGCCTGGCATCAAGTTCGAGCCGGTGGCGCTTTACGGCAGCGACGATCACTTCGTCTCGGAGTCCATCATCACCGCCACCACGGCGAATGGTGAGCCGGTGCGGATGGAGCTGGTGGACGTGATCACGCTGCGCGACGGCAAGGTGGTCAGCAAGTCGAGCTACTTCGTTACCAGCCGTCCGCCGCGCGACAAGCCCACGGCATAGGCTGCTTGGCACTTAAGTTTTCGCATCCCGGCCGATGCGGCCGAGATGGGTGTAGCTGAAGCCGGCCTGGTATTTCAGCCCGTAACCAAGCGCCCGGTCGAACCCGATATGGGCGAGCCAGATCAGTGCAGTGGCCAGCACATAAGTGTGGGCGGCGAAGATATAGCCGAGGATGACGATCAGCAGCGGGACGCAGGTATCGTGGGCGAGGTTGTAGACCACAGCACCGACACGCGGTCCCGCGAGATAGCCTAGTGTCCCGGTTCTAACGTTCGCACCATTTTGCAGCACTCTCGTTTGCGAACGTTAGAACCATGAGGGACACTAGCAACTCTATGAAGCTAGTGCGCTTTTTGGATCTGACGTTCGTACTGAGAACTCGCCGCAACGCTGGTACGAACGTCAAATCCGGCGCACTAGGAAGCTGACATCCGGGGCGAAGAACAGGATGGCGAAGGCTGTCCACGACAGGCCCGAATTGGCATAAAGCAGCACGCATAGCGCAAATAGCCCCAGTCCTTCGAGCCGCAGCAGGATGCGGACACCCCCGGTCACCGCGCCGGCGGCAACGGTCGTCGTATTGTCGGTCATTCTGACGAATCCCTTCGAAATCACAGTCCTACCGTGCAGTGCAATGCAGCCCGGACTGGCCGTTTTCATGTCCATTAGGGCGTTTTCTCGCGGCCAAATCGCGTGCTAGAAAGCTGGTTAGCGAATGAAAAGGCGGCGCCAGCCGCCCAGAACAACCAATAGACGGTGCTAGTGGTCCTTTGATTCTAACATTTGCTGCGCACCTGCTGAAACGGGATGCAAATGTTAGAATCGGACCGCTAGCCGCCAACCCGGGAAGAGTTTCCATGAAGCATATTGTTGAAGCACTCGATGAGCGGCGCGCGGGCGCGAAAAAGGGCGGCGGCGACAAGCGCATCGAGGCGCAGCACGCCCGCGGCAAGCTGACGGCCCGCGAGCGCATCGAACTGCTGCTCGACAAAGGCTCGTTCGAGGAATTCGACATGTTCGTCGAGCACCGCTCGGTCGAGTTCGGCATGGAGAAGAACAAGATCCCGGGCGACGGCGTCGTCACCGGCTGGGGCACGGTCAACGGCCGCAAGACGTTCGTCTTCGCCAAGGATTTCACGGTGTTCGGCGGCTCGCTGTCGGAAACTCACGCGCTGAAGATCACCAAATTGCAAGACATGGCGATGAAGGCGCGGGCGCCGATCATCGGCCTCTACGACGCGGGCGGGGCACGCATCCAGGAAGGCGTCGCGGCACTGGCCGGCTACTCCTACGTCTTCCGCCGCAACGTGCAGGCGTCGGGCGTGATCCCGCAGATCAGCGTCATCATGGGCCCGTGCGCGGGCGGCGATGTCTATTCGCCGGCCATGACTGACTTCATCTTCATGGTGAAGAACACCAGCTACATGTTTGTGACCGGCCCCGATGTGGTGAAGACCGTCACCAACGAAGTGGTCACCGCGGAAGAACTCGGCGGCGCCTCGGTGCACGCGACCAAGTCTTCCATCGCCGACGGTGCGTTTGAGAACGATGTCGAGGCGCTGTTGCAGATGCGCCGGCTGATCGACTTCCTGCCGTCCAACAACACCGAAGGCGTGCCGGAATGGCCGAGTTTCGACGACATCGAGCGCACCGATGAATCGCTCGACACGCTGATCCCGCAGAATCCGAACCAGCCCTATGACATCAAGGAACTGATCCTGAAGGTGGTGGACGAGGGGGATTTCTTCGAACTCGCTGAGACCTTCGCGCGCAACATCGTCACTGGCTTTGGCCGCATCGCGGGCAAGACGGTGGGCTTCGTCGCCAACCAGCCGATGGTCTTGGCAGGCGTGCTCGATAGCGACGCCTCGCGCAAAGCCGCACGCTTTGTCCGCTTCTGTGACGCGTTCAACATTCCGATCGTCACCTTCGTGGATGTGCCGGGCTTCCTGCCGGGCACAGCACAGGAATACGGTGGTCTCATTAAGCACGGCGCGAAGCTGCTGTTTGCTTACAGCCAGTGCACGGTGCCGCTGGTCACGGTGATCACGCGCAAGGCCTATGGCGGCGCCTTCGACGTGATGGCCTCGAAGGAAATCGGCGCGGACATGAACTATGCCTGGCCCACGGCGCAGATCGCGGTGATGGGCGCGAAGGGCGCGGTGGAGATCATCTTCCGGCAGGACATTGGTGATGCGGAGAAGATCGCCGCGCGCACCAAGGAATATGAGGATCGTTTCCTGTCGCCGTTCATCGCGGCGGAGCGCGGCTACATCGACGACGTCATCATGCCGCACTCGACCCGAAAGCGCATCGCGCGTGCGCTCGCGATGCTGAAGGACAAGCATGTCGAAGCGCCAATGAAGAAGCACGACAATATTCCACTATAAGTGGTAATATGTTTCCACTATAAGTCGTAATGTGCGCGGGACCTGAGTCGTTCCGTGCAGTTACGCTGGTGGTGCCGTGAACTCTCGGAGGACGAGTGTCGAGTCCGACTAGTGGTCCGATTCTAACGTTCGCATCCCGTCTCGGCAGGCACTCTTGCGAACGTTAGAATCGAAAGACCACTAGCAGATATAATTCTAGTGGAGCTTTGGAATTTGACGTTCGCATCACGCATTCGTGGCAAGCAGGGTAGCGAACGTCAAATCCGCTCCACGAGTGAAGAGAGTCCGGCGCCGCTTCTGCCGCAGCGATGGCAGATCCTGCTCGTGCTGTTTCTGGCACGCAGCTCGATGGCCTATCAGTTTCAGACCATCGGCTCGGTCGGGCCGTTTCTGATCGACGGCTTTCGCATCGACTTCACCTGGCTCGGCACGCTGATCGGCCTCTACATGCTGCCGGGGGCGGTGGTCGCGCTGCCGAGCGGCGTCATTGGTCAGCGTTTCGGCGCGCGGCGGGCGGTGATCTTCGGCCTGTTCCTGATGTTTGCCGGCGGGCTGCTGACCGCATCAAGCTCGTTCAACATCGTATTGGCCGGCCGCCTGATCAGCGGCATCGGTGGCGTCATTCTCAATGTCATGATGACCAAGATGGTGACCGACTGGTTCGCCGGCCGCGAGATCGTGTTTGCCATGTCGGTGTTCGTGGCGAGCTGGCCGTTCGGCATCGCGCTTGGGCTGATGACGCTGCCGCTGGTGGCAGGAGCGTGGCACTGGCCGGCGGCGATGATTGTCGCGGCATCCGTTGCGTTGCTCGGGCTTGTCCTGATGGCGGTGCTGTATCGCGATCCGCCGCGCAATCTGGATGAGCCGAAGGCAAGGTTCAGCATCGCGATGGATAGCCGCGAGTGGCTGCTGGTGTCCATCGCGGGTCTCATATGGGGGCTCTACAACGTCGGTTACATCGTGCTGGTGAGCTTTCTGCCCGAGCTGTTCACCTCGCGCGGCTATACCCATGAGGATGCGGCGCAGATCGTCAGCGTGCTTGGCTGGGCGCTGATCTTCTGCGTGCCGCTGGCGGGCTACGTCGCCCAGCGCGTCAACCGTCCCAACTTGCTCATGACGCTGGGCTTCGGTCTCGTGGGGCTTGCTTCGCTCGCGCTGCCGTTCATCAGCGCATTCATGACGACGTTCTTCTTGATCGCGGTGGTGGCCGGTCTGCCCGCAGGGCTGATCATGGCGCTGCCATCGCAGGCGCTGTCGCCGCAGCACCGCGCCATCGGCATGGGCGTTTACTACGCGTTCTATTACGCAAGCATGGCGATCCTGCCAGCGTTGGCCGGACGCGTGCGCGATCTCTCGGGAAGCCCTGCGTCACCGGCGCTATTCGCGGCAGGGATGATGGGGCTGTCGCTAGTGGGGCTGGTTGCGTTTCGCGTGGCGCAAAGGTGGAAGGCGGCAGATCGCTATTGATATGCAATGTAACTCTCGGCCATCATACGCAAATCATGGATGATTTGGACTTCCGAGAGTAAGATCTCTTTAGCTAAATCCGCGAAGAACTTCATCGATGCGATGGCCGCTCCGCCGTCAGACACGCGAACTGTCAAAAAGGTAATTGGCGAGTCTTTTAAGATCCCTGAAAATAGTTCGGAGATGCAATTGCTCCTTTATTTGCAGGCCGATAACTTCGAGCGACTGCTAGCTCAGATCAATCTATCTTCCATCGAATATGAAGCGAAACAAACCTATACAACGCAAGTTCGTCAGCTATCGACCATAGTTTTGCATCCGGTGATACATGGTCGGTACGATAATGCGAGAACGAATATCATTGCGCCCAACTATCATGCTCTAACCTACCTGAACGATGCGCTGAAGATTGAGTATCAGGTTGAAGATGCATTTTTGGATGAAGCGGAGGATTTGGCGAAGCGCTTGCAAACTGTGCTCGACGAAATTTCAACGTCGGATCTGCCTTTAGACATTAAGAGCATTCTCTTTTCGCAAATCTCCCAATTAATTTTCTTGCTGAGAAATATCCGTTGCGTAGGTCCCGATAGGGTGAAGGAGAATGCCGCGTCAACAATCGTGACGATCCAGGGAATTGCCACCAAAACTGACTCTAAGCATCATGCGGGGTCACTCAAATCAGCAGCGATCGTTATTCTTGCAATACTTGCTGGATTAGATCAGGGGTCCCACAACGCGGTGGGGTTTTTGAAAAATCTTAAAGAAGGTGTGGAGGTTATTGAGCGTTGGCGAGGGCAAAGTGTTCCGCAAATTGAATACAAGAAGCCAAAGGATCTGGATGGTGAGAATGCTGTGAACGTGTAGTATTGGCGATCTTTCTTTAGCTAGATGTCATTCCATGCCCCGTCACATCTTCATCGTCCGTGCCACTGTCCCCGATGCCGCCGAGCGAGACTCGTTCGACGCGTGGTATTCACGCGAGCATTTGCCCGATGCTGTGAAGTCGTTCGGCTGCAAGAAGGCATGGCGTTTCTGGAGCGCGGTCGATCCGTCGTTGCATTCGGCGATGTACGAATTCGATGATCGTGAAACGCTCGACCGCGCCACCACGGGCGAGGAGATGAAGCGGCTGATCCGCGACTTCGACCGCGACTGGCCGAACATCAAACGCACGCGCGACATCCTCGTGCAGTCCGAGGAATTCGGCGGCTAACTCCATCCATCAATCTTTCCACGGCCGCAACCGGCGGCTGGTGCCGGGGGTCAATCCCGTGTGGCGCTTGATGTTGTCATAGCCGCGGTCGGTGGTCTTGTAGGTAACTGTGCTGTCGTAGGGCTTACCGTCGGCGGTCGCCGTCAATTGTAGGATGATGGTCCCGTCGCTCTCCATGCGCGCGGTACCGGTGTAGGGCATCGAAGGGCGCGCGTCGGGCGAGGGCTGCACATCGTCGGCCACTGCGCTACCCGTCATGCACAACATCAGGATGGTCAGAATGGTCTTGGTCATTCGGTCTCTCCAGGCTGCCAGTTTGCAGGTGCATTCCGGCGCAAATATGTGGAGCGGGCGGGGGTTGTTGCAGCCAAGACCCGCTGTGCGTAAAGACGGGCTGTGTTAGGTAAAGGCATGTTGCCCGCCGACTCGGTCCTCTTCATCTTTGGTCTGTTTGCGCTGGTCGCGGAAGCGATGACCGCGGCGCTGGCCGCAGGCCGTCGCAAGATGGATTGGTTCGGTGTTGCCATGCTGGGCAGCGTCACAGCGCTCGGCGGCGGTTCGGTGCGCGATGTGCTCCTCGGCCATTATCCGTTGCTGTGGGTGAAGCATCCCATGCTGCTGGTACTGACTGGCGGCGCCGCGCTGATCACGATCGGGCTCGCGCGGATCATGCATCGTTTCCATTCGCTGTTTCTGGTGCTCGATGCCATCGGCCTTGTGGTCTTCACCATCATCGGCTGCAACGTCGCACTCGAGATGGGTCATCCGCTCACCATCGTTGTGGTCTCGGGCATGATCACCGGATGCCTCGGCGGCGTGCTGCGCGACATCCTCTGCACCGAGGTGCCGCTGCTGTTTCGCAGCGAGCTTTATGCCACGGTGTCACTGGTCACCGGCGCGATTTATGTCGCGGGGACCAAGGCCGATCTGAACCACGTGCTCGTCGTTGTGGCGACCTTCATCGTCGGCCTGACGTTCCGCCTGCTGGCGATCCGCTACAAATGGGAAATGCCGAAATTCGTCTATGAGCGCGGCAGCGCCGAGTGACGAACCGCTACCCGGATTGATGCCGCCGTGCGCTGATGCCGGCGACGATCTGCATGATGCCACCCACCAGCCAGCAGATGCCGAGAATGATGGTTGAACGTGTCGACGGATTGGCGTCGAACACGATAATGTAGACCGACAGAAACGCGGCCAGCGTAGCGAGAAACGTGCCGATTGCACTGAACAGCTCGACCGGATCGGTCACCTCCGCATTGGTCGCATCACTTCCAGCGGAGCGATGGGGCGGAATATCGATGCCGAGATAGAAGCTGACGGCGCCGAGGATCATCAGCCCGACGACAAGCGGGAGTGAGCCGAAGGCCTCGACACGCGAATTTGCCATGTGGGCCGCCACGAACAAGCCGCAGGAGCCGCCAGCCATCGCCAAGCCGATCCGCTCAATGATATGGGCGGCCTTGCTGGTCCGGGAACGTATTGCGGGGCGTGAAATGCTGGTTTCGGCCATCCTCTACCAAGCGTGGAACCGAAAAAGGTTTCATCGCGATTGAAAAAAAATATTCCTGGGGCTGAGCACCGCTGCGGGCTCGCGCGGAAAAGCTGCCTCCAAAAGAAAAACCCCGCCGAAGCGGGGTTTTGTAGTCGGAGAGGTCAGCTCACCACCAGGTGCGGCACACGCGGCGGCCAGGGCCCCAATAGCGGCAGCGACGCACGCCCGGGCGCACGACAACGGCGTTCCGAATGCAGCGGCCCATCGGGCCACGGTGGAAGCCGGGGCCACAGCCGCCGGCGACATGGATGACATCGGACGACTGGCCAGCGGGAGCGAGCGGCATCGCGCTGGCTGAACCGAAGCCGGCAACGGTGGCGGCGAAGAGTGCTGCTGCAAACAATGTCTTCATGGGATTCCCTTCCAAATCGGAGTGTGACGCGAATGAAAAATGCGCGCCATGAGTCCATTTAAATCATGGCAGCAAGGAGTCCGTATGAAGGGCGCCTTGCGTGCTGTGACGGACTATCAAAACGCTACCATTCATGAATGAGGAATGAATGAATTTGAAATGCTGTGGCATGAAGCCGACTGCAGCGCCACACGATCATTCGACGGAAACGCAAAATTAATATTTGAGCGCCTCGTGATTCGAAAATCGATTGGCGCATCGATTGCTTTGCTGACTGATGAGGCCAAGTTTTTGCCAATGCTATGACGGTCTGCAAATTTTGAGATAACAAGCGCGCCGTCACCGTCGCGTTTATAAATTCCTTATCTGAGATGATGGCGAGCAAGCAGATGAAGAAGAAATAAAGCCAGCGATGTGATGTGGCCTCACGAATTGATCTACGTGAAGCAACGAGTTGATCTATGTGAAAGCAATCACTGTGCCGCGAATGATCGTTGTGCATGCGCTGACGACGGAGAGGCATGCAATCATGTCGCAGAGTGGAACCAAAATGATTGCGTTCATCGATGGTGCGAAAGAGTTGCGGTGTTGCAACCTCGCTCACGAAGAGGAAATTGGAATATGGAACGTCGTAACTTTCTGAAGTTCGCCTTCGGCCTTGCCGCCGGTGCTGGTGTTGTCGCCGCGGCAAGTGCCAACGCAGCACCAATGCTCGCTCCCCAATCGCAGATGACTGGTCCCGAACCCGAATTGCCTACGCAGCCTGCTGTGGTTGATCAGAACGAAGTCGCGCATCTCGCGCCCGAGCAGGTTCATTGGCGCCGCCGTCATTGGCATCGTCGTCGCCATTGGCACCGTCACCGTCATTGGCACCGCCGCCGCTGGTAAGCGCGCGCTGCCGTTCAAAAATGAACCCTGGTTCGACAGGATCGAACCGGGGTTTGTTTTTGTTAGTCGAGGTTCGTTTTTGTTTCTCTTTCGCTGACGGGCCGCGTTATTCGCGCCGGCATTTACCCAGCCAGTTGCGGCGATAGCCGAGCGGGCATTTGCGTGCGAACAGCCGCATGAGAGCGGGGCCTTTCGGTTGCGGCCTGCACGCGCCGCCCGGCGCGCGCTGGAAGCCGACGCCGCATCCATCCTTCACCACGATGATATTGTCAGTCGGCATCGAGAGAGGCGCGAGCGGCGCCGCGGGAGCGGCGTCCACCTGAAACAGCAAGGCGGCAAGGAGGATCGCTGCGCAAAGCGTCTTCATTGAGTTGTCCTGTTTTGGTTCACACTACGCGCCAGTCACTTTGCACTATTTTGCGAGGAAGCCGAGCATCAATTCGTTGAATTTCGGTGCGGCCTCAAGAAATACGAGGTGGCCGACATTCGGGATCACTTCGGCTTTCGCATCCGGCATCTTCGCGGCCAATTCTTTCGCGAGATCGGCATTGTGTCCCATCTTGGGGCGCAGCGCTTCCGGCGCATTCGGCTTGCCTGGTGCGTTGTGATCGTCCTCGCCCATGATGAACAGGGTCGGCCGCGTGATCAGCGGGATCTCGTGCGCCACGGGCTCGCGGTAGATCATCTGCGCCGAGCTGACGAAGGCACGCAGCCAGCGGGGATAATCGGCGGCGCCCTTGATGCCGTAGCGCGCGTCGATGAACGGCGTAATCTGGTCCGGCGGCAGCTTCAGTGAGTAGTTGGTGACGAGCTGCTTGCGATAGCCGTCGGCGGTGAGCTTGTCCTCGTGTTCGAGGATCTTCTCGGTTGGCGTTGGCGGCACATAGAGGCGATAGTCCTCAAGGCCGATCGGCGCTGCGAGCAGCAGGCGGGAGACACGATCCGGATAGGCGCGGGTGATGCGTACGCCAAGCATGCCGCCGAGCGAGTGGGCGACGATATCGACCTGCTTGAGCTGCAGGTGATCGAGCAGGGCAATGGTATTGCGCGCAAGAATATCGAAGTGCAGGTCGAAGGTTGGCTTGGAGGATTTGCCGAAGCCGATCTGGTCCGGCACCACCACGCGATAGCCGGCGTCGGTTAGCGTCTTGATGACTGGCGCCCAGTAGCTTGATGGAAAATTGCGCCCATGCAGCAGCACAACGGTGCGGCCGTTCGGCGTCGCCGGTGCCACATCCATATATGCCATGCGCACCTGTTCGCCTTCATTGGTCAGCGGCAGCATGTGCACCGGATAGGGATACGGATATCCCTCGAGTCCGATGCCATAGGGCTCTTTCGCAGCCGGTGCGGTTGACGTCTGCGCGTGTGCTGATGACAGCAACGCCAGCGAGGCGAGTGCCGACAAGGCAATGGAAAAGTGGTTCATGAATGTCTCCTGAATTTTGCATTGTTCACAATGCGGCCCTGCGTATAGAGCGCCAGGAGTCACGGCGCCATGACAATGCCGTGACCTCAAAAAGACGTGTAGGCGGACGCGCTAGTGTGGTGTTCTCCGCGCGTCCTTCAAGCGAACTTCTGACCGCACTAGAATCATACGTTTGCTAGTGTCCTTTCGAATCCGAAGTTCGCTACGGGATGCGCTGCACTATGAGGCGAACTTCAGGACACTAGAGTTTCGGTGCGTTGCCTGGCGCGGTGCTGTGGATCGCAGCGTCTTTCTCCGCAGCAAACGCTTCCGCATCGATCTTCGCCGAACTGACGATCTGCTTGAAGTCGAGGAGCGTGAACTCGGCTTTTCCGACGCGATCCGCCGAAGTGCCCGGCAAGAGTTCGACGGTGAGGAGGCCATCGCAATTGGCGGCCTTCGCGTCATCAAGCAGTTTGCCCATCGACTTGTCGCTGGCCTGTGCATGCTTGAACATTGCAACACAGCTACCGCGGCCATTGGCGTCGTTCAACGCAACCGCTACCTTGGGATTGATCGGCGCGTTAAGGGCTTCGAGCGCGGAGGCCGGATTGTACTTCTGCTTCACCGAGACGATCTTGCCGCCCTTGTAGAAGTAATAGAGGCGCCCGTCGCCGATCGCGGTAGGCTTGTCGCCATACTTCGCCATCACCTGCTGGATCATCTCCGACTTGGTGAGCTGCTTGCCGTTGGCAAAGCCAAGGGTGCGGGAGACGTAATAGGCGCGGTTCGCGCTCGCAGGCGAGGAGAAGACAGCTATCATCGACTCGCCGGGATGGTTGCCGCTCGCGGGCAATACGAACTTCATCGACGTGACATAGGTCACATTGGTGCTGCCGAATTTCTGCTGCGTGGATTCCGGCTTCACGCCGGGCAGATCCTTCAGATATGCCTCGAAAACCGACGCAGCCTTGCTGCCCTCGGTTGCAGTCGACAGCCCAACGATATCCGGTTGCAGCTTGCCAGAGAATGCCGTTTCCGGTGATTTCGGCTTGATCTCATAGGCTGACCCCGCCGTGGGAAGTGCCACAGCCAGAAACGCCAACAAACCTGCGCGGAACATCGATCACCTGTGCAAAATCAACGACAAAATGGCGGGAAACGCGGCGGATTACGCCAATTTCTCCACGCTGATGTCAACAGCGGAGTTCACTCGCCTACATTCGCAGGAAGTGCCTGCTGAACGGGATGCGAGCGTTAGAATCAGGCCACTGGCGTGCCGAACAATGCCTTGAACCGCATCTCGCCTTTCGGTGTAAACGCGACGATGCGGCTTCCGGTTCGGCGTTTGGCCCATTTCAATTCGTAGAGCCGGTCGAGAACGGCCGCGCCCAGTGCGCCGGCCAAATGACTGCGCCTGACGCTCCAGTCGAGGCAGTCCTTGCACAGCGGGCGGCGCGATCCGCCGAGTGCAGGTAAGTCAATGCCGAACTCGGTCATGAAGCGCTCGCCGTCCGGGGTGAGGGTGACCGTTCCCTTGTGACGGCGGATGAAGCGCTTCTCCGTCATGGTGTCGAGCATGCGGACGCCGAAGTCTCCGGCGAGGTGGTCGTAACACACGCGCGCGCGGCGCAGTTCCGGGTCCGATGGACCCGTGCGCGTGCGCAGGTGTCCGGCGCGTGCGGCAAGCCCCATCAGCCCCTCCAGCACCGCCGCGACCTCAGGTCCGCTGAGGCGGTAATAACGATGGCGACCCTGTTTCTCCGGCACGATGAGGTGACCGCTTTCCAGTTTCGCGAGATGCGAGCTTGCAGTCTGCGGCGTGATACCGGCTTCCTGCGCAAGTTCGGTCGCGGTGAGGGCACGCCCGCTCATCAGTGCAGTGAGCATGTTGGAACGCGCGGGATCACCGACAAGCGCGGCGATCATGGCCATGTCCGGTCCTGCTTTCATACTTCGATCTTAATCGAAGCATTGACGACAGGCAACGCGATAGTCTTCAGGCAGCTTGAAAATCGGAGAGGCGCACGAATGATCACCGTCTTCATTCGCTATCAGATCGATCCGTTCAAGACTCATTTGTTTGAAGAATACGCCAAGCGCTGGCTCGAGATCATCCCGACGTGCGGCGGCGATGTGCTCGGCTATTGGATGCCGCATGAGGGAACGAACAACATCGCGTTCGGCCTGATCTCGTTCCGCAGTCTCGCGGACTATGAGGCGTATCGCACGCGGCTGAAGGTCGATGACGCGGGTAAGGCTAATTTCAATTTCGCGCAGGAGCACAAATTTATCCTGGCGGAAGAGCGGACCTTCTTGCGGCAGGTGGAGCGCTGATGCGAGCTCGGTTGATTTTACGTTGCTCAGGCCGCATCGTCCGACGCGCCAAGTACGCAATATGAATGGAGGAAATGCATGTCAGTCTCGGTCGCGCAGAAGCGGGCGGAGTTTCGCAAGTTGCATGAGAGTGGATGTTTCGTTCTGCCCAATCCCTGGGATGTGGGAAGTGCACGTCTGCTCGCGGGCATGGGCTTTAAAGCGCTGGCGTCCACGAGTTCGGGCTTCGCCTGGTCGACCGGGCGCGCGGACAACCATGTGACATGCGATGATGTTGTTACTCATCTCACGACACTCTGCGCGCCGCGACGGACCTGCCGGTGAATGCGGACTTTGAAGCGGGGTTCGCGCACGATCCCGCAGGTGTTGCGGCCAATGTCACGCGCGGCGTTGCGACCGGAGTTGCGGGATTGTCGATCGAGGATTCGACGGGCGATGCATCGAAGCCGCTTTACGAGATGACGCTCGCGGTCGAACGCATCCGCGCGGCGCGCAAGGCGATCGACGATAGCGGCAGCGGCGTGATGCTGGTCGGCCGCTGTGAAAGTTTTCTGGTCGGGAAGCCGGATCTCGATGCAACCATCGCACGGCTCGTCGCTTATGCGGAGGCGGGAGCAGAGTGTCTCTATGCGCCCGGCCTCAAGACGAAAGAGCAAATCTCAGCCGTGGTGAAAGCCGTCGCGCCGAAACCAGTCAACGTGCTGATGGGCGCTCCGGGATGGAGCGCTGCCGAGTTGGCTGACCTCGGCGTGCGGCGCATTAGCGTTGGCGGGGCGCTCGCGCGCGCAGCTTGGGGAGCGTTCCTGCGTGCCGCGCGTGACATCGCGGATAATGGTTCGTTCGCTGAATTCGGCAAGGCCGTTCCGTTTGCGGAGATCAATGCGATGTTCGCGAAGACGTAAGCAGCGGAAATCTGTCTCCCCGACTAAAAAAGGAGCGAGCACCCCCATCGGTGCTCGCCCAGATGTCAAACAATCACACGCGGGCGGACTGCTGCGAAGCTATTTCGCAGGCGCCCCCGTTGACGGTGCACCGCTGTTCGCCGGAGACGACTGGCCGCCCGGCTGCTGCTGCGGTGTTGTCGGCGCCGAACCTGTCGTCTGTCCTGGGCTGGACGGTGCCGACCGCATGGCCGTCGAGGTGGCGTTGTTTGGATTCATCGATCCGTTATTGAGCCCGTAGAACACCACGCCGAGGATCGCGACGATCGCGATGGCGAACAGAGCGAGTCGCCCGCCGCTGGCCGGACCTTCCGCGAGTTCGGGATCGGCCTGAAGCTCATTGTCCCGAAGTTCATTCTCAAGCCGTTCGGCGCGCTGCCGGATCAGCTCTTCATTGGTCGGAGTCGACCGATGTGGTTCATTGGGGTTGTGCTCATTTGCCATAAGCCGTTCCTCCAGTTGTACAGCAGGACAATCTTGGGGCGGCGGGGATGTTCCTTGGTCTCCCCGGCTAGTGTGGTGGTTCAGAAGTTTGCCAGATTTTTCCTGCGAGTCCTTCCAGCGAACTTCTGAACCTAAACCACACTCGGATCATAAATTTACTAGTGACCTCTCGAATCCAAAGTTCGCTACGGAGCGCGCTGCACGATGCGGCGAACTTTGGATTCGGGACACTACCCTTAATTAGTCAGGCCTTAGTTCGCTGGTGTGGAAATGGACGGCGGATTTGGGATCTCGTGCGGCACAGGGTTCATGCGCGCCAATATCAGGGCGATCGCGACAAGCAGCGCCACGCCGATCATGGCCTTCAGGGGCTTGTTGCGTTGGCTGAATTCAAAGTTCTCGTAGATATCCGGCGCGTCCCTGTATCCGCGTTTGTCCTTATCGGACGCCCACTTGTTTCCAGAAATCAGGGCCATTGCGCATCCTCCGATTTTCCGGTTCTTGGTGACCGGGTTCGACGTCTGTTGACGTTCGTCCGGTTTCTGACAAGGGCTAATGGCTAGAGAGAGGCACCGTTCCGGCGGAGCCTTGCGTGCGGCTCGGGTCAGCATTGCGGAACATTTGGCGGCAGCGGACGCCCGCCAGCACCACCATCGAAGGTGAGGGGATCAAGTCGTTTGTTTCGGCGAAAGCCATCTCTGCGACATAACGCGTCAGCGAAGCCAGGGTGGAAGACGTAAAATTGCCGTTACATAACAACGCACTGGCGCGCAGATTTATGATGCACTGGAAACGAAAAGCGACATAGACTGGTTTTAAATTGGACTCGTCCTAACGCGATAACGCCCGTCAAAGAGGCAAATTGAAATGGGAATCAACCAAGGGGCTATCAGTCTCGACCAGAAATATACCCAGGCGTCGGGACATGTTTTTCTGACTGGCATTCAGGCCCTGGTGCGCCTGCCCATGGCGCAGATCCGGCGAGATCGCGCCGCAGGTCTCAACACAGCGGCTTTTGTCACAGGCTATCGGGGCTCACCACTCGGCGGTTACGACCAGCAGCTCTTCGCGGCTCGCAAACATCTCGATCAGTACGGGGTCAAGTTTCAACCGGGCGTCAACGAAGACCTTGCCGCCACGGCGATCTGGGGTTCGCAGCAGCTCAATCTTTCGCCCGGCGCCAAGCACGATGGCGTGGTGGGCATCTGGTACGGGAAGGGCCCCGGCGTTGACCGCTGTGGCGACGTTTTCCGTCACGGCAACGCGGCAGGCTCGGCCAAAAACGGCGGAGTGCTGTGTCTCGCCGGTGATGACCATGGCGCGAAGTCATCGACCGTGCCGCATCAGTCGGACCATGCTTTCATCTCGGCGCTGATGCCTTACCTCTATCCCTCGAGCATCCACGAGATGATCGAGATGGGGCTGCTCGGCATCGCCATGTCGCGCTACTCCGGCTGCTGGGTCGGCATGAAGGTCATCACTGAAACCGTGGAGACCACGGCGGAGATCGATCTCACCGACGAGATGAAGCCCTTCATCATTCCAACGGATTTCGAGATACCGCCGGGCGGCCTCAATCTGCGCTGGCCGGATGACCGCTTCGCGCAGGACCGCCGCCTACAGGATTACAAAGGGTTCGCGGCGATCGCGTTTGCGCGCGCGAACAATGTTAACCGCATCACCATGGATTCGCCGAACGCGCGCTACGGCATCATGGCGTCGGGCAAGAGCTATGAGGACATTCGTCAGGCGCTGCGCGAACTTGGCATCACGCCGGAGATCGCTGCGAAGATCGGCCTGCGGCTTTACAAGATCGGCATGCCGTGGCCGCTGGAGCCGGAAGGCGTTCGCAAGTTCGCTGTCGGCCTCGAAGAAATCCTGATCGTCGAGGAGCGCCGCGAGATCATTGAGAACCAGGTCAAGCAGGAGCTGTTCAACTGGCGCGATGATGTGCGTCCGCGCATCGTCGGCAAGATGGATCATCACGACAAGCGCTTCCTGCCGTTCGCGGAAGAGCTGAGCGTTGCATCGCTGGCCACGTCGTTGACCGAGCGCTTGCTGCAGCTCGATCTCAATCCTGAAATTGTCGCGATGCTGCGCGCCAAGGCCGACTGGTTCAACGGGCGGCAGGCCTCGCAGGTGCAGGCCGTCGCGCCCGTGACCCGCACGCCGTATTTCTGCTCGGGGTGCCCGCACAACACATCGACCAAGGTGCCCGATGGCAGCCGCGCCATGGCGGGCATCGGCTGTCACTTCATGTCGCTGTGGATGGATCGCAACACCGAGACCTTCACGCACATGGGCGGCGAGGGCGTGCCATGGGTTGGCATTGCGCCGTTCACGAACGAAAACCACATCTTCGCCAACGTCGGAGATGGCACTTACTTCCACTCGGGAAGCCTCGCGATCCGGCAGGCGATCGCTTCCAAAGCGAACATCACCTACAAGATCCTCTACAACGACGCGGTCGCCATGACCGGCGGCCAGAAGCATGACGGCGATCTCTCGCCGCAGCAGATCACGTTCCAGCTTCACAGCGAAGGTATCCGCGAAATCTGGCTGGTGTCGGAAAACCCCGATGCCTATCCGGCGAATACCATCGCGCCCGGAACGAAGCTCGCCCATCGCGACGAACTCGATCAGGTAATGCGCACGGTGCGCGAGGTGCCGGGATGTTCGGCCATTGTGTTCGTGCAGACCTGCGCCGCAGAGAAGCGCCGCCGCCGCAAGAAGGGCATTCTGGAAGATCCGTCACGGCGCGTAATGATCAACGCGGCTGTTTGCGAAGGTTGCGGTGATTGCTCGGTGCAGTCGAACTGTATTTCGGTGGAGCCGCTGGAAACCGAGTTTGGCCGCAAGCGCGTCATCAATCAGTCGAGCTGCAACAAAGATTATTCCTGCGTGAAGGGCTTCTGCCCGTCGTTCGTCACCATCGACGGCGGCGCGCTGCGCAAGCGGGCGCCACTCGATCTTGGCGATCTCGGTGCGCTGCCAGAGCCGGCCTCGAAGCCGACGCTCGATAGGCCTTACAACATCGCCGTCGGCGGCGTCGGCGGCACCGGTGTGCTGACCATCGGTGCGCTGCTCGGCATGGCCGCGCACATCGAAGGCAAGGCCAGCATGATCCTCGACATGTCGGGACTTGCGCAGAAGGGCGGAGCGGTGCTGAGTCACGTGCGGCTGTCACAGCACACGGCCGACGTCACATGCTCGCGCATTGTCACCGGCACGGCGGATCTGCTGATCGCGGCCGATGAGGTGGTGGCGATTGCCAAAGAGACGATCTCGCTGTGCGAGTCGTCCCGCACGCACGGCATCATCAATACTCACCTCATTCCGATCGCGGATTTCATCATGAACCGCGATTTCGACTTCCAGCGCGGCAAGGTCAATCTCGTGCTGGAGAACGCGCTGCGCAAGGATTCCGCGTTCCTCGACTTCACCAAGTCGGCCGAAGCGCTGCTGGGCGATTCCATTGCCACCAACATGATGATGATGGGGTATGCCTATCAGAAGGGGTTGCTGCCGGTCGGCGCGGAAGCGATCGAGCAGGCCATCGAACTGAATGGCGTGGCGATCAAGATGAACACGCAAGCGTTCCGGCTCGGCCGTCTCGCGGCGGTCGATCCTGCACGGCTTGCGAAGATGATGAGCGGCGATGAACCTGAGGCGCCGAAGACCCTCGACCAGATGACGCTCGACGAGATCATCGCGCATCGCGCGAAACATCTGACCGACTATCAGAACGAAGCCTATGCGGCGCGCTACGTTCATTTGATCGAGCAGGTGCGCAGGGTCGCGTTCGACGGCGGTTACGGCGAGGCGCTGCCGCGTGCGGTGGCCATCAACTACGCCAAGCTGCTCGCCTATAAGGACGAGTACGAGGTGGCGCGCCTGTTCACGGACAGCCGATTCATGGATAGCGTCAACAAGCAGTTCGACGGCAACTTCAAGATGAGCTTCAATCTTGCGCCGCCGATCCTGCCCGGCAAGGACGCCTCTGGCCGTCCGCGCAAGCGTTCGTTCGGGCCGTGGATGATGCCGGTATTTCGCCTGCTCACTAAAATGCGCTTCCTGCGCGGGACGATCTTCGATCCGTTCAGCTACAGCGAGGATCGCAAGCTCGAGCGCAATCTGATCAAGGGTTATGAGCAGGATGTGGTCACGGCGGTGAGGTTGCTATCGCCGCGGACGCATGACATCGCGGTCGAACTGCTCTCACTGCCGGATCAGATCCGCGGCTACGGTCCGGTGAAGGAAGCATCGGTCAAGAAAGCGAAGGCGCGATACGAGCAGCTTGCGAAGGACCTTGTCAATCCACCGGAGCTCGCTCCTCAGCCGATCGCTGCAGAATAGAACGCGCGAAAGCGCGTTCGTTCGCCCTGCGAAATTGAAGGTGCTTGCCAAGCGCGTGTTGGCGCGCGAATTATTCTGCTGGGAAAATGCCAGCGGAGACTTCGTTTGACCATCAAGGGAAAAGCCTACATCGCCGGGATCTACGAGCACCCAACCCGGCACGCACCTGACAAATCCACCGCACAACTGCACGCTGAATGCGCCAAGGGCGCCTTAGAGGATGCGGGCCTGACAAAGGCCGATGTTGACGGCTATTTCTGCGCCGGTGATGCGCCTGGCGGCGTGATGCCGATGGCCGATTATCTCGGCCTCAAGGTACGCCATCTCGATTCCACCGAAACCGGCGGTTGTTCCTACATCATCGCATTAGGTCATGCGGCGGAGGCGATTGCCGCGGGCAAGTGCTCCGTCGCGCTCATCACGCTGGCCGGCAAGCCGCGCACGGGCCCGATGCCGCCGCGTGCAACCGGACCAGAACTTGATTTCGAAGCGGCTTACGGCGCAACAACCCACAACGCATATGGCATGTGCGCCATGCGACACATGCATGACTTCGGCACCACCAGTGAACAACTGGCCTGGGTCAAGGTCGCGGCGTCGCACCACGCGCAATACAATCCGCATGCGATGCTGCGCGACGTGGTCACCGTCGAAGACGTGCTCAACTCGCCGATGATCTCGGACCCGCTGCATCGTCTCGACTGCTGCGTGGTTTCGGACGGCGGCGGTGCGCTCGTGGTGACGACGCCGGAGATCGCGAAGTCGCTGAAGCGTCCGCTGGTGCGCCTGAACGGGCACGGCGAGTCACTCAAAGGTCCGAACGGTGGCCGCAACCTCGACCTCACTTATTCCGCAGGCGTGTGGAGCGGTCCGCCCGCATTCGCCGAAGCAGGCGTCACCCCGAAGGACATCAAGTACGCCTCGATCTACGACAGCTTCACCATCACCGTGGTGATCCAGCTCGAAGACCTCGGCTTCTGCAAGAAGGGCGAGGGCGGAAAGTTCGTTGCCGACGGCAACTTGATCTCGGGCGTCGGCAAGCTGCCGTGGAATACGGACGGCGGCGGGCTGTGCAACAATCACCCGATCAATCGCGGCGGCATCACCAAGATCATCGAAGCGGTGCGTCAGCTTCGCGGTGAGGCGCACCCGAAGGTGCAGGTGCCGAACTGCGATCTCGCCCTTGTCCATGGCACCGGCGGCTTGCTCGGTGTACGTCATGCGGCTTCGACCGCTATTCTGGAGCGCGTGTGATGACCGATAAACCAAAGTATCCAGCCCCGATCGGCAATCCTGAAACCGTCGAGTTCTGGGACGCAGCGAAGCAGGGCAAGTTCCTCATCAAGCGCTGCACCACCTGCGGTGAGCGTCATTATTTCCCGCGTTCGATCTGTCCGGTGTGCTTCTCCGACAAGACGGTGTGGGAAGAGAGCAAGGGCGAGGGTGTGATCTACAGCTACAGCCTGATGCGCAAGTCGCCGACCGGGCCATACGCGATCGGCTACGTCACTCTCGATGAAGGTCCGTCGCTGCTGACCAACTTCGTCGACTGTGATCTCGCAACCTTGAAGATCGGTCAGCGTGTGAAAGTGGTGTTCAAGCCGACCGACGGCGCGCCGCTGCCGTTCTTCACGCCGGTTGGCTAGAGAATATTCGGTTCTGATTGATCAGAGCCGAAGCTCTTTCTATTTTGACGCGTTTTCTTCACGCGAAACCGGTACCCACTTCGCTTGAAAACGCTTTGACTAGCGAGGAAACATGCCGATCAAGTACGATGAGGTGATGGCGCTCAAGAATGTCGGCCAGAAGTATTCCTGGACCGACCGCGAAGTGATGCTCTACGCGGTCGGGATCGGCATGGGCGCCGATCCGATGGACCAGAAGGAGCTCTCGTTTGTGAACGAGGGCTACTTCACACCGCGCGAGCTGAAGGTCGTCCCGACTTATGCGTCGGTTGCGGCGTGGGGCGCGAGCGCGGGGCACATCGACGTCAACCGCGTGATGGTGGTGGACGGCGAGCGCGACATCACCTTTCACAAGCCGCTGCCGGTGAAGGCGAACATCACGGCGGACTCCAGTATCCTCGGTGTGTTCGACAAGGGCAAGGACAAGGGCGCGGTGATCCTGCGCAAGACTGTGCTCAAGGACGAGAAGGGCGATGAGCTTGCGACACTGATCGCTTCGCAGTTCGCGCGCGGCGATGGCGGCTTTGGCGGTCCGTCCAGCGGCCAGCCGGAGCCGCACAAGATCCCGACGCGTGCGCCCGACATGACGGTGGATATTTCCACGCGGCCGGATCAGGCGCTGATCTATCGACTGTGCGGTGATCGCAATCCGCTGCATAGCGATCCGGAGTTTGCCAAGCGCGCAGGCTTTGATCGTCCGATCCTGCACGGCATGTGCACTTATGGCCTGAGCTGCCGCGCCGTGCTGCAGACCTACGCCGACTACGATCCGCTAGCGTTCAAGCAGCACGTCACGCGGTTTTCCGCGCCGGTGTTTCCGGGCGAGACGGTGTCGTTCGATCTGTGGAAGGACGGCAACGTCATTTCCATCGAGGAGCCAAGGTGAAGGCGCGTCAAAAGCCGCGGCGTCACGGTGATCAAGAACGGCAAGACCGTTCTCGCCTGATCAAAAACAAAAAGATTAGGAGGACACGATGGGTTTGCTTGACGGCAAGGTCGCGATCATCACGGGAGCGGGCGGTGGCCTCGGCGAGGCTTACGCCAAACTGTTTGCGCGCGAAGGCGCGGCTGTCGTCGTCAACGATCTCGGCGGCCCGCGCGACGGCAGCGGCTCCGACAAGATGATGGCGCAAAAGGTGGTCGATGCGATCAAGACGGAGGGTGGGCGGGCTTACGCCAACACCTCGGACATTTCGACCATGGCTGGCGGGCAGTCGGTGTTCGATGATGCCATCAAGCAGTTCGGTCGCGCCGACATTCTCGTCAACAATGCCGGCATTTTGCTCGACGTCACCTTTGCGAAGATGACCGAAGAGCAGTGGGACAAGGTGATGAAGGTGCATCTCAAAGGCACCTTCTGCGTCACCATGCCGGTGTTCAAATGGATGAGGGAGAACGGCGGCGGCGTCATCGTCAACACGTCGTCGACCTCTGGCCTGATCGGCAATTTCGGCCAAAGCAACTACGGCGCCGCGAAGGGCGGCATCTGGGGCCTGAGCAATGTGCTCGCCATCGAAGGCCGCAAGTACAACATCCGGCTGTGGACGCTCGCCCCCGGCGCGCTGACCCGCATGACTGCTGATCTCCCGCGCTACAAGGAAAACCCGGGGGCTGCCATGGGGCCGGACGAGATCGCGCCGGCGGTGCTCTACATGGTCAGCTCGCTCTCAGGGGAGCAGACCGGCAAGGTGCTGGGCGTCTCCGGGCCGCGTGGCGTCCGCGAGATGAAAATGCTCGAAATGGAGGGCTGGAAGCCCGGCGGCTCCTGGAAAGCCCAGGACATCGTCACTCATGCGAAGGAGATTTTCTTCGACGAGAACGATAAGATGGCAGCCCGCAGATTCTAAATGTAACGAAAGATTTGATCGACATGAAGCTGACCCATGAGGCGAGCGGCACCATCGCCATTGCGCCAACCCCGTTCTTCGACGATGGCCGCATTGACTATGAGTCGATCGATCGGCTGACCGACTTCTACGCCGAGGTGGGCTGCATCGGCGTCACCGTGCTCGGCATTCTCGGCGAAGCGCCAAAGATGGAGAGCCACGAGTCGCTCGAAGTCGCCACGCGCTTCATCAAGCGCGCCAAGGACAAGCAGATCATCGTCGGCGTTTCGGCTCCGGGCTTTGCGCAGATGCGCACGCTGGCGCGCGCCTCCATGGACGCGGGTGCTGCAGCAGTGATGATCGCGCCGCCGCCGCATCTGCGCACCGACGAGCAGATCTTCGCGTACTTCCGGCAGGCGACGGAAGCTATTGGCGATGATGTGCCGTGGGTGCTGCAGGATTATCCACTGACGCTCACGGTGGTGATGACGCCGTCGGTGATCCGTAAGATCGTGATGGACAGCCCGTCCTGTGTGATGCTCAAGCATGAAGACTGGCCGGGGCTGGAGAAGATCTCGGCGCTGCGCAACTTCCAGAAAGAGGGGTCGCTGCGGCCGCTGTCGATCCTGACCGGCAACGGCGGTACGTTCCTCGACTTCGAAATGGAGCGCGGCGCAGACGGCGCCATGACCGGCTACGCATTCCCCGACATGCTGGTGGATGTCGTCAATCTGTCCAAGGCCGGCAAGCGCGACGCTGCGCACGATCTGTTCGATGCGCATCTGCCGTTGATCCGTTACGAGCAGCAGCCGGGAGTTGGTCTCGCGGTCCGCAAATACGTGCTGAAGAAGCGCGGCAAGCTGACGTCGGACGCCCAGCGCAAGCCGGGATCGGCCATGAGCGCGACGGCACGCAACGAAGTGGACTATCTGCTCTCGCGTGTCGCGAAGTTCGACAAGCGCGCCAATCTCGGATGAGCATCCCCGCCCAGGGATCGGACAACAAGAAGGCGATGCGAACCGCCGCCACCGTGCTGTTGCTGCGCGATCGCAGCGACGCCATGGAGATCTTCATGGTGCAGCGGCACCATGAAATCGAGTTCGCTTCCGGCGCGCTGGTCTTTCCGGGCGGCAGCCTCGATCCGGATGACCACGTGATCGCAGCCGACGATACACTCGTTCCCGATCGTTATGATCTTGATAGTGAAGCTGTGGCGATCCGCGTTGCCGGCGTTCGCGAGACCTTCGAGGAAAGCGGCATCCTGTTGGCGCGTGGGAAAGGATCATCCGCGATCATTCCGGCCGCGCAGCTTGCCGATATTGAGCCACTGCGTGGGGCGCTGGATGAAGGCAAGATCAGCTTCGCGGATATCTTGCGTCAGCATGCGCTCACGCCGGCCATCGATCTCTTGGTGCCATTCGCGCACTGGATCACGCCGGTCAATTTGCCGAAACGTTTCGATACGCACTTTCTGCTGGCGGTTGCGCCCGACGATCACGTCGGCAGGCATGATGGACGGGAGTCAGTGGATTCGCTTTGGCTGTCACCAAAGGAAGCGCTCGAAGGTGCTGCGTCCGGCCGCTTCACGCTGCCATTCCCGACCATTCGCAATCTGATCAAGCTCGACAAGCTTGGCACGGCAAAAGCAGCGCTCGAATTTGCCAAGGCAACACCGGTGGTGACCGTCATGCCTGAGATGACGAAGAGGGAGGACGGCAGCCGCCAGCTTCGTATCCCACGCGAGGCGGGGTATGATGGTGAGGTCTTCGACTTTCGAGGTAGTTAAGTCTGCCTAATATCAGCGACATCGTCGCCATAATTGTTTCGCGGTTCTTCGATAGGCAGCAAGCGCGCTTACGGGGTAGGGGGCGCGCATCCAATGAGACTCCATTGATGAGATCGTGGAAAATGCTCCTGCTGATCATTCTCACACTTCTGCTTGCTCCCATCGGTGTTTCGGCAATCTCCTATTTTCTAAGTGATCGCGCCTCCGCGAACTGGTGGGCTGCGGACCGATCGAGTGCGGGTGTCTTGCCGCCAGCGTCCGACCATGCAGATGCGCTTGTCAGGATCTATGCGGCCCGCACTGTGCGCTGGCGCGGGATCGTCGCGGTTCACAGCTGGATCGTGTTCAAGGAGAGGGATGCTTCCAGCTACAGCCGCTACGATTACACTGCGTGGGGTGAACCGATCCGCATCAACGGCTTCGTCGCTGACGGGCGATGGTTTGGTCAATTGCCGGAGGAAGTGTTTCGCGCGGACGGTGCGCGCGCAGCTCAGCTCATTCCGAAAATCGGCGCGGCCATCGAGAGCTACAAGTATCGCAATCTCGGCGACTACCGTGCGTGGCCTGGGCCGAACTCCAATACGTTCGTCGCCGCGATCATCGATGCGGTGCCGGAAATGGAAGCGGTGCTGCCGCCCACCGCCATCGGCAAGGACTTTCCCTACGACGGCGCATGGTTCGGCCGCACGCCATCCGGCACTGGTATGCGTATGACGCTCGGCGGCTATCTGGGGCTGACGGTCGGCTGGCTGGAGGGCATCGAGCTGAATATCCTCGGCGCGGTGCTTGGCCTCGATATCCGGCGGCCCGCGATCAAGATTCCCGCCATCGGACGGATTGGCATGAGCGCCGCATCGGCGTAGTCACATGTCCGTAGACGCACGGTTGCGTCCCTAGTGTCCCGAATCCAAAGTTCGCCTCATCGTGCAGCGCGCTCCGTAGCGAACTTTGGATTCGAGAGGACACCGGTAAGCTTATAATGCTAGTGTGGTCTAGGTTCAGAAGTTCGCCGGACGAACTCGCGGGAAAGATGGAGCGAACTTCTGAACCACCACACTAGAAGATATGATGCACGCATTTCCTCCAAACCGAATTGTTTGTCTCACGGAAGAAACCGTCGAGACGCTCTATCTGCTCGGCGAACAGGATCGCATCGTCGGCGTGTCGGGTTATGCCGTGCGGCCGCCGCAGGTGCGCCGCGAGAAGCCGCGGGTGTCGGCGTTCATTTCGGCGGACATTCCGAAGATCATGGCGCTGCAGCCCGATCTCGTTCTGGCGTTCTCTGACCTGCAGGCGGACATCGTGGCCGATCTGGTGCGGGCAGGGGTGGCGGTGCACGTGTTCAATCAGCGCGATGTCGCCGGCATTCTCGCGATGATCCGCACCATCGGTGGCCTCATCGGCGAGGCCGCGAAAGCGGACCGTCTTGCCGCACAATTTGAGGAGCGGCTTGAAGCGGTGGCGGCGAATTCGAACGGCGGCGCGCGCCCAAAAGTCTATTTCGAGGAGTGGGACGATCCGCTGATCAGCGGCATCGGCTGGGTGTCGGAGCTGATCCGCATCGCGGGCGGGGAGGATGTCTTCCCGCAACTGGCGAAGGAAAAATCCGCCAAGGACCGCATCATCGCGCCCGAGGCCGTCATCGCCGCAAAGCCCGATGTCATCCTTGCGTCGTGGTGCGGCAAGAAGGTGGTCCCTGAGAAAATCCGTCAGCGTCCCGGATGGGACGAGATTCCGGCGGTCCGCAACGGTCGTATCATCGAGATCAAGTCGCCGCTTATCCTGCAGCCGGGCCCGGCGGCCCTGACGGATGGTCTTGATGCGGTGGTCGCGGCGTTGCAGGTATGACGGGGAAAAGGTTGCGCGCTCCGGGAGGTTCGAACTCCTGACCCCCGGTCGGTAGCCTCGTCTTAATTTCGGTAAGGCATCTACAATCGCCTATCCGTTTTGACCGCGCCCACCTTATTCTTGGTCCGCACGTCATTTCTCTAGGCGTTTCATGCCGAACGTGGAAACATATCCAAACGTGTTCTGCTGCCAGCTAAGGGGAATAGAAGACTAGAGGGTCTGGAATGAACAGATATTTCATTTTTGCATTTTCTCTGCTGATTCCAACGCTAGCCAGCGCAGACTCAACTCCAGCCGACACGGCACGATCGTGGGGCTTGCTGGGGCGATGGGCAGTGGACTGCGCCGCAGGCAAAACCGTTCTGTATAATGTCGAGCAGGACGGGCGCTTGATTTACGACAACGGCTTGAACACGATTGTAAGCATCGACACTGTTACGAAAACGAAAGAGAACCGCATTGTCTTGACTTACTTTTGGCCGGTCGATCAAAAAGTTAGAACCTTGGTCATCGAGCAAAAAGACGGGCGCATCAGAACTGTTCTGAATCGTGACGACGCCAACAATTATACAATCCGAGACGGAGTTTTGACTTCCTCAGGTCGTCAGGGTCCATGGCTGGAGCGATGCAGTCGAGATCTGGCAGCATGAAATTTGGACGTGGATAGAGCATCGGATTTCGATTCCGAGGGGCGGGAGCTCGATCTCTCGGGGCGCGATTTCGGTCTCAGTGAGCTGAGTTGCCGGTTGCCAGGTTTTGGCTCACTGCGCCCCTTAACGCGGGCGTCGCGCCCGGTTCAGTTTCAAGGCCTTGTCCAGATTGCGGGCACTTTCCAGCGCGGCCGCGCTCGGCAGGAGGGCTGACGCGAGGTCGGTTCCGGTAAAATCAGCGCCGGCGAGATTGGCGTCGGATAGATCGGCTCCCGCAAGGTCGGCATGGCTGAGATTGCAATTCGCCAGATTGGCTTTCTCTAGCTTCGCGAATTCGAGATCGGCGCGCGCGAGATTGGCGCCGCTCAGATCTGCATTGGTGAGATCAGCGGACCTGAGCACGCCACGCATCAGGCCCATCGATTGGTTGCGCATGTCGGCGCTCAAATCGGCACCCCCGAGCTTGGCCCCAACCAGGCTGGCACCGGAAAGATCCGCAGTAATGCGGGTGCCGGTGAAATCAACGCCGACCAGCTTGGCGCGTTGCATCTGCGTGCCAAGCAGCGATGCCTTTACGAGGGATGCCCCCGGTCAAATCCGCGTCGATGAGCCAGGCCTGATTCAGGATGGCTCGATCGAAGCGCGCGCGTTTCAGGTTGGTCCGGTTGAGCTTGACGAGGCGAAGGTTGCCGCCGGAGAAGTCGAGCCCCGAGAGATCGAGGTGCGATAGCCGCCTTCCTTGCAAATCTGGCGAGCGCTGGCCTGTGGCGTCTTGAGGCGCCGCCTCGAGAAGTGCCTCCACCTCGGCGCGCGTCATCTCCGATGTCGACATTTCGGGACCGTCGAGGTCGACGCTGCGCAGCATGTCCTGTGATACGGCTTCAATGGGATCAACCAGCAACGCCGTCATTGACACCAAGGCAAGTGCGACACGGAACAGCATCGCTATCTCTCCGCTTTCCGCTAACCCGGCGTTGTCTCCCGCATTTATGCAGTGGTCGCGGCGCTGCGAGTTTGAGCGGGCAGGCGGCATCGCAAGCCTGGCGCTCAGGCAGTGAAGATGAAGCGTGTGCCCGTGTAGGAGCGCAGCAGCTTGTTCGGAATCTCGGCCTTGGCCATCTCGTAGAACGGCTCGCCAGTACAGTGCAGGGGAATGACGTAGTCGATGTTGTCACTCTTGAGCGCTGTGATCGTTTCGCGCACATAGTCTTCCTGATAGGGCGCGAGGTGGAATCCGCCGATCACCGCATGAACCTTGTTGATGCCCGAAGCCGCTTGGGCCTGTTTGATTGCGTTAATGACCCCGCGGTGACTGCAAGAGGTCAATACGATCAACCCGCGGCCTCTTAGATTGAATGCGGTGGCGATCTCGTGCCGGAATTGGTCCGGGATGACAGCCTTCGTCCGTTCGTCCTCCGGAAGCTTGTCGGCGTAGCATCCAATCCCACGATCCACGCCGATCTTCATGGCGCTGGGGGACAGCAGCTTCTCAAAGCTCGAGTGGCCGATGTGCCCTGTGGTGAAGCCGTGATCGGCAACCAGTGCCGGTCCTTCCACATAGGTCACCACAACATTGGCGTCTTCCAATGCCTTGCGATCCAAAGCTCCGAAGTCGCCGCGCACCGGCGGAGCCGTCCACTCGCGTGAGCAGAATGCGTCCTCGCCGCCGATGTAAATCGGTACCTTGGCCTTGAGCTTGCCGTTGTTTTGCTTCAAGAAGCCGGCGAGACCGCCAAAATGATCGTAATGACCGTGGCTCAAGACAAGGGCGTCTAGCGCCGCCGGATCGATGCCTACGAGATTGGCGTTGTTGAGCAACGCATCAGGTGTGAAGCCGAAATCAATCAGGGTATTTCGTGTTTCGGTGCCCCGCTGCGACGCGACGTGCATCGAGAGGCCGAACTCACTCATCAGCGTTTTGCCGGGGGGCTTGTCACCGCCGATGCCCCAGCCGAAGTGCTCGATGTCGACATCGCCAACTTTCCGGCTAGGCGCCACGGCGAATTGATAGCTGTCGATCACCACGCGCACTGCCACGCGATCGACCTCCGGAACCTTGCCGGAAATCGCTTCTGCGCGGACTGGCTTCGCGCCGCCCAGCAACGTTGCCACAACAGCGCTGAACAGGGCAGCTCCGCCGCCGCACACCACGTCGCGTCGATGAATTGCGTTGCATTGGCAAATGAACATGATCGCATCCTCCCTTGCGTTGGCCTTTGCTGCTGCAAGGCGCCACGCGGAAACGCACTCCAGGCGGAGGCGTTGGGGGTGCCGAACACCCTAGTGCGGCGGTTCTGAAGTCCGCATCGTTCGTGCGGCGAGTCCAAAATGCGGACTTCGGAACCAAAGCCGCACTAGAACAATAACTTGCTAGAGTCCTTCGATTCCGAAGTTCGCAGACGAACGAGCAGCGGAATGATGCGAACTTCGGAATCGGGACTCTAGTGGTCCGATTCTAACGTTCGCACCTCGTTTGAGGCAGGCACTTTTGCGAACGTTAGAATCAAAGGGTCACTACCACATATCGGTTGCTAGTGGAGTTTCGGATTTGACATTCGCTTTGCCGGTCTGCGGCCAATGGGGTAGCGAATGTCAAATCCACTCCACTCCACTAGCGTCTGGCAGCCCGTACACCGAGGATTGGAGATATGCTATTCCGCGCCGGACACCGTGGCGAGTAGCTCATGCGATGGATGGGCAAACCGACCTGTTACGCATCGCGGGCGACCGTCGTGCACGAGTGGTATTGAGAAACCGGTTCAGCAATCGCGATTGGTCGGTCGCCATAGATGCCGCACTGCATGGTGTCACACCGCGCTGTGTGGCGCCGCTTCCGACCAACCCGATGGGATGCTAATCTTCATGCTCATCCGTGGTCATCTAGCGCAGTGTCGTCGAGACCAAGGAGGAAACAATGTCCAGAGAGCAATACTTGCGCAATGGCGCAGGCCTCATGTTGTTCGGGGCTTTGATATTCCTCGTGTACGCGGTTGTGTTCTTCTTTCGCGCGTTCACGAGTAGCGGATTCGAGCTCGGTGTCGAGACGTTGAATGGCGTTACACCGCAGCAACTCGACGGGCTTAATCCGGCAATCATGGGCTACATCACGCACCTCCACGTGGCCCTGGCAGGCTTCATCGCCGGTACGGCGATCGCAGTCGGCGGCATAGCTTGGTACGGGGTTCGCGAGGGTTCGTGGTCGGCGTGGATCATTGCGGTGATCGTGCCCGTTGTGGCTTTGGCAGTGGCGTTGCCTATGCATTACATGGGACACTTTAACTACGACTGGGTGAGCCATCTGGGGCCGATTTACCTCGGCACCATCATCTATGTTGTAGGGGCGGTGGTTGCGTTAGTCGGGCTGAGCCAAGCGGCGCCGACAACGGCACGGGCCGCGCATTAGACGCCACGACGCCCAGCTGCCCGGCTGTTCGGGCTGCCCGGAGCTCGCCGGGCGAGGGTACGGTCCTCAAAAATCGCATCGCCGAGCTCAAGGCGATTGGTGGCCGCGAAGGGCTAGGAGAGGCCAAACAGGCCACCAGAGCGTTCCACGCAGAAATTCCCGGCCCAGCTTGAAAATGCCAGCAAATACAGCCATAAGGGGCCCACGCGCTCCTAGCTCAGCTGGATAGAGCATCGGATTTCGATTCCGAGGGTCGGGAGTTCGAATCTCTCGGAGCGCGCCAGCAATCCTTATGAAACCGATGTCAAAGAGCCCTTCTCCGGAACGAAGGAGGCCACCCCCTCCCGCGCTTGCAAAGGCGTTGCTGGCGTTGCAAATGCAGCAACTCGAGGAAGCAGAGCAGCTCGCGTCGCAAGTCCTGAAATCCGATCGTGGCAACACGCTCGCCGCAGAAATCCTTGGGCGCGCTCTTATGGGGCAAAATCGCCTCGACGAGGCCATCGTGCACATGGCGAAATTCGCGCGCAGGACCGACCAGCCATCGATCGAAACTTTGCTTGCGGGCATGCTCGCCGCTGTCGGCCGCCGAGACGAAGCGCTGGATCATTTGCGACGCGCCGTCGCCCGGCGGCCGCACTATATTCCGGCATTTGTCGAACTCGCACTCCAGTTGCGCAAGACCGGACAATTTGACGAGGCGATGACAGTGGCCGAGAGCGGGCTGACGTTCGAGCCACAATCGGTCGATCTGCAGCTTGCCTTGGGATATGCCTTGGCGGAACGGAATGAGCGTGTCCGGGCGCAGGCGGTGTTTGCTAAAGTCCACGCGGCGGAGCCGACGCATCACGACGCTTTGCTGGCTCTCGCGGCGACGGTGATATGGGACGGCGACTACGGACGGGCCGCGGACCTCTATCGCCGCGCGCTAGCGATTAAGCCCCTGGATGACACACGGATCCGTCTAGGGAAATGCTTGCTGGAGCTTCGGCAGCGGGAGGAAGCGGAAGCACTCTTCCGCACAGCCACCCACGGGGTGAGCCAATTGGCCGCCCCTGCGGTTATCGCGATGGTATCTGCATCGCACGGGCGAATCTTCCTGCAGCCAAGTTCGACGCTGGATTTTTTGCGCGCCCGCAACAATTGACGGTTATCAGGCCCGAAACTGACGCCGGTAAACGCCGGTCTCGCGAGACATCAGGGCTACAAGATCGTGCGTACGCTGCGTGTCTTCTTCCGTGAAAACCGCGGTTCGCAAATGCCATTTTTCCCGCTTCACCGGAAAGCATTGAGTGACCGGCGTTCCTTTCGGCAGTACCCCGCTGAAATTCGTGTCGCGCCACCGCGCCGGAAAGTGAATCCAGCCATCGCGATAGTTGTCGCAATCAACCCATCCCGTCAGCGTCGTAAACGGCAAATCGAGCCTGTTGACGGGATGCGTGAACAGCAGGGAGTAACCCTCCGGCGCTTCGATGGTCCAGAGATTATGAAACTTGATCAAGAAGCGGTCGGATTCGAAGAACGGCGTGCCCGCAAGTTGAGTACTGTCGTGCAGCCCCAGTGGAGAGCGCGGGAAATCGATCGTGCCGCATGGCGGCAAATCATTGTCCCAAGTAAATTCGCCATTCTCGAACTTTATATCGCAGATCAGCGGAATTAGAAAACCCGAGGTCATCGCATCTACGAACGGTGGGCAACGCTTCACGGTGTCGTTATGGCCCCCCATAATCTCGCTGGACACTTCTTGCGGCATGGTTTTCAACCAATCCGGCAAGCCCTGCGCCGCGGGGATCGGCGGCGGCAATAGACCTTCGAGTTCTTTCGGGCAGCGAAACGTCAGCAATTGCGAGGTGTCAGGCGGGGACATAACAGCAGCAAATCTCAACCATAAGGGCGGATGTAATCCGTCTTGATGTTGGACGGTATCATCTGCATTGCTCGCTCGCACTCCTATGCCGACGCAATGCAGACCAGCGATGACGCGCTGCTTGAATTTACAATGCGTTCGAACTAGCTCGGCTCGATGGAGCATCGGATTTCGATTCCGAGGGTCGGGAGTTCGAATCTCTCGGAGCACGCCATGTCCGCTTCGTTTGCGATGCCGCCAATCAATTGTGGCCTTTGCTGTGCTTCCCGTAGCTTACGGGATCCTTACCACAACATTGGGCCGATTTTTCTCGAGCCAGGCGATGGCCTCGGATCCATCGACGACACACTCGAAGGTTTCCCAGGTTGGGGTCCTCCAGGGATTCCGATTGCAGTCGCTTCGCCGCATACTCAACGAGGTCATGCAAGCCTTCGTATCCACGTCGGTGCTCGAGGGAATCTGCAATCGCTGTGCTGGTCCACCCTCGTTGGGCCAAATCGATAATGCTCGGAGCATTAGCCTCGCTGAACCACGGTGTGGCATCGAACTCGATGCAGCGGACATTGTCGGCGGTATGGCAAGTGGCGTGGATCATTGGATTCCTCCGTTCGCCGGCTACAAACTGCGCTAGTGTGGTGGTTCAGAAGTTCGCTCCATTTTTCCCGCGAGTCCTTCCAGCGAACTTCTGAACCTAAACCACACTAGGATCATGAATTTGCTAGTGTCCTCTCGAATCCAAAGTTCGCTACGGAGCGCGCTGCAGATGAGGCGAACTTTGGATTCGGGACACTAGCGTTGCACTTCTTACATCGCTGCCTCGCACGTCTCAGGCTTTGACCAAGTCCCCCAGCAAGTTCGCCGCCACCGTCAGCTTGGCGAGCGTCAGGCCGCTGGCAGCAATTTCCTCGACCGAGTGGCGTATACGCGTCGCTTCGGGGTGAGCCGCGAGCCATGTCTCGACGGCCGGATGGCCGGACTGGCCGGTTGCCAGCATATCGGCGGTTAGTCTTCTTTCGGCGTCAGCGATCTGCTCAACGGCGCGATCGATGGCCATACGTTCGAAATAATCGTTTGCCGGCACGCTGCGCGCGGCGGCGATGATACGGTCGAGACGGAAGTTCGCCTTGGCGTCGAAGAAGGTCGCGGCGGCGTCGTCGATGGGGCGCGTGGTGCGCTCGGAAACCGTCACGATGTCGGGTGCCGAGACCAGAGCGTCGAGATCGGCGAGCTCGCCGGCGAGGCCGGCCGGGACACCGGCGTCGGTGAGTTCCTGCCGCCGCTTGCCGCGACCGGCCTGCAAGTCCGGCGGCAGGACGGTGTCGAGCCCGGCAACGATCTGGCGAATAGCCGGGCCGAATCGCGCGACGACGGCCTCCAGTCCGTCATTGAAATCGACATTGCGCACGTACCAGACCATGCGGGAGAGCAGGAGGTCCTGCACAGAAGCGTAGAGGGACAGCTGCACCTGCCCGTCGATGCAGGTGTCGAGTGCATCGATCGCGTCATTGAGGAACTTCAGTCCGTAGCATTCATCAACCGCCACATAGGCCATGACGATGGTCGAGATATCGGCGTCGGTCTCGTCGATCAGGCGCACGACACAGGCCGGGCCGCCGCGATTGATCACCGCATTGGCGAGACTGGTTGCGATGATCTCCCGCCGCAGGCGATGCAATTCGGCCGCTGTTGGGAATTTGTCCTGAATCTCGCGCGGAAAATATTGAGATAGTTCGCGCGCAAGATAGGGGTCATCGGGTACGCTGGTGACGAGCAGGTCATCGTAGAGGGTCAGCTTGGCGTAGGCGAGCAACACGGCAAGCTCGGGCCGCGTCAGGAACTGGCCGCGCCGTGTGCGCTCGGTGAGCGCGGCGTCGTCGGGCAAGAATTCCACCGCGCGGCTGAGCAAGCCTCGTTGTTCGAGCGACTGCATCAGGCGGGTGAGGAAGCCGGTCTCGGTCACACCCTTGCGCTCGGCCAGCGAGAGCGCCAACGTCTGCAGATAGTTGTTGCGCAATACCAGCGCGCCGACCTCGTCGGTCATCGCGGCAAGCAGGCTGTTGCGATCAGTGGGACTGAGGCGTCCCTCGCGCTCGGGGCGCGCCAGCGCGATCTTGATATTAACCTCGACGTCGGACGTGTTCACGCCGGCCGAATTGTCGATGGCGTCGGTGTTGAGCTTGACGCCCTTCTGCGCCGCTTCAATACGGCCGCGCTGGGTGACGCCAAGGTTGGCCCCTTCGCCGATCACCCGGGCGCGCACGTCACCACCCGTGATGCGGATCGGATCGTTGGCGCGGTCCCCGACCTGATCGTCGCTTTCCGCAGAGGAGCGGACATAGGTGCCGATGCCGCCAAACCACAAGAGGTCGGCGCGAGCCTTCAGGATTGCCGTCATCACCTCGAAAGGCGTGGCTTGCGGCTTGTCGAGATCAAGCAGGGTGCGCACTTCCGGAGCGAGCGGGATCGCCTTGAGCAGGCGCGAGAACACGCCACCGCCCTGCGAGATCAGCGACTTGTTGTAGTCCTGCCAGCTCGATCGCGGCGCGTCGAACAAGCGCTTGCGCTCAGCGAAACTGATTAAGGGGTCAGGCGAGGGATCGATAAAGATGTCGCGATGATCGAAAGCCGCCACAAGCTTTGTCGCCGGCGAGAGCAGCATGCCATTGCCGAAAACGTCGCCGGACATGTCGCCCACGCCGACCGCGGTGAACGGTATGGTCTGAATGTCGGTGCCGAGCTCGCGGAAGTGGCGCTTGACCGCCTCCCAGGCGCCGCGCGCCGTGATCCCCATCTTCTTGTGGTCGTAACCCTGGCTGCCGCCGGATGCGAAGGCATCGCCGAGCCAATGGCTCTTCTCGGCCGAGATCGCATTGGCGACGTCGGAGAAGGTGGCGGTGCCCTTGTCGGCAGCGACGACGAGGTAGGGGTCGTCGCCGTCGTGGCGCACGGTGGATTCGGGCGGCACGATGATATCGCCGTCGAGATTGTCGGTGAGTTCGAGCAGCGAGCGAACGAAGACGCGATAGGCTTCGGTGCCCTCCGCGAGCCAGGCGTCGCGATTGGAAGGCGGCGGCAGGCGCTTGGGCACGAAGCCGCCCTTGGCGCCGACCGGCACGATCACGGCGTTCTTGACCTGCTGCGCTTTCACCAGGCCGAGAATCTCGGTGCGGAAATCCTGCGGCCGGTCGGACCAGCGTAAGCCGCCGCGCGCAACCTTGCCGAAGCGCAGGTGAATACCTTCGACACGAGGTGAATAGACGAAGATCTCGTAGAGAGGTCGTGGAGCGGGTAAGTCGTCGATCCGGCGCGCCTCGAACTTGAGGGAGATCACCGGACGCGGATGTCCATCCTCGCCGATCTGCCACAGATTAGTGCGAACGGTGGCATGCACCAGATTGGTGAAGCGGCGCAGGATGCGGTCTTCATCGAGCGAGGCGACGGATTTGAGCTGTTCCTCGATCTCGGCAAGCAGAGCCGCCTCGCGCGTCGAGCGCTCGGCATCCGTCAAGGCGAGCCGCGGATCGAGGCGGGCCTTGAACATCGCGACGAGGGTGGCCGTGATCGCGGCGTTCTTGCGCAGAGTCGCCCACATATAATCCTGGGTAAACGGAGCGCGGATCTGGTGCAGGTAGCGCGACAGTGCCCGGATGGTCGAAACTTCCCGCCAGCCCAGGGCGGTGCGCAGGATCAGGGCATTGTACCCGTCGGATTCGGCGCGATCGGTGACCACCGCCATGATCGAAGCTTCCAGGCGATGGCTGAGTTCCGGGTTGATCTCGATCGGCTCGCCGTCGCTGGTCTCGATCGTCATGTCGTGCAGCCAGACCGGCTCCGGCCTGGTACGGGGCGCGATCTGATAGGTGCGTTCGTTGACCACGCGCAGGCCATGATTTTCGATCACCGGCACGCGGTAAGACAGCGAGAGCGGTGCGGCGTCCGAAAACACCTTCAGGCCGAAGCGCCTGGGATCGTCCTCGCCTTCGATGCGGTGAACCGAAATCGTCACCGGGCCGGGCTGGCGTGAGCTTTTCGACGGTCGTGATATCGGTGATCGCCTGTTCCGCGCTGAACACCTCGGTATAGCCGCCGCTAAAGGCCTGGGCGTATCGGTTGGTGAGCATGCGCGCCCGCATGCCATCGGTCGACGCAGTGAGCGCTGCCTTCAGTTTGTCGGCCCAGGTTGCGGCAATGGCGCTGATCCCGGCTTCGACCGCGGCGCGCTCGACGACGGGCGTTTTGCCTCCATAGCGCGCGATGATGTAGTGGACGCGCGCAAGCGCCCCTTCTGGGAACGATACGTAGGAGGCGACCAGGGTCCCCTTGTAAGCCTGCGCCAGGAAGGCGCCGACACGCGTGCGGACGTCGGTGTCGAATTTCTCGCGTGGAATGAAGGTGAGGATGGAGACGAAACGATCGAACTTGTCGACCCGCGCCAGCGTCCGGACGCGCGGGCGCTCGTAGAGGATCAGGATTTCTATGACGAAATTGTAGAGAGTGTCGATGTCGATCTGGAACAGTTCGTCACGCGGATATTCCTCGAGAATATGCATGAGCGCTTTGCCGGAATGGCCGCTCGGGTCGAAGCCCGCGCGCTGGAGCACCCGCGAAACCTTGTGGCGGACATAAGGGATCTGTCGTACCGAGCGTGTATAGGCGCCTGAGGTGAACAGGCCGACGACGCGCAACTCGCCCTCGAGCTGGCCGTCGGGCGTATAGAGCTTGATGCCCACATAGTCCATCCGGATGCGGCGATGGACGCGGCTGGAGACATTGGCCTTGATGACGATCAGCAGAGTCGGCTCGCGCATGAACTCGCGAATTTCCGGCGTCATCACCACCATTTCGCTGCCGCGGCGCAGCACCTTCACGTCGGGATCGCGCAAGATGCCGAGGCCTTCGCCGGTTGTAATGTCGTCGGACGCATCGTTGTCGGGCGAGAAGCGATATTCGCGCACGCCGAGGAAGGTGAAATTGTCCGCGCAGAGCCATTGCAGGAACTGGTTTGCTTCGGCGACCTCGTCGATCGGCAGCGGCGGCGGATTCGAAGAGAAAGTCTTGATCGCTTCCTCGACGCGGTCGCGCATGGCGCGCCAGTCGGTGACGCACGCGCGGACGTTGCTCAACGTCCTGGTGAGGCCGTCGATCAGCTTCTGACGATCGGCATCGGCATCCAGGCGAGTGATGTGGAGATGAATCAGGCTTTCGCGCGTGCCCTTTGCTCCCTCCGGCAGTGCTTCGCCGTAGAAGCGCAGCAGCTTGCCCTGGTCATCGCGCTCCACGGCGATGATCGGGTGAGCGACAAGGGTGACTTCGATGCCCTGCTCGGCGAGCTCCGCCATGGTGGAATCGAACAGGAAAGGCATGTCGTCGTTGAGAATTTCGAGCACGGAAATCTCGCGTCCGTCGGGCATCATCGGATTGACGACGCGGATATCGGCGCGGCCGGCCGTGCGCCGCTGCACGTGTTCCCAGGCTTGCTCCGCAAGGAGGGCAAGCGAGGCTGCATCGTAGTTGGCGAGATCCTCGATATTGGTGTAGCCGAACAAAGGCTCGGCAAAGGCCCGAGCGCTCCCGCCCGGCGGCACGTTGCCCGCTGCATCGCGGATCAGAGTTTCCCGTGCTTTGTCGTCACGCCACGCCATAATGTCCTCCATTTGCCACGCCGTCCGACCGCAGCCGCGATCATCAGCTTGATTCTGGAGTGCATCTCTTCGAGCGCTCGCGATCGAGTGCTACGCGAAATCCTCGGTCTCGAAGCTTCGACGGCTTCCGACAACAATACTACGATCCAGGAGCGAAAGGCGCGCGCTATCGTGAGGTGTGCTGAAATCCCTACGACAGGGGGCGAAGCCGGCGCCGACGGCCGTCGAACCATTGGGGGCAGGAAAACGCACAAGCAATTTCAATTATATAGGTGTTCGCAGTTTTGTTCTGAATGGCGCGCCATGTCCTTGCGAAGTTGCGCACGTGGGGCGTGTGGTTTCTCCGCTCTCTTTCGCTGAAATGTGTCCCCGGGATTAACGACGCCCAACGCGATTGACGGGGCCGCCGCGGTTCATTGGTGTTCCGGGTCGGACCGCCTCGCGGGCGGCCGCGCGTGCTACGGGGCGTGGCCTAAGAACGACACCAGGTCGCGCAACGCAGCTTGGCGGATAGCCAATGTATTGGCAGTAGACGACCGCGCCCGCAGACTCGCTTTTAACGATCATTCCCGTCGAACCCAGCAGGGCACTCAGTGCTAACCCGGTGAATGTCACCGACCATCGAAGTCGACGCATAACGTCCTCCCATGGGATTGTTTTGCATTCAGCGGAATCAATGAGCCGTTTCGGCCCACGCTTCCCAGCGTTAGAGAACCGTGACTGGATTGTAGCGAATTGACGTAGATCAACAGGGCGACATGCCTTGTGCCGATATCGACATGCGCAGGCGAGACTTCGAATCTCTCGGAACACGCCATTCTGAACAGGGCAGAGCGCTGTCGCGCTATGTCACTCCCGTTTCAGCCCTCGTCGTCCGCCTCAACGGCATTTCCGCTCTACGCAGCCAACTGCGGCCTGAATACTACGTCAGCGTAGTAGTTGGATGCACTGAAGGTGTTGGTCGGGAAAAGACCAGTGGTGCCGTTGCCGCCATACCCGTAGACACCGTTGCCACCGGATGCCGAGCTCGATGGCGCAGTCAGTGGCCCGCTAGTGACGGGGCTGGTGAAGAAGTTGTTGGTCACAACGTAAGCGCCGTTGGTGTGATAGGACGCGACATAAGTGGTGTTGGCGTTGATATTCACCGGCGTCGGCAGCGTCACCGTCTGCCAGCCGCTTGCAGACGTGTTGGTGAAGGTTGCGCTCGCAAGCTTCGTTCCCGTCGAAGTCCACAGGCTGAGCAGGTCAGAGCCGGTGTCGCTCGGGCTGCGGTAGAATTTCAGCGCCGTGATCTGGCCGGCCGAGGAAGAGGTGAACTTCATTCCGACTTCCAGCGGCGTGCCGTCATTGACACTGGTTTGTGTCGGCGTGTTCGACGCGCTGAAGAAGCTCACGTCGGTTGCTGGTGGTGGCGTCGTTGTGGTCACGTTGAGGCTGACATTGGCCGAGGCCGTGCCGCCACGTCCGTCCGAGATCGTGTAGCTGAAACCGGCCGCGCCGGTGTAATTGGTTTCGGGGGTAAAGGTGATGGTGTTGTTCTGCGTGTTGAGCGCGACGGTGCCGTGGCTGGTTGCGGTCGTGTTCGCCGCGGTAATCGTGAGCGGGTCGCCGTTCGGGTCGCTGTCGTTGGCGAGCAAGGACGCCGCCGAGATCGTGATCGGCGTGTTGAGCGTTACGGCAGGCCCGGTATCGTTTGTGGCCACCGGTGGCTGGTTGGTGCTTCCAGTCGAGCCATTGAACACCACATCGACCCAGTAATTCGATGCACCAAAGGTGCTGGTCGGGAAGATGCCGCTGGTGTTGTTGCCGCCGTACGTATAGACGCCGTTGCCGCCGGATGTCGAAGTGGAGGGCGCGGTCAGCGGCCCGCTGGTGACGGCGGAGGTGAAGAAGTTGTTGGTCACCACATAGGCGCCGTTGGTGTGATAGGACGCGACGTAGGTGGTGTTGGCGTTGATGTTCACCGCCGTCGGCAGCGTCACGGTCTGCCAACCACTTGCCGAAGTGTTGCTGAAGGTCGCACTCGCAAGCTTCGTTCCCGTCGAAGTCCACAGGCTGAGCAAATCGGGCCCGGTGTCCCCGGCGCTGCGATAGAACTTCAATGCAGTGATCTGACCGGCGGTCGAGGAGGTGAACTTCATTCCGACTTCCAGCGCCTGACCGTCATTCACATTGGTTTGGGCTGGCGTGTTCGACGCTGTGAAGAAACTTACACCGGTGGGTGGTGGTGGTGTCGTTGTTGTTGTCACGGCAATGCTGAAGGTCTCGCTTGCGGCGAGACTGCCGAGATCGGTGGCGGTGACCCTGATGTTGAGCGTGCCGACATTTGCAGTTGCTGGCGTGCCGCTGAAGGTGCGTGTCGTTGGGTTGAAAGCCAGCCATGCGGGCAGGGCCGAGCCATCGGCAAGGGTTGCCGAATAGGCAAGCGTGTCGCCGGTATCGACGTCGGTAAAGGTGTTGGCAGGCAGCACCAGGGAGAACGCCGAGCCGACCACGGCGTTCTGGTTGGCAGTCTGCGTCGTCAGCGTTGGCGCATCGTTGGCGCCGTGAATGGTGACCGTCAGCGTCGCGGTGGATGTGGCTCCGGCCGCGTCGCGCAAGGTGTAACTGAAGACATCGGTGACCGTGTTGGTGGAGAGCCGCAGGGCCTGCACGGCTGACGCGGTCTCGTTGACAGTGTAAGTGAACGCACCGGAGGCCGCGAGCACAAGACTGCCGAACGCGCCCGCGAGTGCGGAGCCAAGCGTGCCTGCCGTCGAGCCGAAGCTGACTGCGCTGACCGTCTTGGTGTCGCCGGTGTCGGGATCGGTGTCGTTGGTGAGGACGTTGCCGGTGGCGGAAGAACCGGCAGAGCCGTTGGCCGTGCCGCCCGCTTCCGTGGCATCTGCAGTATCGGCGACCGCGGTTGGCGCTGTGTTGTTGCCACCGCCGCCGGTTGTGCCATTGAACACCACATCGACCCAGTAATTCGACGCGCCGAAGGTGCTGGTCGGGAAGATACCGCTGGTGTTGTTGCCGCCATACGTATAGACGCCGTTGCCGCCCGATGTCGAAGTGGAGGGCGCGGTCAGCGGCCCGCTGGTGACGGCGGAGGTGAAGTAGTTGTTGGTCACCACATAGGCGCCATTGGTGTGATAGGACGCGACGTAGGTAGTGTTCGCGCTGATATTCACCGGCGTCGACAATGTCACCGTCTGCCAGCCCGTTGCGGATGTATTCGAGAAGGTCGCGCTGGCGAGCTTGGTGCCGGTTGAAGTCCACAGGCTGAGCAGATCCGGGCCGGTGTCGCTCGAGCTGCGATAGAACTTCAATGCGGTGATCTGGCCGGCGGTGGACGAGGTAAACTTCATCCCGAGTTCCAGCGGCGTGCCATCATTGAGACTGGTCTGAGCCGGCGTGTTCGACGCTGTAAAGAAACTCACCCCGGTGACCGGTGGTGGCGTCGTGGTCACGTTGAGGCTGACATTGGCCGAGGCCGTGCCGCCGCGTCCATCCGAGATCGTGTAGCTGAATCCAGCCGCGCCGGTGTAGTTGGTTTCGGGGGTGAAGGTGATGGTGTTGTTCTGCGTGTTGAGTGCGACGGTGCCGTGGCTGGTTGCGGTCGTGTTCGCCGCGGTAATCGTGAGCGCGTCACCGTTCGGATCGCTGTCGTTGGCGAGCAAAGACGCGGCCGAAATCGTGATGGGCGTGTTGAGCGTCACGGCAGGTCCGGTATCGTTGACAGCCACCGGTGGCTGGTTGGTGGTCCCGGACGACGGATTGAACATGACGTCGACCCAGAAGTTCGTCGCCTGGAACGTCTGCGTCGGGAACGCGCTGTTGCTGCTATAGGCGTAGACGCCATTGCCGCTGGCAGGGGCGGTCAGCGGGCCGCTCGTTACGTTCGTGGTGAAATAGTTCTGCGTGTTGGAGTAGTGGCCGACGTTGGTGTGATAGGACGCGGTATAGATCACACCCGGCGTGATCGTAATCGGGCTGGAGAAGGTCGCGCTCTGCCAGCCGCTCGCGCTTTCGTTGTTGAAGGTCAGGGTCCCCAGGACTGCGCCCGTGCTCGACCACAGCGTGCCGGTATGGACCCCGGTATCCTGGCTGCTCTTGTAGAAGCGAATGCCGCTGATGGTCCCGGCGACCGAAGACTGGAATCTCACCCCGAGCTCTACTGCGCTCGCGTCGGTCGTGTTCAAGACCGCAGGCGTTGCCGTGCCGGGAAACAGCGAGACGAAGTTCGGTGCAGCGACGGTGATCGTGCGCCCGGCCGACGGCGTTTCCAGATTGACGCTGTCGTCGACGGCGCGGGAGCGGACCGTATAGTTGCCGGCGACTTGCGGCGAGAAAGTATATGTCCACGTCTCATCGCCGATGGCCGGATGCCAGCTTGCACCGTTGTCGGTGGTGACCTCGACGCCGGCAATCACGCCGCCAACGTCTGAGGCGGTACCGGAAATCGTAATGCTGGTCCCGGCGGTCGCGGACGTGGGTGCATTAAAGGACGAGGTGGGGGCGGTGGTGTCTGTCGAAGGCGCGCCCGTGATGAGCCCTGATTGCAGTGTTCCCGGCTGGATACCCATGTCGGCGAACAGGTTGACCATCGCCTGCTGCACGCGCGGATCGGTTGGCGTGACTTCCTTATCGTGATTGTCGCTGAGGCCCCAGGCCCAATAGACGGTCCCGGCGCCGAAGACCAAGGCGCCACTTGGCGCACGATAGAGGGTCAAATTGTGTGTCGCGGTGCCGCTGCCGGTCGTATTCCCATAGTCGAGCAGATATGTGTTCACCGGAAGCGTGGTCGATGAAAGCTTGACCAAGCCTGCAGGATCGAAGCCGTTGTCAGGTGCTTCGTCCCACTCATAGCCGAGATAATTCTTAGTCAGCGTCGCGGTTTGCCCGGGCTGAAGATTGGCAACGCTTGTGTTACGCCAGAAACGCAAGTTGGCGTCGTCGAAGGGCACCTTGATCGATTCAAGGTTGGTGCCGACATCGTCGACCTTGAAGAGTTGGCCGGTGAGGGAGTTCTCCGGATTGCCTCCGCCGATTGCGGGCGGACTCAAACGTGGATCGCGGAACGTCCCCGTCCATTCGTTGCTGGGATCGATCGAGGCGCTTGGCGACCAGGTTTCCTTGTAGGAAATCAGGGTGCGATAGGCTGTGCCATCACTGCTGATCGCGTTTCCCCAGCGGGTTCGCCAGTAGACCTCGTTGCCGCTCCAGAATTGCAGATTAACACCGGCGTCGCGCGCCGCCTCCACATTGGCGCGTTGTTGACCCGACCAGTACTCGTCGTGACCGACATCGACATAGGCCTTGTGGTTAAGCAGCAAGCTGCCGAAGCGATCGACGTCGACTCCCGCCATGTACGACACGTCGTAGCCGTTCTGCTCCAGCCATGAGATCCCTGCGTACTCGGCGCCGAAGAGATAGTCCTGCGGGCCAGCGAAGGTGCCGACGCCGCCGCGGGTTGCGATCGGCCGATTGTAGCTCACCGCATAGGCGCGCCCTGCGCCCTGACCTGTCGCAGGGCCATTGCCGCCATAGAAATTCGCTCCGCCCCATCCGTTGTAGGCTTGCCATGTCTGGTCCGCGGTCTGAAAGATGATGTCGCTGTGGCTGCCGTCATCGCGCACGATAAACGGGATGTGGTTCTCACCGAAGGTTCCGTCCTGACGCACGAGCTTGGCGATGTAGACACCGGAAACAGCATCTGCTGGCACGGCCCAACTTGCCGAAACAGCCCAGTTGCCCGCGTCCACCAAACCGGTCGTTGCGTCACGCAGCGGTGCCGGCTGGTTCTGCACACCCGTGTGCTGGATCGTCGTAACCTTACGCGCGCCCATGCCGCCGTAGTAGCCGAGCCGATAGATATCAATCCGGTAGTTGTTCGAATTCGTGTTGATCTTGAAGTTGATCGTATTGCCGTGATTGACACTGATGTCTGTCGCGAACCCTTCGATATTCGAGCTGCCCGCGCCATCGATGCCCCACTCGCTCTCAGGGTTTCCAGGCTTCTGGTTCTCGAGCACGATGGGGTTCGTTGCCGCGAGCGCGGCGAGCAGATTTGGTGAGGTGGTCAGTGCTCTGGCTTGGGCTTGTGCTTGGACTTCAGGAGAGGTGACTGAACCGGACAGGAATCCGATCCCTTTCGTGTTCGGTCCAGTTGCGGTCTCTCCGCCACCTGGCAGTGATCCGGTCGGGACGATCACGGGCGCGATGTTCCAGTCCGTCGCCGACGAGACGTTCTTCGACAGCATCGGATCGCTCATCGAGGCGCCGAGCGTGCCGCTTCGACTTAACACGGCGTCAGCCGCGCCAGGCGAGCCACTCCCGTACAACTCGCCGGCCAACTTCGTTGTGCCCGCCTGAGCCATCGCCTGCAGCGGACAATTGACGTAGCCGCACGAACCGCAACACGGACTGACGTTCAGTCCGGATGGTGATGGTACTGTGGGTGTGGAAGATCCGGTGACCGAAGCGGTCAAATTCATTGACGAAGACAGCGACGATGAGGGCGAGGCGCTCTGGTCAGCGACTGGAGTGACTGGGTCGCCCCCTGACTCTTCGATCGCTGTGGTCGACGATTGTGGAACGGGCAAAGCCGCGGCGTCATTTGTTCGGATCAACGTTGATGCGAGTGCTGCGGCTGCCGCAGTCGTCGTGAACGGATCGTCAGGGCTGGGGCTCTGTGTCGCGAGATCGCCTGCCGTGAATTCGTTGGAATGATCTGCCGCGTTGTCGTCCTGCTTGTCGCCAGCGAAGCGCTTTTTTCCGGAAGGGGTGCCCCGGGGGGAGCGCGCATTCGCTAACGTTTCGGACAGCCATTGAGCGAGGCGCGAGGGAACGCCAGAACCGGGGCTTTCTGAAATGCTCATAACGCCGCTCCCGCATGATGCCGCTCCTGCGAGAGGAGCCGGACGGCAGAGATCGAATTAAATGTTGAGACGAAAATTAAATGCCAATTTAAATGTATTTAATTGGCGAGTCAGCATACAAAACGATTTCACTGGATCACCCACTTGGCTGATGGCCGTGATCGTTGTCAGCGGGTTCCGGATGAGGATGTTGGCATTCGGAATGTCAGGCAAAGCAAGTGCCGCAAATAGAATGCGGCTCCAAGTTCACGGCACATTGATCAGTACGGGTATGTCGATGCCTTGCGCTACGCGCGGCAGTGGCCGCTTTCCGCGCTTACGGCTTCGCGCGAGAGCGAAACATCGAACGGTATGAGAACAAGCCTTCCTCTATGTCATCACTTCAACGAAAGCGGCGTGCTCCGCCACGGTATCCGCCGCGATAGCCATATCTGCCGCCGCGGTAGTAGCCTCCGCGATAGGCATATCCGCCACGATAGACGCCGCCGCGATATCCATATACGCGGCCGCCGTAGTAACCGGGCGCGCCGTAATAGCCGTAGTTCACGACGCACCGGCCGAGCGCGGGGCTGAAATGCCTGCCGGCGCCGCATCCGTCGCGGACTTGGATGAGGTCGTCGTCCTGGATCGTCTGTGATGGTGCGGGAGCAGCCGGCATCGCTTGTGCGCCGGTCCCGATGAGCAGTGCGCTGGCGAGAAGCGTAGCCCCAATGACTTGCTTGATCATGGAATCACCTTTCCCCAGTGTGGTGGTTCAGAAGTTCGCTCCATTTTTCCTGCGAGTCCTTCCGGCGAACTTCTGAACCTAAACCATACTAGAATCATAGATTTACGAGTGTCCTGAATCCAAAGTCCGCTACCGATCGCGCTGCACGATGAGGCGGACTTTGGATTCAGGACACTCGACGGGGGCGGAATAGCCCAAACGCCCAACAGGACCGCTGTCTATTTGTTCCCGTATCGTCCTCCAAGGGAGCTGGCTGCTCGAAATTGCGTAGATGTTTCATCGACTTGTCTGAAGGTGTGTCAAAACGCTTCCCCGGCGCGGAAAAATGCTTAACGATTTTCCAACACAGTAACGCCAGAGTCTTGGTGCTGATGGGGAGCACCAAGATCGTCGATATCAACCCCGACCTGCGGATTGCTGACCCGCCGATGCGTACCCTTATGCTGCTTGCATGTCTTCTGCCGGTGCTGGCCTCCGTGCCAGCGCGGGCGGATTTGCGCATCACGCGCGACCACGGCGGCTATGTCGAGGAGTACAAGACGAAGTACGAGCGCATCCGCAAGACCGGCGAACGCGTCATCATCGACGGCATCTGCAATTCGGCTTGCACGCTGGTGTTCGGCATTGTGCCGCTCAACAAGATCTGCGTCACGCCGCGCGCAAGCGTCGGGTTCCACCAAGCTTACTACGACAAGGCCTACACATTCGGCATGAAGGTCACGAGTGCAGAGGGCACGTCGGATCTGATGTCGTACTACACGCCGCCGATCAAGGCGTGGATCGCGCGCCATGGCGGCCTCACGCCTGAAATGAAGAAGATCAAGAACGGCATGGATTTGTGGAAGATCGTCGATCCGTGCCCGGAAGAATTTTTCTGACACGCGACCGCAAAGCGCGGAGGCTGACATTTCGTTTGTAAGCATGATCGGACGAGCGCTTCACGGCATCAGAGCCGGTGAAGCAAAACTGGCGTGGAACCATCCAGCCGCCGCGTCTGCACCTGCGATCATCCGTGTGACAAGCTCTGCATTCGCCGATGGAGGCTCCATCCCGCTGCGTTATGCGGGCTCGGGCGTGGGTGACAACATTTCACCGTCACTCGCATGGATCGGGCTACCGCCGCGAACTGTTGAGCTCGCGCTGGTGATGGAAGATCCCGACGCGCCGCTGCCACGCCCGTTCGTGCATCTGGTGGTCACGGGCATTCCGCCGCTGCTGGAAGGAGTTGCGGAAGGCGTGCTTTCCAGCGGTGCGCATCAATTCCGGATGGGGCGCAACATGCTGCGCCAGACAACGTATGCAGGTCCGCGTGCACTGCCGGGCCACGGAGTGCATCATTATGTGTTCGAGCTGTTTGCCCTCAACCGCAAGCTCAGCTTTCAGAAGCCGCCATCGCTTGCCGGCCTGATGTCTGCCGCGGCCCGCGCCATCATCGCGCGTGGCCGGCTTGAGGGCACGTTTCAACGAACCTAGCGGGCAGCTCAGTTCAACTCGATCGATCCCGACATGATCGGTACGCAGCGGCCTCCGACATAGGTTGCGGTCACGACGCCATGCTGTTTTTCAGCGGTGAGTGACAAGAGGCTGGGCCGTCCCATCTCCACACCTTGAGCAACGCTCTTGGACAGCGTGATGTCCTGTTCGGGGCGGAGCTTTGCCAGCAGTCCGATCAAGGCGACATTCGCGCTGCCGGTCGCCGGATCTTCGGGAATGCCATACAGCGGCGCGAACATGCGTGCGCGAATGTCGATGCCGTTCTCCTCGACCTGCGTGTAGAGCAGGATGCCAGTCGCGGGATGTTTCGAGACCTCAAGTCTGAAAACATCTGCGCGGGCGATGGCCCGGGTCAAGGCGTCCCGGCTTTTCAGTTCAGTAAGAATGAAGGTAGCGCCGCAGGATGCGATGCATGGTGGATGATTTCGCGTCTCGATGTCATCGACCGAAAGATTGCAGGCAGACGCGATCAGTTCAGACGCGATAGTGTCGCCGACACTCAGGCGCTGGGGCGAGGCGAGTCGTGCGCCCACGACGGTGTTGCCATCTCGCAGCAGATCGATCGGCACGAGGCCAGCCTTCTCCTCGAAGATTACTCGATCACCGGTCAAGCTGCGGCCGTAGCTTTCGCCCGCGCGTGCCAGCACAAAGGCCGTGCCGATATTGGGATGACCGGCAAATGGCATCTCACTCCGCGGAGTGAAGATGCGCACCGCCGCCGTATGCGCAGGGTCATTCGGCGGCAGTACGAATGTCGTCTCGGCGAGATTGAACTCCGCTGCAATGGCCTGCATCTGCGCGGATGACAGGCCTTCAGCATTCAGCACAACGGCAAGGGGATTGCCGCTGAACTGGTCCGACGTGAACACGTCGACGGTTGTGAATTGGAGCAGCTTTCCCATCGTCAGAACGTCACCACCCCCCGGATCGACTCGCCGCGCTTCATCAAATCGAACGCCTTGTTGATGTCGTTGAGCGGCATCACGTGCGTGATCATCGGATCGATCTGGATCTTGCCGTCCATGTACCAGTCGACGATCTTCGGCACATCGGTGCGGCCGCGGGCGCCGCCGAACGCAGTGCCTTTCCAGACGCGCCCGGTGACGAGCTGGAACGGCCGGGTCGCAATCTCGGCACCCGAGGGTGCCACGCCGATCACGATGGACTGGCCCCAGCCGCGATGGCACGCTTCCAGCGCCTGTCGCATCACCGTAACGTTGCCGGTGCAGTCGAACGTGTAGTCCGCGCCGCCGATCTGGTCTTCCTTGGTCTTGGTCATGTTGACGAGGTGAGGGACGAGATCCTTGCCCACCTCAGTCGGATTGACGAAGTGCGTCATGCCGAAGCGTTCGCCCCAGGCCTTGCGTTCGTTGTTGATGTCGACGCCGATGATCATGTCGGCGCCCGCGAGGCGCAGGCCCTGCAGCACGTTGAGACCGATGCCGCCGAGACCGAACACGATGGCCTTCGCGCCTTGCTCGACTTTCGCGGTGTTGATCACAGCACCGATGCCGGTGGTGACGCCGCAGCCGATGTAGCAGACTTTATCGAAGGGGGCGTCTTCGCGAATCTTCGCCACCGCGATCTCCGGCAGCACGGTGTAGTTCGCGAACGTCGAGGTGCCCATGTAGTGGTGGATCGGCTTGCCGCCCATCGAGAAGCGCGAGGTGCCGTCAGGCATCAGGCCTTGGCCTTGGGTGGCACGAATCGCGGTGCAGAGGTTGGTCTTGCGCGAGAGACACGACGGGCACTGGCGACATTCCGGCGTGTAGAGCGGAATTACATGGTCGCCCTTCTTGACGCTGGTCACGCCCTTGCCGACGTCGACGACGATGCCTGCGCCCTCATGGCCGAGAATGGCGGGGAAAAGCCCTTCCGGATCAGCGCCCGAAAGGGTGAATTCATCGGTGTGACATACGCCTGTCGCCTTGATCTCGACCATCACTTCGCCTTCGCGAGGGCCTTCGAGTTGCACCGTGGTGATTTCCAGCGGTTTTCCGGCAGCGATAGCGACGGCGGCGCGAACATCCATGATGTGTCCTTTCAAGTTGGTCTGCATTTTTGGGTGCGCGGCTCGGCGCATTTGACGATTGCTCGATAGCACATGATCGGGCAATCAGTCGCGCAAATGAACACGCTTTCCAACTCTTCGTCATCAGAATCCATTGCTGCACGTGCGGCGCCGGCGATCTTCGTGCTGCTGTGGAGCACCGGCTTCATCGGCACGAAATACGTGTTGGGCGGCGCCGAGCCGCTGACCTATCTCACCACGCGGATGATCTTCGTCGTCTTGCTGATGGCGATCATCGCGGTCATCACTCGGCCGAAATGGCCGGACCGGGCAGGGGTGATCCACAGCGCCGTCGCAGGACTGCTGGTGCATGGCTTTTATCTCGGCGGCACGTCGGTCGCGATTTTTCATTCGGTGCCTGCAGGACTCTCTGCGCTCATTCCGGGGCTGCAGCCGATCCTCACATCCACACTAGCCAACCGCTGGCTCGGCGAACGCGTCACGCCGCTACAATGGACGGGGCTGCTGCTCGGCCTCGCGGGGACGCTTCTCGTTCTGCACAATCGCTCGACGTCCGGTGCTGAAGGCTGGGGATGGCTTGCATCCGGTGTGTCGCTGCTCAGCATCACTTTGGGTACGCTTTATCAGAAGCGGTTTTGCAGCGGGATCGACTGGCGCGCAGGCAATCTGATTCAGTTCACCTCAGCAGGCGTGCTGTTCGCAGTCGGCGCATGGCTGTTCGAGACGCGGGTGATCGAATGGAGCCAGCAGTACATCCTCGCCCTGATGTGGCTCGTGGTGGTGTTGTCGGTGGGATCGATCGGATTGCTGTACTGGCTCATCCGCCGCTCGGCGGCCACCAGCGTGGCGAGCCTGTTCTATCTGGTCCCGGGCGTGACCGCGCTGATGGCGTATCTGCTGTTCGACGAACGGTTGGATGCCATTGCGATTGCCGGAATGGTGATCTGCGCGACTGCCGTTCTGCTAGTGAACAAGAGCAAGGCTCCGGGGCGAACGAGCTAATCGCTGCGGGTCTCCTCATAAGCCGCAAGCGCTCGTCCGCACGCGGCTTTGTGATCGCAAATAAAAAAGGGGCGCGTGACGCGCCCCTTTTGTTTCCGAAGAAGTGATGCCGTTTACTTCGGCTGCGGAACGATCCGGATGTAAGGCTTGGGGGCCTTCCAGCCACCCGGATAGATCGTCTTGGCTTCGTCATCGGAGACTGAGCCCGCGATGATCACGTCTTCGCCTTGCTTCCAGTCGGCGGGCGTCGACACGCGGTGCTTGGCTGTAAGCTGCAGCGAGTCGATGACGCGCAGGATTTCATCGAAGTTGCGTCCGGTGGTCATCGGATAGACCAGGAGCAGCTTGATCTTCTTGTCGGGGCCAATGATGAAGACGTTCCGCACGGTGGCATTGTCGTTGGCCGTCCGGCCAGTCGCATCGCCGGCAGTGTCGGCGGGCAGCATGTTGTAGAGCTTGGAAACCTTGAGATCGGTATCGCCGATCATCGGATAGTTGGGGGCGTAGCCCTGAGTCTCCTTGATGTCGTCGGCCCACTTCTCGTGGTTGGCCACAGGGTCGACACTCAATCCAATCAGCTTGACGCCGCGCTTGTCGTATTCAGGCTTCATGCGCGCGAGCACACCAAGCTCGGTGGTGCAGACGGGTGTGAAATCCTTCGGATGCGAGAACAGCAGAGCCCAGCTATTGCCGATCCAGTCATGAAAGCGGATGCGTCCCTCGGTGGTGTCTGCTTCGAAGTCGGGGGCGACCGCGCCGATCTGAAGTGTCATAGTCTTGCCTCACAGGTTTACGGTGACAAAGTAATTCGACCAAAAGCATATAACGAGCGAGCGGCCAGAGCGGAACGGGGGCGACAAAAGGACAAGATTTTTCCTCGTCCGGGAAAGCATACGAAATCCTGTTCTGTCCTTTGCTTGATCGCGAAAAGTTGTGTCTGCAGCCTTTTCTTTCACGTTTCCGGGATGCCCCGAATTTGACGTTGAGGCGCCTAAACGCCGCCGAGTCACACTGCCAATTCCATGAACCTTGCGGACGTCGGCTGCGACCAATCTGCAACATTAACGATGAATGTGACTCAAGCTCTCGTCGTTAAGGCTTCGTTCACGTCCGGCATGGAAATGCTTGGGCACCCATCAAGAGAAAAGTAACATGTCTGCCCCGTCGAGTTCCACCACCAATCTCTCCGATCTGATTCGTGACGTCGAAACGTCCGCAAGTGCGGACCGCGATCTTGCGGCCCGAGCGCTTGGTATTGTCCGTGATGGCGTTATCACGGGCGAGGGACCTACCACTGAAGGCCGTGTTCACTTCTCACGCGCCATCGATGCCGTGGACGTCGCATGGTGCATGCGCATCCTGAACGGGATAGCGATTGCTAACCTCCCGGTCAGCCGGGCGGAGGCCGAAGCCCTGTTCGAGATCAATGAGGCTGCCTCGGAGCGCAACGACGATGGCCGTTTCGACGACCTGTTCGCGAAGGCGATCGTGCATCACGCCGCGTCAGCGTCCGGCTTGCCCGTGCCGCCGCGTTCGGTCGCGCTGTCGCCGGAGACCGCCATTGAGAGCTGGGCGCCCACCCATGCGATCGGCGTCAATATCGAAGTGCTTGAATGGATCGCAGCCCAGATGCGCGGTAAGCGCCGCAGCAACCGCAAGCTGATGGCGCTGGTCGCGACGCTGGTCGGCGCCGCGACACTGCCGTTAGTGGCATTGCCAAACGTCTTCGACCTCGGAATGTAAGTCCCAAAGTCAAAAAGCCTCGGTTCTGAGACATCAGAACCGAGGCTTTTATTTTGACGCGTTTTCTTCACGCCGAAAACGCTCTTAGGTCGGCAGGCGTTATTTCACGCCTGCCCTCTTGGTCGCTTCAAGTCCGACCGTCCGTCCCGGGAATCCCGCCACATCGAAGTAGCGCTGTTCCAGCACGCGCTGGAATTGCAGCACCGTGCGCAGGCCATTGGCGTCCGGCTTGGAGGAGAGGGTGCGGGTGTAAGCCTTCGGCGTCGCACCATTGGGCATCGCTTCCGTCATCACACGGCCGATCAGCTTGCCATTAGCCTTGCGGCTGAGGCCAAGCAGCCTCGCTGCCGTCATGCCGACGTCGGCGTTGCTCACCGGAAGCGGGTCGACGAAGCCGGCTTTGAAGTCCGGTCCCATCGCCGCCATGAAGTTCATGGTGTCGCCGCGGCTGAAGCTGCCGTGCATGCCCTGACCCTGACGAAGCACCGTATCGGCGACTTCAACCGAGCACAGCACCGGCTCGTCGCAGCCGACCGCATAGGAGCGGAAGTTGACGACGATGGAGGGGTGAGGTGTGACCGCGCGGCCGTTCAGGTTGAGGGCGGACATTGGCAGCGTGCCGGGGAAGCGCCCGAGGTAGTCATCGACGAAGATGCCGCTGACATAGTCCTGCTCGAGCAGCGCCTTGACAGTGCGGCCCGCAAGCTTGCGGTCGTTGCTCGGAATATAGATCAGGTCGGAGCCGCCGTTGGTGGCGATCACCATCTCGGGCTTCGTCGGGCCCTTTCCGAGAACGCCATTGCCGGCCTTCGGATAGGCGTTCTCACCGACGCGGGCATTCTTGTCGTTCGGATCGAACAGCGGCATGCCGAGCGCCTTTGACAGATCAAGCGCGAGGAAGCCGAGGGGGAGGAAGCCTTCCGGCGTGTCGGGATAGGTGCCCTTCACCGACGGGCTGGACTTGCTCTCCTTCGAGATCGTCGAGAAGCCATGGTCGGCGGAAACGATGATGTTGGTCGAAGCCGAGAGGCCGAGATCGTCAAGCGCCTTGCGGAGCTGCGCGAGGTTGTTGTCGGCGTTCTTGATCGCGGCGAGGGAGGCGGGTCCGTTGATGCCGGGCGTCAGCGCGTTCAGGCTGTCGCCCTGGTTGTGCTGAGTGCCGTCCGGATCACGTGACCAGAACACTAGCACGAACGGCTTGTTGCGCGCCTTGAACATCGGTAGCACCACCTTGCTGGCGACGTCGGCGAAGTAAGCCTGCTGGTCAACGTTGGCGACCACCGTGCCCGGCGTCTTTGCATCACCAGCCTTGCCGTTGTCGCCGCGTCCGGGTGCTTTGAGGGGCAAGTTTGCCGCGTTGAGCGCGGCCTTCATCTCGTCGGACAGCGGAATGCCGATCAGCTTGCCTTCCTTGTCGAGCGCGCCGGTCTGGTCATCGATGGTGATGGTTTTGGTTCCGGTGCGTTCGGTGTGGTCGAACAGCAGCGTTGGACCAAGCTTGCCGACGGCGGCGGTGCTGAAGCCTGCCTCGCGCGCGGCCTTCAACAGGGCTTCTTCATCAAGGTAGTCGCCGCCAAACTGCTCGTCGACGTCGCGGAGAACCTGGTCGTGTTCAAGGAAGGGCACGACGCTGCCGTTCTGGGCAGCGACGGGATGTCCGGTGTAGATCGAGTTGCTGAAAGTGCCGGTGTCGCCGAGATAGTGGCCTGTGGACATGCCGGAGGCGTTCGCCATCGTGAACGTCGGGAACAGGGAGTGAGAATTCTTGAAATTTACGCCTTTGTCGCGAATTTCGGCCATGGCTGGTGCGGTTTCGGAGGTGACCTTGAGCGCGCGTAGGCCGTCTGGAACGAACAGAATCAGGTTGCGAGGCTGGTTGTTTTGGGCGAAAGCCATGGAAGACGATAACGCCAGAAAAATGAGGGAAACGACCGGAATGGTGCGGCGCATAAGGGACTCGCTTTTGATAGATGGGCTAACAAGCAGTGCAGCTATGCCGAACGGTATGCTGGTGTAGTTTTTGTCTGCGACAGAATTGTTACAACCCGCCGCGCATGCCAGATTGCTCCCGCCCGAATTTGGCAAGCCGCTAGTGTCCCGAATCCAAAGTTCGCCTGGCAGCGCGGCACGCTCCATAGCGAACTTTGGATTCGAAAGGACACTAGCAAACCTATAATTCTAGTGTGGTTTAGGTTCAGAAGTTCGCTGAAAGGACTCGCAGCAAAAGTGGAGCGAACTTCTGAACCACCACACTAGCCCGCCCTCGACATAAACAGATCAAGAAATAAAGCATGTTCAAAAAGATCCTGATCGCAAATCGCGGCGAAATCGCCTGCCGTGTCATCAAGACCGCGCGTCGTATGGGTATCAAGACGGTTGCCGTGTACTCGGAAGCCGATCGGGATGCGCTTCACGTCGAGATGGCCGACGAAGCGGTTTTCATCGGGCCGCCGCAGGCTGCCGAAAGCTATCTGGTGATCGACAAGATCGTCGAAGCCTGCCGCCAGACCGGCGCGGAAGCCGTCCATCCAGGCTACGGATTTCTCTCGGAGCGTGAAGCTTTCCCGCGCGCGTTGGCTGCGGCCGGCATCGTTTTCATCGGCCCGAATCCGGACGCCATCGCCGCGATGGGCGACAAGATCGAATCCAAGAAGGCGGCCGCCAAGGCGAAGGTCTCTACAGTGCCGGGACACCTCGGTGTGATCGAGGATGACTCTCATGCCGTGAAGATCGCCGAGGAGATCGGCTATCCGGTGATGATCAAGGCGTCCGCTGGCGGCGGCGGCAAGGGCATGCGCATCGCGCACTCGAAAGCCGAGGTCGCAGAAGGCTTCAACCTCGCCAAGGCCGAGGCTAAATCGTCGTTCGGCGATGATCGCGTCTTCATCGAGAAGTTCATCGTCGATCCGCGGCACATCGAAATCCAGGTGCTCGGCGACAAGCACGGCAACGTGATCTATCTCGGCGAACGCGAGTGTTCGATCCAACGCCGCAACCAGAAGGTGATCGAGGAAGCTCCGTCGCCACTGCTCGACGAGGCCACCCGCCGCAAGATGGGCGAGCAGGCGGTCGCGCTGGCCAAGGCCGTGCATTACGATTCCGCCGGTACGGTCGAATTCGTCGCAGGGCAGGACAAGAGCTTCTACTTCCTCGAAATGAACACGCGTCTGCAGGTCGAGCATCCAGTGACGGAGCTCGTGACCGGCATCGATCTTGTGGAGCAGATGATCCGCGTCGCGGCCGGCGAAAAGCTGGCAATCGCGCAGAAGGATGTAACGCTCACCGGCTGGGCCGTTGAATCCCGCGTGTATGCCGAAGATCCGTTCCGCAACTTCCTTCCTTCGGTCGGACGTCTTGTGAAGTATCGTCCGCCTGCGGAGACCAAAATCGATGACATCACGCTGCGCAACGACACCGGTGTGCAGGAGGGCGGCGAGATCTCGATCTACTACGATCCGATGATCGCCAAGCTGGTGACGCATGCACCGTCGCGTGCCGCAGCCATCGAAGCGCAGTCGCATGCGCTCGATGCGTTCTACGTCGACGGTATTCGGCACAACATCCCGTTCCTCTCGGCGCTGATGCACCATCCGCGCTGGCGCGCGGGCAACCTGTCGACGGGCTTCATTGCCGAGGAATTCCCCAAGGGCTTCGGTCCGCGCGCGCCTGAAGGCGATGTCGCCCTTCGGATCGCAGCGGTAGGGGCCGCCGTCGATCACATTCTGGGTGAGCGCAAGCGGCAGATCTCCGGCCAATTGAAGGGCCGCGCGGTGTCGCGTGAACGCCGTCGTGCCGTTTGGCTTGATCGCAGTGAACTCACGCTCGAAGTGGGGCGCGAAGGCGACGGGATTGCGGTCCGCTTCATGGGTACGGACGGAGAGCTTGGCCAGCCGGTTGAACTGGTGTCGAACTGGACGCCGGGTGATGTGGTCTGGCAGGGCTCGGTCGGTGGTCATCCGACGGCAGTGCAGGTGCGGCAGATGCCGAACGGCTTCCGCCTCGCATATCAGGGCTATGAAGTGCCGGTGCAGGTCTATACCGAGACCGAAGCTGCGGCCGCGCGCCTGATGCCGGTGGGATCGCAAGCCGACTCTGGCAAGAAGGTGCTGTGCCCGATGCCGGGCCTCGTCGTGTCCATTGCCGTCAACGAAGGGCAGGAGGTGAAGGCGGGTGAAACGCTCGCCGTCATCGAGGCGATGAAGATGCAGAACGTGCTGCGCGCCGAGCGCGACGGTACCGTGAAGAAGATCCATGCGGCAGCCGGCGCTACGCTGGCGGTCGATGCGCTGATCCTCGAATTCGCGTGAGGCCCTGATGGTCCCGAAGCAAAAGCGCGAAGCGTTTCGGGCCATCCTGACCGGCGACAACGTCATCCGCCCAGGCTCTGTCTATGATCCGATCTCGGCGCGGATTGCCGAAGATCTCGGTTTTGAATTGGGCTTGCTGGGCGGATCGGCTGCGTCGCTGACGATCCTGGGCGATCCTGATCTGCTGCTCATCACACTGTCTGAACTGGCTGAGCAGGCGCGGCGGATTTGCCGTGCCGGCAACATCCCCGTGCTGGTCGATGCCGACCATGGCTACGGCAATGCGCTCAACGTTCGCCGCACCGTGCAGGAGCTCGAGGCGGCTGGCGTCGCGGGCTTGACGATCGAAGACACGCTGTTGCCGCAGGCTTTTGGGGAGGCGAAGCCGCAGTTGATCTCTCTTGATGAGGGTGTCGGCAAGATGAAAGCGGCGCTCGGCGGGCGTCTCGATCCATCTCTCGTCATTGTCGGCCGTACCGGTGCGGCTTCGATCTCAAACATTGATGACGCTGTCGCACGCGCCAAGGCTTACGAGGCCGCGGGTGTCGATGCGCTGTTCTTCACCGGCGTGAAGACCCGCGCCGAGCTGAACGCGATCGCGTCGGCCACGACGTTGCCCATTATTCTTGGCAGCTTTGATGGCGAACTGTCCGACACGGTGTTCCTCGGCATTCACCGCGTCCGTGTCGCCAATCAGGGGCATGCACCGATCGCGGCTGCAACGCAGGCTGTGTACGAGACCTTGAAGACGCTGCGTGAGGGCGTGTCGCCCAAGGAGCTGAAAGGACTGCCGGCTGCAGAACTGACCAACCGCGTGATGCGTGAGGCAGATGTCAAAGCGCGCAGCGCGGAAGTCCTGGGGCTGAAACGTTAAGTGGGAAGACCATGAGCGACATCGTCCGTCATATCTTCGTTCGCGGCCGGGTCCAGGGTGTCGGATACCGGGCATGGGTTGAAGGCGAGGCGAGTGCACGCAACCTCGAAGGATGGGTGCGTAATCGCAGGGATGGATCGGTGGAGGCGGTCTTTGCCGGTCCGCCGGATGTCGTGGACGCGATGGTCACGAAATGCCGGTACGGGCCCGGCACGGCGCGGGTCGATACCATCGACGACAAGATCGACGGCCGAGACGCATTGCATGCGCGTCAGCCCGGCGAGCGATTTTCCGTACTCTCCACGATTTGACTGAGCGAAGTCGCCTCAGGGCGCAGCTTCACTGACGCGGTATCGGCAGGGCCGAAGATCTCATCGAACGCTTGCCGGAGCGCGACGTCGACGTCTTCCATGGTCACCGGCAAGCCGAGATCGACGAGACTCGTGACACCATAGTGCGGGTCCCCGACGCCGCAGGGTACGATGCCTGTGAAGTGGGTCAGGTCCGGCTCGACATTGATCGCAATACCGTGCAGCGAGACCCAGCGCTTTAGCCGCACGCCAATGGCGCCGATTTTGTCCTCGTGGGTGGGGCCCTTTTCAGGCCGCGCGACCCAGACGCCGACGCGGTCTTCACGCCGCTCGCCCCGGACGTTGAAGGCCGCCAGGGTCCGGATCATGAACTGCTCAAGGCTTGCCACATAGGCACGCACATCCGGCTGCCGGCGCTTGAGATCGAGCATCAGGTAGACCACCCGCTGGCCGGGGCCGTGATAGGTGAACTGGCCGCCGCGCCCTGTGGAAAACACCGGGAAGCGGGCGTCCAGCAGGTCGCCGGCCTTGGCGCTGGTGCCGGATGTATAAAGGGGTGGGTGCTCCAGCAGCCAGACCAGTTCCGGCTCATTTCCGGCGGCGATGGCCGCCGCACGCGATTCCATCGTCTCGACAGCCTCGGGGTAGGGAACCGGGGAATTTGAGATTCGCCACTCGACGGCAGGGCCGGAACGGGCGGAAAAGGGTGTCAAAACAAGGCTTTCGCGGCCCTGCGAACTATTAACCATTGGGTAACCATGAGTGTGATGATCTGCGGTCATCATTCATGTGCGGATTCAGGATCAAAGTGGCAACCCTCGATAACGTCTCGGTCGATTTGATGGTGGTTCTCGGAACCACGACTATGCCCGTCCACCAGGTTATGCGGCTCAGCCGCGGCGCGATCATCGAACTCGACGCCACCGAGCAGGACGAGGTCAAGATCCACGCCAACAACCTGGCCATTGCCAGCGGCACGGTTGTGGTCAATCGCAACCGTATCGCGGTTGAAGTCAAGCAGATGCTCCCGCGCTCGCCTGACCACAGATAGTTCGCAAGGCCTGTGACAAGGTCTCTCGGAGGCCTTGTCCCACCATCTTCGATTTGTTACATGGGCGCCACCAATACGGTCCCGGTACGAATCCGGAGCCGACTTTTCAGCGCTCGTGGCGGAATTGGTAGACGCGCTGCCTTGAGGTGGCAGTGAGTAAAATCGTGGGGGTTCGAGTCCCTCCGAGCGCACCACGCATTTTTCGCATCGAGCGTGAAGAACTGGCGTGGCACGGCGCGACGCTCGAAATCATCCATCTGCCACTAATGTCGCTCGCTTGAGTAACGGGTTCTCACGACCGTGGCGGCATCCCGCGGGCACGGCACAGTGGCTTCGCTTGATCGCCGTGAACCGCGCGATTAACGTTTCTCAAAGATGGTGGCTAACTGCCGCGTTTGCGGGACGGCTGAGGAACGACAAGATCTTCTCGTTGAACACGCCGGGTCTTGTGACGGTGAAACCGTGACCGCCGTCGGCGACAAGCCAAAGCTCAGCCTGCGGTACACCCTGGGCGAGCGCCTTCGAGGCCGTCCACGGCACCAATATGTCGTCGCGCGAGGCGGCCACCAGGGTCGGCACGCGGATTTCGGCCAGCCGGTCCAGAACATCGTAGGCGAGCAACGCACCGATCCGCTTCAAGATGGTCTCGGTCCCCTGGAAATGCGCAATGCCGGCTTTTTCTTCCTTCTCGACATGCTCCGCGTTCGCCGACAGCCAATCCGCCGGATACAGGAAGATCGGCTGGGCCTGCACATAAGCTTCGACGCCACTGTTCTTCAGCAGCTTCGTGCGCATCGCAAAGCAACGTCCGGTATGCGAATCCGCCCGTGCCCACGCGTTGACCAGAACCAATCGGTTCAACAGCGAGGGCCTTCTGAGCGCCACCTCTAGACCCACAAGACCGCCGAGCGCATGTCCCATGAATGAGCAGCGAGTGATACGCTGATCATCCAGCATCGCAATGACGTCATCCGCCATGTGGCCGATCGAATAAGGATCGGGGAGGGGGCCGGCGTTGCGCCCTGTGCCCCGCTGATCATAGGTCAACACGCGAAAGTGCGGGGTCAGCGCTGCGATCTGCGGTTGCCAGAACGTGGAGGTGCCCCCCAGTCCGGCAGAGAGCACGATAGTCTCGGCGTCCGTGTCGGTACGCCCGCTGATTTCGAAATGCATCTGTGGATATCCGACGTCAGGCGGCCAAGTCGATGCCAAGCTCAGCCCAGATGGTCTCATAGAGCTCGGTGAAGCGCGGCTGCTTGCGGATTTTCATCGGGTGTCGCTGATCGGCAGGAATGCCGACGCGATGCACCGATTTCACGCGCCCGGGCCGGCTTGTGATGACGACGATGCGGTCGGCCATTGTGATTGCCTCGCCCACGTCATGGGTCACTAGCACCACGCTGCAGCTTCGTTCGCGGATGATGCGAAGCACGTCGGATTGCAGGATCTGCCGGGTCTGGCTGTCGAGCGCGGAGAACGGCTCGTCGAGCAGGACGACGTCGGGATCGAAGGCGAGCGTGCGCATGAACGCAACGCGTTGCCGCATACCGCCGGAGAGTGCCGAGGGATACGCGTCTTCAAACCCTTTCAATCCGTAAGCTTCGATCAGGGTCCTTGCCTTTGCCTCAGCTTGTTTGCGCGGCGTATGGCGGACCTGCAGGCCGATAATCACGTTGTCCATCACCGTGCGCCAGGGCAGCAGCAGGTCTTTCTGCAGCATGTAGCCGACGTGTCCGGTTGCACTATGCACTGGCTCGCCATTGACGTTGATGCGCCCCTGTGTCGGCTCCAGCAGTCCGGCGATGATGTTGAACAGCGTGGTCTTCCCGCAGCCGGACGGTCCCACAATCGCGACGACCTCGCCGCGATGAAGGTCGAAACTGATGTCAGCGATGGCCACGACGGCTTCGGGCGTGTCCCGGTTGAAGACCATTCCGATGCCTTCGGCGCGAAGGACGACGTCACCATCATGCTTGTTCATGTGCAACCCTTTTGCTCATCGCGTGCTCCGCGAGAAACTTCAGAACGATTTCGTTAAATTGCGCCGGCTGAGTTCGTGAGTAGGCATGGCCGCCATACGGCACCTTGATCAGCTTCGCACCTGCGATCCGCTCCACCATAAGTTCCGATGAGTAGGGCGGTGTGAGGATGTCATCTTCGGCGACGAGCACCATGGTCGGACACCGGATGCGGTCGAGGTAGCGCGCGCCGTCGAACGCCAGGATGCCGACGACGCGCGCATCCATAATCGTGCGCGATGGAGAAGCGTTGATCGAACCCTGGATCTCCTTTTCGAGGGTGGCCTTGTTGTCGCGGACATAGACCGGCGGATAGAGAAACAGCGGCGTTGCACGGTGGTAGTCGGCTTCGCCCAGCCCCGCGAGGATACGGCGACGCAAGTTGAGGCACTGTTCCATCTGCGGATCGAGCACGGCCCAGCTCGCATACAGGACGAGGCTTGCGATGCGCTCCGGCGCGGTTGCCGCAAGCACCAAGCCGATGGCGCCACCGGTCGAATGACCAACCAGATGTGCCTTTTTAATCCCGGCCGCGTCCATCGTGCGCAACAGGTCTTCGGCCATCAATTCGACCGAATAGGACGTCTCGCAGCGCGAGCTGCCTCCCGTTCCACGGTGATCGTGCAGAAGCACGCGATGACGCTCAGCAAAACCCGCCACGTTCGGCGCCCAGTAGGACGCTGCTCCGCCAAGGCCCGCGACCAGCATCACCGGTTCGCCGTCTCCGAGCAATTCGTAGTGAATGTCTGCGTCAGCAATTCTGGCGAGTGGCATGGTGGTTTCCTAGCGCCACTTCATCCGGTTATCGACCCAACCGACGAGGCCGTCGAGGACGAGCGCGAGAACAATCAACGCCAGGATGCCGCCCCACACCGCGTTGAGGTTGTAGAGGGTGCCGGCATAGTAGATCTGATAGCCGAGGCCGTGCTCCGCCGAGATATATTCGCCCACAACGGCGCCGATCATCGCAAAGCCGATGTTGAGCCGGAACGCGGACGTGATCCAGGGGAGCGAGCCAGGCGCGATGACCATCCGGAAAATTTGGAAGCGACTTGCGCCTAGGGATTTCAGCATCCGGACGTAGTCGTTGTCGATCTCCTGTGTCCCGGCGTAGCTGGTAATCATCGCGACAATGAAGGTGATGATCGCAGCGACCGCAATCTTCGACTCGATGCCGATGCCAAACCAGACAATGATGAGTGGTGCCAGCGCGATCTTCGGCAACCCGTTGAGCGCCACCATCAGCGGGCGCAGAACGGCGGCGCCTGTCGGGGTCAGCCAGAGAAGCAAGCCCGCGGCCGTGCCCGCCAAACTGCCGATGAGGAAACCGAGTACCGTTTCCTGTGTCGTGACCCAGCTATCGTACAGCAGGGTCCCCGAAGCGAAGCCCTTGACGAGTTCACGCCAGACCCCGGTTGGCTGGCCGTAGAGATAGACTGCAATCCAACCGGCCCGGATCGCGACCTCCCACAGCACGAGGAAGCCTCCAATGAGCAGCACCTGATAAAAGAGGATGCGACCGCGACCGAAATAGCTGGAGATCGACCAGCGCCGGGTTGCCTTTGCGGGCGTGCCGGCAGCCGTGTCTTTCGCCACGAATCTTGCAACCTCGGTGTCGGCCATCGGTTACGCCCCCACGTAGGCTGTGGTGGCGATCTCGACCAGGAACTCCGGACGGACAAGCGGCGCCTGGATGCAGTAGCGGGCGGGGGGATTCTCCGGAAAGTATTCTTTGTAGACGGCGTTCATAGCCGCATAGTCGGCCAGGTCCTTCAGAAAGATCTGGTTGAAGACCACGTTCTTCATGCTGCCGCCGCCGGCTTCAACCACGGATTTGATAGACTCGAGCACAAAGCGGGTCTGAGCGGTCGCGTCGCCCACACCGACGGTTTCACCCTTCGGACCGATCGCGAGCGTCCCTGAGACATAGATGAAGCCTCCGGCCTTTGTGCCCGGGCTGTAAGGCGCGAGCGGCGGTGGCGAACCTGGCGGGATGATGATTTCAATCGGCATGATGTTTCCTTCAGAAGTTTGCTTTTGATTTTAGGCGGCGAGGCTGGAGCTGCAGGCTGCCGCCACGTCGTCCACTGTCGAACTCCATCCGAAGAACTGCTCGACGTTGTAGACTGTGGCTTGCTGGGTGAACTCGGGACCGGCCTGGTAGCAGGCGTCCCGCACGAGAATAGGGAAATATTCGAGGAAGAAGGCGTCTCTGATGGTCGACTCGACGCACACGTTCGTTGCGACGCCGCAGACCAGCAGCGTATCGATGCGGCGGCTGCGCAGGATGCTATTGAGCGCGGTGCCCGCAAAGCCGCTGTAGCGCGGTTTGGGAACGACGATGTCCTGTTTCTCGGGCTTGAGCGTCTCAACGATCTCATAGTCCCAGCCGCCCTTGGTGAGTAGCTTACCCGCGAGCTCAGGTTGCGCACGCATCAGCTTGAGTGAGTTGCCCTTGCGCTGGTTGACGGAGTGTGCGCCGCCGGCCTCCTTTAGATCGGTATCCCAGCCGTTCTGCAGCCAGATCACTTGAATATCCGCGTCGCGGGCGATGGTGACCAGCTTTGCGATGGAAGGGATGACACGTTGGGTCGGCGTCAGGTCGATGCCCAGGCGGTCGAAGTAACCGCCGGGAGAGCAATAGCCGTTTTGCATGTCGACCACGATCAGCGCCGTCGTCGAGGCCGTGAAGGTTGTGGCCTCGGGGCGGGCCGTCAGTTTGGATGTCATGAGTACCTCTGTTTCAGCCTGCTTTGGCGATCTTCGCGGTTGCCCGCTCGGCGAACGTGTTGTCCACCATCTCTTCATAAGGCCGGGTGGTCTTGATCGAGCCGCCAGCCATCTCGAAGGCCATGTCGGCGTCCCATTCTGCCTTGGAAATGGTCGGGTTCTTTGGAATCGCCATCGACTTGGCGAGCAGGTTGTCGGCGGCTGAACGGATGACCGCCTCCGCGACCTGGGGGAATTCCGCGACGGAGGCCTTTACGAACAGCTCCCGGTCGGTTTGAAGTGCGGCTTGCGTTTCCGCCAGTGCGCCGCAGAACGCCTGCACCACGGCCGGATCTTTGCTGGCAAGGTCACGAGTCACCATCGCGGTCGTCCACGAGAGCGGCCCGATGATGTCTGCAAACGCAAACACCGGCACAAGCCCGAACTGCTCCTTGGCGATGCTGACGTCCCACTCGAACATCGTCGCGAAATCAGCGCGGCCGTCGAGCACAGCCTGCGCCTGCGCACCCTGCGGCACCTGCAGAAACTTCACGCCGGCTTTTTCAGGATCGAAGCCGCCGCGATCCTTCATCGCGAACGTCGGCGTCTGAATGGTGGAAGAGGGGAAGCGCAGCGTCGCAATCGTCTTGCCGCGGAAGTCGTTGACGCTGTTCACCACAGTCCCGGGCTTGGCAACGGCCCACATGGCGACGCCGCCGACGACCTTGGCAACATTAACAACCTTCGCGCCTTCGTTGACTGCGTTGACCGACATGCCCGCGCCGGTGACTGCAAATGTCGCGTTACCCGAAAGGACGACCGGCAGCGCCAGCGCGATCCCACCCGCGGAACTTACAGAGATGTCGAGGCCGTGCTTGCGGAAAAAGCCGCCGTGTTTGGCTGCGTACACGGACACGTACATGCCGAGATGGATCGCTTCGGTGAGCTTGAGTGATTTCAAGTTCTCTGCGGCCGCTGATCCGCCAAAACGGTCGAGCGCCAGCGAAAGTGCGGCGCCGCCGGTGCCCAGGAGAACGGTTCTCCGGGATATGGACTTTCCGACGGTCGGGGAAACAATCTTTCCGGATTTCACGATGTGTCACTCCTTCGAGGGCGATAAGCAACGCTACGAGGGAGGCGTTATTCTTAAAAGACGAGAATCCGTCATGTGATCGTGCGGAAAAGGCAACACCTACGGCGCGCGTTTTCCTTCCGACAGACCGTTAATCGACGCGGTCAGGAGCTTGAGAAATTGCTGCGCTGCGTGGGAAAGCGGCCTGTCTCTATGCACACAGATGCTTGATCTCGCAGCTGCGAAATCCGGATCTGAGATCGGGATCGCGCGGAGGCCACCGCTCGCGAGTTCCGAGATCACAGTCAATGCCGGCATGAAGGCAATGACTTGCGCGGTTGCCGCCATGGTCTTGGTGAGCTCGAGCGAGTTCGTGGTGACGAGAACTTTGGGATTCAGGCGCCGCTTGCCTATCGCACGTTCGAATACCTGCCGCAGGCCAAAGCTGTGCTCGGGCAGGGCAAGGTGGTGTTTGCAGATCTCATCAAGAGAGAGCACGCTGTGGTTCGCGTATTCGTGCGTCGGTGCGACCAGACAGGATATTGGTTCGACATATTCGGTAATCACCTCGATCTCCGGGCGGGCGATGGCGTTAAATGTGATGCCGATGTCCGCTTCGTCCTCCAGCAGTGCTTCCACGATGCGGTCTGTTGAGCCGGTCTGGATCTTGAATGAGACGCCCGGATAACGGTGATGGAAGTTGCCCAGCAAATCTGGGAGCAGACCTGAGACGAATCCCTCGATCACCCACACAGAAACCTCGCCGCGCTGCAGGCCACGCAGATCGTCGATGCCACTGCGAGCGCGGTCGAGGTCGCGGAAGATGCGATGGCTGTGACGCGCCAACACTTCGCCTGCCGCAGTGAGCTGCACGCCGACCTTTGAACGTTCGAACAGCACCGCGGCGACTTCCAGCTCGAGTTGCGCGATCTGCCGGCTCACGGCCGACGGCGCAACATGCAGGCGGTCGGCAGCTTTCCTGATGGAGCCGAGCTTTGCCACTTCGTTGAAATACCTAAGCGTAAGAAATCGCACAGAAACCCGCCAGTTGGTTTTTAAGGTGGTCCCGCAGCTAAGCACAACGCGCTGCTTGGTGCCCAGCTGTTGAAGGCAGGCCAGCCAGGAAACGGCGGCGACATCTGGTCGCGAATATGCTTCGCCTGGGAAACAGGGGCAGTGCGGGACGTCCCCAAAATCCCTTCTCTAGCTCGGTGTCAGCTATGGCGGCCAATTCGGCTCCGGCATCATCGATCGGTCCGTCAAGGCCAACTTCGATGTGAAGTTCTGATGGAGGCGTTGCGATGATGCCGGCCGAAGTGCCTGCGCCCGCACTTAACCAGATCACTTCAACAGTGGGTCGAGGAAATGTAGATGCTCCCGTACGAAGATGGGACGTAAATGGCCTCCGTCCGAGAACTTCGGTTCGCTGGCTCCGAAGATCGGCGAGCAATCTTCCCCGGTGCCGCATACATCGGGAAATGGATCGAGGAGGACCGCTCCGGTGCGCTCAGCGATGGCGCGAAGATTATCGTCCACGGTTGAATGGACGACTCGTAATTCTGCGACGGAAACGGGCTTGTCAAAATCCGGAGCGATTCGAAAACCGGTGAGACTACGCGTTACCATCTCCCTGGGATCGAAGCGAGATTGAGATCCCGGTACCCCTAGCACCAGATAAACCTTGGCTCCATAACCCTGCAGCTTGCGGACATAATCTTCGAGATTGGCGTAGAAGGCATTCTTGCCCTCAGATGTGTCTAGGGGCAGACGCTGGCCCTCTCGTTCGACCAACTGCGTTTTGCTGCTATAACCTCCCCACGCCGCACCCAGCACCACCGACTGCACATTCTCACGCCGCACCAAATCGACCAAAAGATTAGGCAGGACGAAGCAACGCGATGAGTTGTCAAATCCCGGTGCCGGTGCGCAGCTGGGAAGAGTCACGAAATAGGTATTAGCCGCGAGCCTTCCTTCGTCAGCCAATTGCTGCACTCTGGGCCCGTAGTGTTGTATCAAGCTGTCGCCGGCCAACACCACTTTGCGATCGCCATGACCCAGATGAGATACCAGAATCGTGTCTTGATCTGTCACCTCCATGCCGTTGGTAGGCTGATAGATGGGATCGAGCTTGGCAGCGCTGATCTTCCGAATGTCGAGGCCGCCTGGGTATGGCGGGAAGCGCTCCGGGAAGCCCTTATTGGTCCATACCACTAGTCCGCATGCACCGAGCGCTGCCATGCAGGCAGCGATGACGATGGTGCGGCGATGGCGGTGCGCGCCAAAACGGATGGGATACTCGATAAAGCGGTAGGTCGCCCAAGCCAGCAGAAAGCTTGATGCCACGAGTGCGATGGCCATCAGCGGCGTCAGCGGTTTTTCCATACGAATGATGAGCGCGTAAGAGATCAATGGCCAACGCCAGAGGTAAAGTGGATAGCTGATAAGACCCACGAAAACGGCAGCACGATTCGAGAACACAACACGATTCACCGTCGCCTCGGGGCCAGCTGCAAGCACCGCCATCGCGCCAGCCACCGGCAGCAGGGCCGGCCAACCGGGAAAGGGCATCTTGGCTGTGAACAGCGCAACTGAAGCCAACAGGGCGCCTAAGCCAACCCAAGAGAGCCAGGATCGAGATTTCGGCGTCAAAGGAATCTCCCGCCGCCAGGCCAGTCCCGCGCCGGCAAGGAGTTCCCAGAACCTGGAGAACGGCGAATAGAAGTCCGCGGAGATGCTGGTCATCGACAGGGCGATGTTGATCGCGAAGGACATCAAGAATAGCGCGAGCAGCAGTCGTCCTATCGGCGCCTTGATCCGGAGGGCCATCCATAGCAGGGCCGGCCAGAGGATGTAGAACTGTTCCTCCACGCCCAAGGACCAAAGATGCAAAAGCGGCTTCAGGCTGGCTGCCGTATCGAAATAACCGGTCTCGCTCCATAGTGCGATGTTGGAGAGAAAGCTTGCGCCAAAGAACACATGCTTTCCCAACTGCGCCAATTCGAACGGCATCAGGGCAATGAAACCGTAAGCCAAGACAACGGCGAGACATACAGCGAGTGCTGGAAAGATTCGCCGGATGCGCCGGCCATAGAATGTTGTGAGCGAGAAACGGCTTTCGGTCATTTCGCTGAACAGGATCGACGAAATGAGAAAGCCAGAAATAACAAAGAACACGTCTACGCCCACAAAGCCGCCGCGTATGACATTTGGGAAAGCGTGATAAAAAACCACCGAAAGCACAGCAAAGGCCCGCAGCCCGTCGATGTCGGGGCGATAAGTGTCAGTTGCGGGGGATAAACGATTGGAAGCCGTCACGCTTAAAAATTGCCTAGAGTCTTGGAGTTCTGACAAGGTCAGCTTTTGCACGTCGTCTAATACTCTGCAGCAGCGCCAACTCTGATTGTTTTCGATTTACTCATGATAGTAATTATCGGTGGTTCTACTGATGTCGGGCGGCGTTTAGCGGCTAAGCGGACAGCTGGCAACTGATCTAAGAACGATGATTAGACGGCGAGGGGTCATCAAGGTCGATACCAGACCCGAAGCAGCCTCCCATACCGCCGCCCATTTCCATCCCCATGCCGCCGCCTTTTCCACCGGTCTGCGTCGAATTGACGGTGAGGTTGCCGATGAATGATCCGCCGAAGGTTTTGTAGGCAGCGATCAGAGTCAGCAGCCGCTCGTTGATCTGGCGGTTCATGCGTTCGCGGCGTAGCTGAATCGTGAACATCGCCAGCAGGCGGATGCTGACCCCAATGAGCGTAAACAGCGCGAGGCTGATCAGGGTCGCCAGCAGGCTCTGCCACCGCGTGAAATCAAGATTGTGCAGAGGAGCCTCCTTTGCCGGCAGCAGTCGAGCGGCTTTTCACATGATCGATGAAAGCTCGTAGCTTTGGCAGAACCTGGCGCTTGCTGGGATGGTAGAGAAAGACGCCCGGCGTCATCGGCGCAAACGGCTCCAGCACGTGCACCAGTCTTCCGGCGGCCACATGTTCGGCGGCGATCGGCTCAGGGACTTGCGCCAGGCCCACGCCTTCGAGCGCAGCGCCAAGCACGGTGGGAAAGTCGTGGGCAATGAGGGATCCCGACACAGCAATCTCAATGGCGCGTCCGTTGTCATTGAGCGACCACAGCGCGAGCGCGCCGTTGGAGCGTCGCAACCTCACACATGAGTGCTGACGCAAATCGTCCGGCCGCTCGGGCTGGCCGCTCCGCGCGAAGTAGGCCGGGCTACCGACAATGATGAAGCGAAACGGCGGCGTCAGCCGTACTGCGACCATGTCGGCGGCGATGAATTGGCCCATACGGACGCCGGCGTCAAAACCATCGGCTGCGAGGTCAGTGAGTTTCTCGCTCGCGGCGATCTCCACCTCGACCTCAGGATAAGCCTGGCAGAAGGACGCGATCAGCGGCTCCAGCACGATTGGCACCACGGCGCGCGGCACCGAAAGGCGCAGCAGTCCGGCGGGCCGCTGTCCGAGTTCACGGGCACCCTCGCTCGCGGCGATGAGCTCCTCAAACGCGGGCTTGGCGCGTGCAAGAAATCGTTCGCCGGCTTCGGTCAGGCCCACGCTGCGCGTTGTGCGGATAAAGAGCGCCGCACCAAGGCGCGACTCCAGCGCTCGTACCGCCTGACTGATAGCTGAAGGAGTAACGCCGAGTTCGGCGGCGGCCTTCCGAAAACTGCGGTGCTGGGCAACGCGCAGGAACGCCTCCACGCCGTCGAGTGCGCCCTGCCTGACTGTGAAGTTCTGCTTCATGGCTCGTCGACATTATCGCCGATAGTCGCTCGCGGAAAGCGACCATAAATCTTGAGCCGCGAGGTCATCACCGGATGGCCGGTTCGGCATCCTGGCCGCCGTGTTCGTTGCCGCGCCGATCAAGTTGTTGGGAGGTCAACATGTCGCCGAGAATCCTTTTCCAGATACACCTCGTCCTGGGTTATGTCGCGTGGCTGCTTTGCTTTGGCGCGTATATCTGGCCACGGCTCAAAGCGATGGACCATATCGAAGCGCACCGCGCTATTGCCACGCTGCACAGCTTCCGCTTCTTCGGGCTCGTCTTCATGCTACCAGGCGTCGTCGGCCCGAATTTGCCGGCTCATTTCGCCGATTTCGCCGCTACCTATGACCTCGCGACCAGCGTGCTGGCCATGCTGGCGCTTGTCACCGTCAGGATAAGGCCGCTGTTCTGGCTGTTTGTCGTCGCCTTCAATGTCGTAGGTGTGGTCGACCTCATCATTGACTATTACCATGCCGTCCAGATCGACCTTCCCGCGAAAGCGGGGGAGTTAGGCGCCGCATATGCGATCCCGATCATCTACGTACCCGCGCTGATGATCACGCACCTCATCGCGCTTTATTTGTTGGTGCGTCGTCAGTTCAGCACAGATCGGAGGCTTGCGGGTGCGAACGCATCCTAGATACGCAACGAGGCGATCGAAGCCTCTCGTCCTGTCTATGACCGCGGGATCACTGAATTCGAGGGAGAACTTCGAATTCATGAAATCGCGGCGGCGAAGGCAGCGTCCATTCGAGCGTCGTCGCACCTGCGCCCCATGGGTTGCCTGCTGACCTTGATTTGCGGACAAAGGCGTAAACGAGACCCCAAAAGAAAACGACCAGACCCGCGGCGGAAATATATGCGCCGATCGAAGAAATCACGTTCATTCCTGCGAACGCATCCGGATAATCGGCGATGCGGCGCGGCATTCCTGACAAGCCGAGGAAATGCATCGGAAAGAATGCAAGGTTGACGCCGACAAAGGTCAGCCAGAAGTGCAGGTTGCCCAGGGTCTTCGAATACATGTAACCCGTGAATTTCGGAAACCAGTAGTACCAGCCGGCAAAGATCGAGAAGACGGCGCCCAGCGACAGCACATAGTGGAAGTGTGCGACGACGTAATAGGTGTCCTGTAACGATCGGTCGATCCCCGGATTGGCCAGCACGACGCCAGTCACGCCGCCGATCGTGAACACGAAGATGAACCCGGTTGCCCACAGCATAGGCGTTTCGAACTTCAGCGAACCACCCCACATGGTCGCGATCCAAGAAAAGATCTTCACCCCGGTCGGCACCGCAATCACCATGCTGGCTACAGCGAAATAGGCTTGGGCGCTGCTGGTCATGCCAACGGTGAACATGTGGTGCGCCCAGACGATAAAGCCGATGAACCCGATCGCGATCATCGCATAAGCCATGCCGAGATAACCGAACACCGGCTTGCGGCTGAAGGTTGCGACGACCTGGCTTATGATTCCGAAGCCCGGGAGTATCATGATGTAGACTTCAGGGTGACCGAAGAACCAGAAGAGGTGCTGAAACAGCAGCGGATCGCCGCCACCTTCCGAAGAGAAGAACGTCGTTCCGAAATTTCGGTCGGTGAGAAGCATCGTAATTCCACCGGCGAGCACGGGCAGTGCCAACAACAATATGAATGCTGTCACCAGCACCGACCACACGAATAGAGGCATCTTGTGCATCGTCATGCCGGGGGCGCGCATGTTGAAAATGGTGGTGATGAAATTGATCGCGCCAAGTATCGAAGACGCGCCGGCCAAGTGAAGCGACAGGATGACGAAATCGACCGCCGGGCCAGGGTGTCCGGATGTCGATAGCGGTGCATAGAGTGTCCAGCCGGTCCCGGCTCCTGGCGCGCCTGGCTCTCCCTCGACAAACGCCGAGATGATGAGCAACGCAAATGACGACGGCAGCAGCCAGAACGAGATGTTGTTCATGCGCGGGAAGGCCATGTCCGGCGCACCGATCATCAGCGGCACCAACCAGTTACCGAAACCGCCCATCATGGCCGGCATGAGCGTGAAAAAGATCATGATCAGACCGTGGCTGCTCACGAGGACGTTGTAGGTGTGAGTGTTCGTGAAGATCTGTAGACCGGGCTCCTGCAGCTCGGCCCGGATCGCTATCGAGAGGATCCCGCCGATCAATCCCGCGCACATCGCAAGCACGAAATACATCGTGCCGATGTCCTTGTGATTGGTCGAGTAAACGTACCGACGCCAGCCAGTCGGATGGTCGTGTGCATGGGGATGGGAAGAGGCCTCTTGTGCAATAGACATTTTTGGCTTCCTTGAGCTCAAGACGCGCTGAGTTAGGTCGAACTTCAGCGTTTGGACCCGATGCGGGCGCGTAAACGATCCACGTCGAGGTCGACGTTCACGAAGGGCTATCTGACCGTCGTGAGTTGCGCAGTCACGCTCAGACGCCCGTCCAAGCGAAATCGACGGCTCGCTTGATCTTCGCCATCGCCGTGCGTCCTAAGGTTTGGCGGGGGGATCGCCCGCTGTCGAACACAGCTTCCAAGTCGCCGAGATCCTGCCTGTTCCAAGCAAGCAAATGAATTTGATCGCTTCGTTAAGGTAAAAGAAGTTGAGCCTCTGGGGCGTTGCTCTGCCGGGCGCTTCGCTGGAAGGACGAGCGGGAGAGATGGAGCGAAGTCCTGAATCACCACACTGGCGATGAGGACGGATTCGCGCCAAACTTGAAAACGATCGACGAAGCCTGCGAACTCATCGTCTCAATGAGGCGATCCGATAGCTAGTGGAGTGGATTTGACATTCGCTGCCCACCCGGCAGCGAGTTCGTCAAGCGAATGTCAAATCCAAAACTCCACTAGAAATTTATATTTGCTAGTGGTCCTTTAATTCTAACATTCGCAGGCGGTGCCTGCTGAAACGGGATGCGAATGTTAGAATTGGACCACTAGGAGCGTGCATGTCGACAGCGATTTCTGTTCTCGGCGGCGTAGGTCTGTTTCTTCTGGGCATGACTGTGATGACGGAAGGCCTGAAGGCGCTGGCCGGCTCCGCTCTGCGCACGGTGCTCAGCAAGGCTGCGGCGACGCCGCTGCATGGCTCCTTCTGGGGCGCGATTGTCACGCTGCTGGTGCAATCCTCCAGTGCAACGACGATGACCACGATCGGTCTTGTCAGTGCAGGTTTGTTGACGTTCCAGCAAGGATTGGGCCTCGTCTTCGGTGCGAATATCGGCACCACGGGCACCGGCTGGCTGGTGGCGCTCATCGGCGTGCGCGTCTCGCTCACGGCTGCAGCTCTGCCGATGATCTTCGTTGGTGCGTTGACCAAGCTGCTGGCGCGCGGACGAATATCCGGGGTGGGGGCTGCGCTCGCCGGGTTCGGGCTTGTGCTCTTTGGATTGACGACTCTGCAGCAGGGCATGGGCGGGCTGGCTGAACGATTGCACCCGGCGGACTTGCCTGCGGTGCTCGCAGGTCCCGGCGCCCCGTTGTGGTCGGGAATGTTCGGCGTGCTGGTGTTGGTTGTCGTCGGGCTGGTGATGACCGCGGTGATGCAGTCGTCAACGGCCGCCGTCGCGGTGACGTTGTCTGCCTACTTCGCGAACGCGATCGGGCTCGACCAAGCCTGTGCGCTGATCATCGGCCAGAACATCGGAACGGCGACGAGTTCGGCCTTGGCCGCGATCGGCGCGAGCACGACCGCGAGGCGGCTGGCCATCGCCTATGTCCTGTTCAAGCTCATCGCCGCTGCGATCGCCCTCGTGCTTTTTCCGGTTGTCGTCCCTTTGCTCATCCGTGCCTCGAACACCATCGATGGCGTCACGCTGCTGGCCGCTTATCACACCGCGTACAATGTCGTCGGCGTGGTGGTTCTGCTGCCACTGGTCGACTGGTTCACGCGATTGGTCGAGCGCATTCTGCCTGAGCGCGGCTCGCCGCTCACGCGCTGCCTCGATCCGTCAGCGCTCGAGGCTCCGATCGTAGCGGTAGAAGCGGTCCGGCGAACGATCGCGCGCGCCCTTGCAACGGTATGCGGTTCGGTCGAGGTGCGACTAGCCGGCCGCGCTGAGCCCATCCGGTGGGGGAAGGACACCGTATCGGTGCAGGATGCGGCCGATGCGTTAAACCAGGCACAAATCTTCTTGTCGGACGTGACCGGACCGCCTGATACCGCTGATGAGCAGCAGCGTCTCACGAGCACATTGCATGCGCTCGACCATGCGACGCGATTGGCGGACGGGGCGAACGGAGGAATCAATTTCGGGGCGATGAGTAGCGGACCGGAGGACATTCGCGCCGGAGAGCTGTGCGCAGAAGCCATGCGAAGTGCGGCCGTGATTGCGCGCAGTGTGGCGCCGCCCGATATTGCAGCACCGCAGGAGATCTTGACCGACGGAGCCCTTGCAAAGCTGGAGGAGTGTACGACGCAACTGCGCGAACTGCGGCGCACCCACCGCAGCGCGACCCTCGGCGCGGTCGCCAATGGTACGCTCACCGTCGACGCGGCGCTCGTTGGCGTCGAGACGGTGCGAAGCCTTGAGGCGGTGGCCTATCACGCTTGGCGCTCGGCAGCTCATCTTGTCGGTCGCGGTTAGCCGCCTTCAATATCTGGCCGTGCGCCATCATTGAATAGGCGCAGCATCCATCCTTCGTCAGCGAGTACCTCATGCGGGACTCGTTCAAAACCAATTCGCCGCTGATAAAGCCTGACAAGTGCGCGCCGTCGACGCTCAAAGGTAGCCCGATTCTCTGTAGTTTCGTTGCCTTCGTAATCGAGCGGAAATGCCTTGAGCACCATCACTGCCACGCCGCGTCGAATGCGCTTGATCAGGGCGTTGACGATCTGCCATGAAGCCTCGACCTCGGCTGTGGTCTTTGCATCGATCACCAGCCTATCGAAGCTACATAGATCGCCGTAACAAAACGGGTCGTCAGTCCACCACCTATTTTCGTTGTCACCGCCCCAAACTCTGGCGACGGTTGTGGCCGTATCGTACTCGCTTTGAGAGTTCATATCGCAATGATGAACAAAGTCGTGGAGGTCCCAGCCTCCGCCGTCCTCATCGTAAAAGCCCCGCCAAATTTTCAGGGTGCCTGCAGCGACCCGCAAGCCATTTCGTTCCACCACAAAGAAAATCTCACGGCTTTTGAAGCGGTATGGGGAGTCGTCACAAACGCGAAACCTACCGATCCAGGCTCGCCCAATCAGGCCACCGACCTCTGCGCTCCAGTTATGCTTTCGATCCCGGGTCGCAATCTCATTTCTGAAGTGACGTTCGACCGGAGGAAGAGCTGCTAGTCGGGCACGGGCTTCCTCGTAGCTATTTAACGGGGCAAGCTTCTGCTCGTCGGTCCGATTGTTAGATCCTTCGGTTAGGTTGGTCATGACACATCCTTTGCTGACTCCAATTGGCGGTCAACATCTCAATGTTCTGCAGTGTCTTGTCGGTATTCTTTTTGTTGTTGGGGTAACCTAACAACGTTGGCCGCCTAATCGGTCGTCATCTGCTGACGATGGTTCAAATATAGAGGTCCGACTTGTCCAGGGTGAAGTCCTTCTCGTCCATGCCGAGCTTTTTCATGATCGCTGGCAATACTTGGTGGATGATGCGCATGCCTTGAAGCAATTCGTTCATGTAGATGTCGGGATGAATCCGCGCCGCATTGAAACCCAGAGCCTCGGCTTCTGCCGTCTCTCCAAGCGAGTCGTGGTCGTCATTGACCATGTCCATCAACTCCGCGCGAAGTGGAATCCCTGCACGGAACGACTTGTCCTTCACCAGTGTAAGCCACTCAGTGTATTGCTTCCGGATTTTGTATTTGAACTCACTGAACTTGGGGGCAAATTTCTCGTCGATGTCTTCGACTTTGGAAGCGGCGAGCTCTATGAGGCACGGTTCGATGTTGTCCGCGTCTGTGTTGAGTAGTTCATTGTTGTCGCTGATCAACTCATCAACATAGGCAATGTAGAAGCCATAGACATCGGTGAGCGATTTGTAGATTTTATAAATAAGGAACGAGTATGGGTTTTTATCAATGGAGTCCCATTCCTCGTCGTCATCCTCCTCGTCGCTCTCTTTTAAAATTAGCTCCTCTGGAAACGTCTTTGGCGGGACGACGCCCATGTCGCTGAGAACGCGGACTGTGGACCAACCCAACAGACCCAAGTCGTCTTGCAGGGGGTAGGTGTCATATCCAGTTTCACTGCTTTCGTCGGCGAGTTCAGCTAAGCGATGAAAGAGTTCTTCCCATTTATCGGCGTTCTTGACTGATCCAGCCCAGAGAACGACTGCAGGGCGATGCTCACCGATCTTGGTGAGCTCCTTGATGCGATCCTCCATTTCGAGGGACATATACTCGCCCTTCTTCCACTTGCTGATTTGGGTCGGCGAGACCTTTAATTTCAGGGCAAGTTCTTTCTGGCTGCAGCCTAACGTGCTGAGCGCCAAGTCAATTGAGTCGATCGCATCCTGATTCACGCTATTCATGGCTTAGCTTCAATTTAGTGAATTGTAGAATTATTTTACTAAATTAGCGCGGCGGTTCAAGTTGAATTTGTGTGGTGGCTCGCATGACGGCAGAGCGAACGGCAGGCTAAAAAGCTATGCGCGGTGATCGGGCGGGGAAATGTCATCGACATCGACGCCCATTCCGAGGCCTGCGCCCATACCGCCGCCACCCATTCCCATACCCATGCCACCGCCTTTTCCGCCGGCGCCTTGTCGTGCGTCTTTGTCTCCACGCTCGCCCTTGGCCCGCCCGCCGGAATTGGATGGGCGTGCAGGGCCCTGCATTGGAAGCGGAAGGTCAGGCGGGATCGGATCGAGATCGAGCGCGTCGCGAATGAAGGTACGGAGCGAGACGACGAGTTCATGGACGTGGACGGGGCGCCCGGCGACCAGCTCGCGCGCCGCGCGCTCGGCCAGGCGGACGTGCTCTTCGGTCCCTAGCAGGATGATGTCCGACAAAGCCGCCTCGACCGCGTCACGGATGCGTCGGCGGCGGTCTGATCCTTCAGTGCTCCCCTCTGTCAAATCCAGAGCCGCCGTGGTCTCGCTCTCGGCGACGGGCTCGCCGGCGCGGCGCAGATCGCGGAGGTGCGTCGGATCGACGGTGAGATTGCCGGTGAACGAGCCGCCCAACGTTTTGTAGGCCGCGATCAGGGTCCGCAGCCGCTCGTTGATCTGTCGGTTCATGCGTTCGCGGCGTTGCTGGATCGTGAACATCGCCAGCAGACGGATGCTGACGCCAATGAGCGTGAACAGCGCCAGCCCGATCAGTGTCGCCAGCAGGCTCTGCCACGACGTGAAATCGATATTGTGCAGGGGGCCTCCTAGGTCTGGTGCCTGGGTGCGATCGCAGGGACCCTCATAAGATACCCTGCGAATGGAACCTTTGGGGCGGATTTGTGGTTCTGTGGTTAGGCAAGGCTCATTGGAGGCTGCAATGGCTGACCACTGGCTTCACACGCGCGATCCGATAACCGACGACGAAGGGGCCTATGGCGTAGGATGGGCGATCAGTTTTGCTCTCGTATTGGCCGCCGTTTTGTTGCTTTGGCACTTTAACGTCTGACCATCAGGCCCGGCCCAGGCTTACGCGCCGTCTCCTAGCAACGCCGGAGGCCTGATTTGTTATTTAGGCTTCGTGTTACCGTCCTCGATCTTGCCGCCGCTCTCGATGCATTTCTTATAATACTCCCGCTGCACTGGCCCCGTGCCTTGCGCACTGCCGGCCGCCGGATTGCCGACCACGCGCGGCGGAAATTTCTTCGCCAGAAGAGCATTGCACTTCTTCGCGACCTCAGCGGTCACTGCGTATGCGTCGGTCGTGCCAAGCACGAGCATGACGCATATCACTGTCCGCAGCACACGCATCGCGACTTACCATCCTCGGCCAAAGTACGGCAGCAGATTCAAGTCGTAGTCGCAGTGACGGTAGCAGGGCGGTGGGGGTGGGTAGGGACGGTAGCCGTCGTACGGCAGCGTTGCGGTGCGATAGTAGCGATGACGCCGGTGGTGATAGTGACGATGGCGCGCGCTCATGTCCGTGGCCGCGCGTTCATTCGGACGTTCGATCCGTGGCGGTGCCTGTTCCGCTGAAGCTTGTCGCCCTTGGAAGAGTGTGCCGGCAGCAAGTGCCGTTGCCATGACTGCCGCGCCGATCAACAACCTCATTTCACTGCCCCTTATTCAGACTGAAAAGAGATAATCGCTAGTGTTCCGGTTCTGACATTCATATCACCTCGCAGCAGGCACTTTACGAATGTCACTAGCAGTTTAGGGGCGCGCGATAGATTCCACCAAGCGAATTCGGACCATGCCCCGCGGTTCAGGACCGATCTCGGTTGATGCGTTGCCGCTATCGCACACCGGGGGTGGCGGGTATGTCGGTGCGGCTGCCTGTTTTCACTGGACCGGCAATCGGGCGAAATGTCATGTCCCCAGCCGTGATCGGCCAGCTGCCGGGCAATGGTGTATGCGCCGCACTCTTGGGCGTTGGGCCTGGCCGCCGCATTGCCCCGATTTCCCGATTGATCTGGAAGCGGCCTTTTGCGGGCATCAGCAGCGCATTGGTTGAAGGGCGGGCATGCGGTGGTCGTTGCGCCAGCCAGACCGATCGCGCTGAGCGTGGTCCGCGTGCCGGGTTCTCGATTGCACCGAATACGAATCCGGGCGCGGGACCCTTGGCCATGGCGACTGCGCCACGCATCCAATGCGGCACCCATTGCGCGGGGTCAGTGACCGTCTTCGGCTGCGCAGGCGTTGCTGCGGCCACATGGACGATGCGGTAGCCGCGCGCCTTCAACTCACGCAGGATGACCGGGAGCGCAGCCTGTGTTCTGGCTTGAATGTCGTGCAGCAAAAGAATGCCTTTGCCTTTGGCTTCCAGCCGCGACAGTGCGTAGTGAACGACCTGCGCCGAGGTGATGTGCCGCCAGTCATCGGCGGGAAAATCCGCACTCCATGTCATGATGCCGCGCTTGGCGAGATAGGTCTCGACGCTGTTGGCGCGCCGCAAGCCAGGAACGCGGAAGAAAGGCGAGACCTTTGCCGGATCGCCGAGAGCTGCGCTGACATTGGTGATCGCATCCTCGATTTCCGAGGTCATGCGCTCCGGCGGCAGGTCGCCGAAGCGAAATGGATGGTTCTGGCTGTGCGTGCCGATGGTGTGACCGGCGTCGTAGACGCGACGGACATCCTGCGGGTAAACCTGGGCCATGCGGCCCACCATGAAGAACGTCGCTTTGACGCACTGTGCCGCCAGGATGTCGAGGATTGGATTGGTGTGGGCAGGCAGTGGGCCGTCGTCGAAGGTCAGAACGACCTCGTGATCGTTGAGTGGTAACGTTTCGTTGTACTGCATGGTCCCGATGCGGGGATGCTCCGTCGGGTCGACCACAATGGTGCGGGACGTGCCGAGCGCATCCGGATTGGGGCAGTCAGCCGCTTTTGCCTGCGCAGAGCCGAGGCAGGCGGACGCGATCAAGCAACCCAGCAGCAGAAGGGTGGATCGTCTCATGTTCGGTCTGCATTCCATTGGGAAACCATCGTGGCTAGTGTCCCGATTCCGAAGTTCGCATCATTCCGCTGCACGTTCGTCTGCGAACTTCGGAATCGAAGGACAGTAGTGGTCCGATTCTAACATTCGCATTCCGTTTCAGCAGGCATCTCCTGCGAATGTTAGAATCAAAGGACCACTAGCAAATATAAGTTTCTAGTGGAGTTTTGGATTTGACATTCGCTTGACGAACTCGAAGCCGGGTGGGGAGCGAATGTCAAATCCACTCCACTAGCAAGTTATTGTTCTAGTGTGGCTTTGGTTCAGAAGTCCGCATTCCGGACTCGCCGCACGAATGATGCGGACTTCTGAACCGCCACACTAGACGCCATCGTTTTATCGCCATGCCTGTGAATACCGACTTAATTGCGTGGGGTTATCGGTCGGGGGGCGAGCTTTTGGCCGGCTGCGCGGCCAAAATGTGGACGACCTTGTAGTTGTTGCGCCGGAGATACTGCAGGAAAGCCGGCAGCATTCTTGCTGTCTGGGCCTTGGTGTCGTGCATCAGGATGATGCCTTTGCCGGCATAGTCGAGGCGTTCGGTGAGAAGCTGAAGCTGCTGTTCGGGCGTCATCGGATTCCAGTCGCTTGCCCACAGATCGGCCCCGAACACCGTGATGCCGCGGGACTGAAGGTTCGCCAGGAGCGCGGGTGTCGATGCAAAGCCGGGAAAGCGGAAAAACGGCGTCGTGGGGACGCGGCTGGCCTTGCCGTGAAGGGCCATCTCGTCGGCGGCGAACCCGCGGTCGATTTCCTCGATCGCCTCGGATTGGCCGGTCTGGTCGAGGATCCGGTGCGACCAGGTGTGGTGCCCGATGCTGTGGCCCTCAGCGGCCATCCTCCGCACCATGATCGGATTGGCTTCGGCGCTTTTGCCGATCAGGAAAAACGTGGCTTGAACGCATTCAGCGGCGAGCGCCGCGAGAACCTTAGATGTGGTCGGCGGGAAGGGGCCATCGTCAAATGTGAGCACGACTTCCTTGTCGGCGAGCGGCAAGGTCTGCGGAAAGCTCTTGAGGCCGACGCGGGGAGTGGTCTGCGCATCCACGGCCAGCACGCGCGAGGTACCGAGCACGTCTTTCCGTGGGCAGTCGGCCGCGTGGGCCGCTGTTGTGCAGACGACGAGCGCCAGCAGCGCAGACTTCAATGGGAGCATCGTGATTTTTCCGGGCGCTGTTTTCGCGCGTCGCACATTTAGCATTGCGTTCCGCACAGTCGATTAGGTAATGCCTGATAAGCACAGGCAAATCAGCAAATCTTCTTTAACCCTGCGAGGCCCCGGCATGGCCGACGATCAAGACCTCGCCGAGGCGGACCGCGCGGTTCACGATTCCGTGCTCGACCGGTACCCGATGCGGGATGAGGATGGAGAGATCCGCCCCCGCTTTGTCGGCATGATTGCGGATGCGGTTCAGCGAAGTGACTCCGACTTCCTTTGCAAGATCGTCGCCGAGCTTCACGAGGCCGATCTCGGCAACCTGATCGAGGCACTGGAGCCGGACCTGCGGCCGCGGCTGGTGGAGCTGACCAGCACGGACTTCGACTTCTCGGCGCTGAACGAAGTCGACAACGCGGTCCGCGAAGAGATCCTTGAAGAGCTTGAGCCGGAAACGGTTGCGGAGGGTGTCCGTGAACTGGAGTCGGACGACGCCGTCGAACTGCTGCAAGACCTCGACGAAGAGGATCAGGAGGAAATCCTCGAAAAGCTGCCGCTGTCCGAGCGCGTCACACTGGAGCGCAGCCTCAAATACCCGGACAATTCCGCCGGCCGCCGGATGCAGACGGAGTTCATCGCCGTTCCGCCGGATTGGACCGCCCTGCAGGCGATCGAATACATGCGCGATACCCCGGACCTGCCGGATCGCTTCTACGAAATCTACGTGGTGGACTACGCGCAGCATCTGCTCGGCGCGGTGCCGCTCGATGCGCTGCTGCGGGCGCACCGGCCGCTGTCGATCACCAAGCTCATCGATGAAGACCGCCGGCGCGTGTCTGTGCTGGAAGACCAGGCCGAAGTGGCGCGCATGTTCGGCAAGTACAATCTTGTTGCCGCGCCGGTGGTGGACACCAGCGACCGTCTTGTGGGCGTGATTACCATCGACGACGTGGTGGACGTCATCGAGGAGGAGGCCGAAGAAGACATCAAGGCATTGGGCGGTGTCGCCCGCGACGAAGAACTCTCGGACTCCGTGTGGACCATCGCCAAGGGGCGCTTCAACTGGCTGCTGGTGAACCTCGCGACTGCATTTCTTGCGTCCGCTGTCCTAGGCTTGTTTGAAGGACAACTTGAGAAGATGGTCGCGCTCGCTGTGCTCGCGCCGATTGTGGCGAGCCAGGGCGGCAACGCCGCGACCCAGACCATGACAGTTGCGGTTCGTGCACTTGCAACGCGCGAACTCGGTGCAAATAACGCGTTGCGGGTGATCATGCGTGAAGGCCTCGTCGGCCTCGTCAATGGCCTAGCCTTCGCCATCATCACTGGCGTTGCTGCGGCGGCCTGGTTTCAGATCCCTGGCCTTGGGATGGTCATCGGGCTCGCCATGACGTGCAACCTGATTGCCGGCGCGCTCGGCGGCATTCTCATTCCGATGGCGCTCGAGCGATTGAAAGCCGATCCCGCGGTGGCCTCGGGCACGTTTGTCACCACGGTCACAGACGTCGTTGGCTTCTTTGCATTTCTCGGCATTGCGACGCTGTGGTTCGGGCTGAAATAGCTGTGGATTAAGCGTCAGCACGGCTGCCATTTCCGCTCCGAAATTGTCATACGACTGCCACATTATGGCCGGTTCCCTCATGTGGAACTCAGCCTTCACCGGCTCGTCGATGCGATCTTTCCCGACGATCCAGACTTCAGCTTCGTGATGCATGCACGCCTGACGTGCTGAGCCATCCGGCTGACTACCTTCACTTGGAGTACAACAATTGGGACGACTATTTTGCGCCGTAGTGGCGACGTGTGTGCTTTGTTCTGTGGCGGAAGCCCGCACGCGCGCACCAGCTATTTCTCCGGAATGCAATATTACAATGCCTTGTATGGGCGTCGGTCTTGGAACCGAAGCTGAACCCAAAATCCGAACAGCATCACTCACCCCCGACCTTGATACTCAAACTCCGGATTTCGATACGTCGGTCGTGCGGCAGACGCGCCATGCCCATGCACCACGCATGTCCGAAACGGAAGCAGGTGTCTCCTTGTCCGGGCTCGTATCGCCGCTGGCTGCCAAGCTCGCATCGATCCAGGCTGCGTGTCCCGGAACTCATGCGATCTCAGGTGTCCGCCACACGCGCATCGCGGGTACGCGGCGCATGTCGCTTCACGCGCAAGGCAAGGCAGTCGATGTTCGCGGCCCGTACGGCTGCATCTACACGGAACTGAAGGGCTGGACCGGTGGCTACTCCACCGATGCTGGTCGGGTGCGGCACATCCACATCTCCTATGACGAAGCCGGAGGCCGGGAGATGGGCCTGCGCTTCGCCCATGGCGGCGGCCGGCGTCACCATCGTCACGCGTTCCGCAGCGCCTACGCGCGCATGCGATAAGCCAAACTTGTCCGGAGAATTTTGAATTCCCCGGACAATTCGCCGCGTTTTCTTAAATCTTCATTTACCACGTGTCGTCGACTCTTACGGGCCGGGGAGATGACCATGCAACAGCGATTGCGATTGAAGGCGGACGGGCGGATCGTTCAACTGATCGACGGACGAGAGGCACCCTTGGTGCCAGAGACTGACATCGTTGCTCCGGAGGAGACGTCGGCGACGCCGCCTGTGCGTGACCTGCGCCTCCGCGCAAAGCTGACGCAAGCCGAGTTCGCGGCGCGTCTCAGCGTCCCGCTCGAAACGATCCGCAATTGGGAGCAAGGCAAACGTTCGCCACGCGGCCCGGCGCGGGCGTTGTTGGCGGTGATTGCGCACGCGCCTGACACCGTTTTTGAGGCACTTGCTCGCCGGGGGTAAGTGCTGCTCACTTTTCCGGGGCGCGTCACGGGGTTGCTTGGCAATCTCCCACTCGCACGTCATGATACCGAGGTGTCTCTCCCGGTTTATTTCCGTCACAGGATCCCTCATGGAATTCGTTGAAGCAAATGGCGCGCGCATTCCTGCGATTGGGCTCGGGACGTGGGAGTTGAGTGGACGGACCTGCGCGCGGATTGTTGAGCAGGCGCTTCGTCTTGGCTATCGCCACATTGATACCGCGCAGATGTATGACAACGAGCGCGAAGTGGGCGAGGGCGTTCGTGCGTCCGGCGTCAATCGTTCCGAAGTTTTCGTGACGACGAAGGTCTGGACGACGCATTTCGCGCCCAATGATCTTTTACGTTCGACCAAGGAGAGCCTTGCCCGGCTGCGGATGACCGAGGTCGATCTGCTGCTGCTGCACTGGCCCAATCCTCAGGTGCCTCTTGAAGAAACGCTCGGCGGGCTTGCGGAGGCCAAGCAGCGTGGCCTTGCGCGGCACATCGGCGTCTCGAACTTTACCGTGGCGTTGATCGAGCAGGCTGTCGCGATTTCGCCCGAGCCGCTGGTCTGTAATCAGGTCGAGTATCATCCGTTTCTCGACCAGTCGAAGGTGCTTGCCGCCTGCGCATCACATGGGCTGGCGCTGGTCGCCTATAGTCCAGTCGCGAAGGGGCGGGTGAAGAATGCGGAGGTGCTCAATCGCATCGGCCGCTTCTATCGAAAGTCTCCGGCGCAGGTTTCCTTGCGCTGGCTGATCCAACAGAATGTCGTTGCGATCCCGCGCACGTCGCGCATCGAGCGGCTGTCCGAAAACATGAACATTTTCGATTTCGAACTGACCGATCAGGAGATGGATGAAATCTCCGCCATGGGCACGCAAGAAGGCCGGATCGTGGATTTCGGATTTGCGCCGAAATGGGATTGATCTGGCGGCGCTGATCGCCCATTCGGGTTTGTCATCTAGCGGAGTGGATTTGACATTCGCTATCCACCCGGCCGCGAGTTCGTCAAGCGAATGTCAAATCCAAAGCTCCACTAGAATCTTAATATTTGCTAGTGGTCTTTCTATTCTAACGTTCGCAAGAGTGCCCGCCGAGACGGGATGCGAACGTTACGGACCAGTACTGCGGCGTGGAGCTTATGTTTTTCATTCTCTCCAAGGTTCTGAATTTCTTCGCATTGCCATCCAATGCGCTCATAATTTTGTGCGTGTTTGGTTTGGTGCTGCTGATTGCTACGCCATTTCGGCGGACCGCGGTGTCACTTGTCGTCGTCGGGCTCGCTCTCCTCCTGCTCATTGGATTGTCGCCAATACCAAATTGGTTGCTACTGCCGCTGACGGAGCGTTTTCCAGCCTGGAAGGCGGATGGCCGGGCCCCCGATGGAATCGTGGTGCTTGGCGGAACCATCAACGCCGAAGGGACAGCCGCGCGCGGATCGGTTGAAATGGATGCATCGGGGGAGCGTATTCTGACGATGCTGAAATTGGCGCGACAATATCCGTCTGCTCGTATTGTCTTCACCGGAGGAAGCGGAAACCTGATCCAGCCCGCATTGCCTGATGCTCCTATCGCAGGGCAAATTCTCGAAGAGTTTGGCGTAGCGAAAGACCGGATCATTTTGGAAAGCCAGTCTCGCACCACTGCTGAAAATGCCATGTTTACGAAGCGGCTGGTGTCACCGAAACCAGGCGAGCGCTGGCTGCTTGTGACGTCCGCGTATCATATGCCGAGATCAATCGGGTCGTTTCGAAAGGTGGGCTTCGAGGTCGAAGCTTATCCTGTGGATTGGCGCTCTCAAGGATGGATAGAGGCGACAGAGCCTTTCAGCAGGATGAGCGATGGTCTTGCGCGTGCCGATACCGCGATCCACGAATGGACTGGCTTGATCGTTTACTGGCTGACAGGGCGCAGCAGCGAATTGTTTCCCGGCCCGCGTTTGTCGAGCGGGTGCAAGGATGCAAATGAAGGTGAGGGCTGCTAGTACGGCGTCTCGCAATTGCCGACCTTACGTGCGGCTCGTCTCTTATCGGCAATTGCGAGACAAAAGCCACACTAGCGTTTTGATTTGGCTAGTGTCCTTTCGTCTCCGAATAACCGTGCGAGCGCGTCGCAAATTGGTCGATTATTCGGAGAAGGGACACTAGCGCGACTGACTGCGATCAATCGTGCCGTGGAAGTCCGAGACGATAGACCCCACGAAAATCGGTTGGGTCCACGGGCTTTCCTTTGCGATAGATCACAAGGCGTCCCGCCTGGGCGAGGGCGACGGCGGTGCTACGGATCGGGACCAGCAGGTCGTGCCAGTCGCCGTCGGTTGCAATCGCATTCGCAATTTCCGGTGCGCTGAGGGTTTTGACCTCGGGACGTGCCAGCACTTCCAGAATGGCGTCATCGAGTGGCTTGGTCGTGAGTGGCTTGGTCGTGAGTGGCTTGGCGGCGGACGAGTTCGAATCGAAGCTGTTCATGACCATGCCATGACGCATTCACGACGGCGCGGCAAGGCAACTTCGGCTATCGCGCCATGGCGCGATAAGAATCGGAATCGAACTGTCTGCGCCAGATGACGATGACCACAGCCAGCGTCGTCGCGAATAGCACCCACGGACTGATAAACCAGCCGAGATATCCGAGCGCGAAGAAGAAGGCGCGCTGGCCGCGATTGAAGTGACGCCCTGCGGATTGGAACAACCGCGTGGTGCGCATGACGTGCGCTTGCGCTTCCGGCGTGTCCTTTCGTTCCGATGGGGGCGTCGCGCCAAGCAGAATCGCGACGTAGTTGAACAGGCGATAGGCCCAGGCGAATTTGAAGAAAGCGTACACGAAGATCACGATCAGCCCGACTGATTTCAACTCCCACAGCGCCGTCGAACTGCGGATGCCGAACGGCAAGGTCGACAGCACGGACATTGCCTCGTCGGTGGAGCGCAGCAGGGTCAACCCGCCGCCGACCGCTAGCAGGCTTGTGGAGGCAAAGAACGCCGTGCCGTTTTGTAACGAACCCATGATTTGCGTATCGACGATGCGGACTTCGCGGTCGAGCATCCGCCGCATCCAGACCTCGCGGTAGATGTTCATGCGGGCGTTGAGGCTGTTGCGGCCATGGGGCATGCGCTCGAGGGTGATTGCGTAAACCGCCCAGGCGAGGATGAAGAAACCGATCGCAAAGAGGTCGGGGACGGTGAACAGACTCACGAGAGAGGCCCTTGCCGCGTTGTTTGTCGGTGATGCTGCCACGCCGTGATGGGCGCGGCAACGCCGGTTGCACGAGCGCAGCTCGCCATGTCAACATGTTCCTGCAAACGGAGTTTTGACCAATGTCTTTGACGCTTGTGATCGGCAACAAGAATTATTCCTCCTGGTCGATGCGGCCATGGATGGCGTTGAAAGCGTCCGGCATTCCTTTCAACGAAATTTTCATCCCGCTTTACACGGGCGACGCCGACAAGCGCCGCATCTTGGGCTTTACGCAATCGGGCAAGGTCCCCGCGCTGATCGACGGCGAAATCACGGTCTGGGATTCGCTTGCGATCATTGAATATCTGGCCGAGCGATTTCCTGACGCGCATATCTGGCCGCAGGACCGCGGCAGCCGTGCGCGTGCCCGGTCGATCTCGGCTGAAATGCATTCGGGCTTCATGGCGCTGCGCAATGAATGCGGCATGAATCTTCACCGGCCTATCGGAGCGAAGGCGCTTTCAGACGAGGCGAAAGCCAATGTCACGCGTATCCAGCAGATCTGGACCGACTGCCGTCAGCGTCATGCGGGCGAGGGGCCCTATCTTTTTGGAGCATTCAGCGGTGCCGATGCGATGTATGCGCCGGTCGTGCATCGCTTTCATACCTACGCCGTCGAGGTGACGCCTCCGGTCCGCGAATACATGAACACCATGCAGGCCAACGCGGCTTTCAAGGATTGGACAGCGGCGGGACTCGCCGAAACGCTTGTCATTGAAAGATTTGAGGTTGACTGACCGCGCCATCGGTGTCGCACCTCGCGGAAATGTGCTTGCAGGCTCGCTTGACCGGCGAGCGGGAAGCAGCCTCGAATTCTGAAACGAATTTTTATCGTGGGACTGCACATGGGAATTCTGGATACGCTGACCAGCATGATGGCTTCGAAAGCCGCCAGCGAGATCGAGGCTGCCGTCATTCCGGTGGTCTTGAGCGAAGTGCTCGGCAATGGCGGGCAGGGTGGATTGTCGTCGATTGTCGCTAAGCTTGAGCAGGCCGGCTTCGGAGAGCAGGCGAAATCGTGGATCGGAACGGGACAGAACCTCCCGATCAGTGCTCAGCAATTGCAGCAGGTCCTGGGCAGCGACATGGTCAGGCAATTAGCTGGCCGCTTTGGCATTCCTGTGGACCAGCTTTCGACAGTTCTCGCGCAGGTTCTGCCGAATGCGGTTGACCAAGCAAGCCCCTCCGGAACGCTTCCACACACCGCCTAGTGGTCCGATTCTAACGTTCGCATCCCGTCTCGGCCGGCACCCTTGCGAACGTTAGAATTGAAGGACCACTAGCAAATATAAGATTTGAGTGGAGCTTTGGGATTTGACGTTCGCATCACGAGCTCGCGGCGAGAAGGGTAGCGAACGTCAAATCCGCTCCACGAGGCGTTTTCACCCAAGTCTCTGACTTTGCTTGAGAACCCTTGGAACCGGGAATTTTCGGGTTGCGCTCGGCTGGACCCTGCTTTGCCCCTCGTGCAGCCCGCAAAATCGGCCTTATCATATTGTAAAATAAGATAATTTTCATTTGATATGCAGTGCGATTTACCTGGCCAAAGCCGGTTCTCGCGTGCTATACGCCTGCCGGGCGTTCAAACGGCCACTGCCGGGGACACGGCAGGCCACCAAATGCGCAATCGCGCGTAATGGAGCAGGGTGTTGAAGCACAAATTCGGCGTTGGAGAGACTGTCTATTTCACGGCAAGCAATGTGGCGCGACCAGCCGCAAGCGGTATGTATGAGGTTATTCGCCTCCTGCCGACGGATGGTGATGACTGCCAGTACCGGATCAAGAGCGCGACTGAAGCGTTCGAGCGCGTTGCCAAGGAAAGTCAGCTCGCTCAGGCATAAATGCCTCTAGTGTGGTTTCGATTCAGAAGTTCGCTGGAAGGACTCTCAGGAAAAATCAGGCGAACTTCTGAACCACCGCACGAGTGCGCGCAGCGCAGAGCGTGGTCTGGTTCATCTTGAGGGAGACCGCACATGAACCAGGCATTGCCTTCATCAATCGACCAGTTGTGGTATTCGCCAAATCTGCCGATGTGGCTGACGGTTGCAGCCGCAGGCTTCTTTGCGATCGTCCTTCTGGTCACGCTGTTTCGCGCTGAGAGATCAGTCGCGAACGGTGCGCTGGCCGTCATTACACTGCTTGCAATTGGTATCGCCGTCGCGGGCATGATGCGCGCGACGGGAGGGACCGGCGCGCGTCTGGCCGCCGAGATCGGATCACCGGCTCATTCGGCTGCCGCACTGCCGGCGCTGTCATGTCTTGATGGGTTGGCGGGCGAAAGCGTCGAGAACGCGTGCGAGAGGGCGTTGTTTGCCTCCGCTGATACCGCCGCCGCCGCGGTGTCCTATACCGCCGCGCAGGTCACCAGGCTTGCAAGCTTCGGAAACGTCGCGGCCGCCGATAAGGTCATGACACCCGAGCTGAATGCGCTTCGGCGTACGATCGAGCGTGATCGCTTTGGGTTTGTGGCCCACGTCCTCACGACGCGCGATGGCTGCACGCTGGCGGCGCCATGTCCGTTCTTTCGGTCGCTGACCAATTCCGCTCAGATTTCCTCGAACATGACTGAGAAGTTGTACGACGGGCTGGTCGAGCGGCACGCCGCCGCATGGACCGCTGCGCCGGCCGTCACCGGGACTGCAAGCGTGCAGGGTGCGCCGCTGGCCGCGCTGGGAACCGTGCCGCCACCGGGCCGGCCGGTGTCGGGTGACTTCCCGAGCGCTGCCTCCATCCCGCCGGTCAGTATCATGAGCCCGGAGCCGTCTGGTCAGGGCTCGCAATCAGCGCCGCGTTCCGCGGAGAAGCCGGAGAAAGAAAAGGAAAAGGTGGAGAACCTTGTCGCAACGCCCGCGCGGCCTTCACCCGGTGCAACCTTGATCCCGCCGCCTGCGCCAACGCCTGCCGCGAAGTCGCCACCGGCCGCAAAGAAGGCCGCGCCGGCAGCGCCACCGAAATCGCGTGCACAAGCCCCGGCGCAGACCCCCGTGCAGCTTGCACCGCCGCCCGCTCAGAGCGAAGATAACTAGCTCCCAATCTCTCTGAGACGCGTGACGCGTCTCTGCGATCGTCTGATATGCCGCTTCATCTCATCAAACTCAGCGTCGGTGCGACGTCCGTCAAGGATTTGAAGGACTGGATCGCCGAGCGCGTTCGTCAGGCCAAAGCCAAGGGACAGCCGGCGCGTCACGTCCACGTCACGCGCATGACGCCGAAGCGCGAAGAGGAACTGCTCGACGGCGGATCGATCTATTGGGTGATCAAAGGCGAAATCGCCGCGCGCGAGAAGCTCGTCGGCATCGAACCCTTCCGCGACAGTGAGGGCATCGGTCGATGCCGCCTGATCATGGAGCCGAAGTTGATCCCGGTGTCGCCGCGGCCGATGCGTCCCTTCCAGGGATGGCGCTACCTGAATGCGAAGGACGCCCCGCCAGATCTCGGCAAGGCGGCCGAAGGTGTGGCCGCCATGCCGGAGCCGATGCGCCGCGAACTGCGCGAACTCGGTCTGCTCTAGTGCCGCGGATTTGAAGTTCTTCATCGCGCTGCGGCTCCGTCTTCGGTCTGGATGCGCTCTCGGGGCTCACAAATCGATGACGACGTCGCAAGTTGGTCGTGAACAGCAAACGAGAAGGTTTCCATCGGCGGGTTTATCGAGTGGCTGCGGTTCATAGGCGACCGCACCTGAAACCAAACCGCTTTCGCAGTTGTGACAAACGCCGGTCCGGCACGACCAACGGACCGGGACATCGCACGCCTCGGCCAGCTCCAAAATGCTCTGGTAGGCTGACGCCTTCCAGTGTGCGGCGATGCCGCTTCGCGCGAACGATACCAGCGGACCGGTGTCGGCGTCGTCCTTCGGCAGATGCGGAGCTCGCGTCGTTTCGCCGACGATACCAGGCGTCATCGACTCGCTGCCATTGAAGATCTCGACATGAATCCGCTCCGGCGCCACGTCCATAGCTGCGAGCGCCTCCTTCATGTCTGCCATGAAGCGACTCGGCCCGCAGAGGTAAATATCCGCCTCTCGTGGGATGCCGACCGTGTCGAAGACCGATCGCGACAGGTGACCGGTAGAGTCGAAATCTTCCCCTACCTTGTCGCGCGAGCCCGGCCTGCTGTAACAAACATAGCTGTGGCCGTTGGTGAGTACGGGAATGAGGCGGCGGACTTCGGCGCCAAATGGATGATGCTCCCGGTCGCGAGCCGCGTGCAGCCACAAGACCTGCCGTGTCGAGTGAGCCGCCGCCAGCGCGTACAACATCGCCAGAACAGGCGTTGCCCCGATTCCTGCGCTAAGCAACACCACAGGTTGCTCTCCAGACTGCAGAACGAAGCTTCCGCGTGGCGAACTGACGTCGAGAACATCGCCCACCCGGACATTCTCGCGCAAGTAGGTTCCAGCCGCTCCATTCGGCTCGATCTTCACACTGATCCGATAGCGCTCCGTCGAGACGGGACCCGAGAGCGAGTAGCTGCGAAAGAGCGGCGGGCCGCCGCCGGTCCGTTCAAGACGTAAGACGACGTACTGACCGGGCAGAGCCGGCGGCAGCGGCTGATCGTCTGGATGCCGCATCAACAGGGAGAGAACATCCGCGGATTCCTGTTCGATCGCCGCCACTGCAAGCGGCTGAAATCCTGGTGCAACCGGATGCGCGGCTGCTACCGGCGCGAGCGCCGGGTTGCCACCCGCGGCAGTCGTTGGGCTTTGCAGAAACGCCTCAAACGACGCGCGCCATCCAGGCGAAAGTGCCTCGATCCGCAAGGCGCGCTCCAATAGATCGCGCGGATGATTGGGCGAATAGAGAAGCGCGTTAATTTCTGCGACGGTCATTCGCTCATTTGCCTCTCCCACTTTCACGATTTCGTCGCCCGCGCATACCTCGCCTTCCTGCAGGACGCGGAAATAGAACCCCGGCCGTCCGCTGGAGGTGAGCAATGCCGGCATCCGCGGCTCCTCCATCCGAATGCCAACGCGGTAGCAAGTCACGCGAGGTTGAGTGACCTCGAACAATGCGCCGCCGATTTGATAACGGTCGCCGATGCAAACGACGTCGTCGGGCAACCCTTCGACCGTGAAATTCTCTCCGAACTGTCCGTGGACGAAGTCGGTTCGCTTCAGCTGCTCCTGCCAGTAGCGATACGATTCGATTTGGTAGACGAAGGCGGCTCGCTGCTCACCCCCGTGGCCGGCCAGGTCGCCTTGACCGTCTCCGTCCAGATTCAACCGGCCGACCCGACAGCGGTCACGCACGGGGTTTTTCCAGATCCCGGTGTGTACAGTACGACCCTTCCACTCGATATTGCGCGGAAGTCCGACGTTCACCGACAGTAGTCGAGCCATGTCCCGCTCCGCTTTGATGGGGACCGGAGGTCCTTTCCTAGCCGCTCGTAACCGTTGCGCGCCCGCCGCCGGGGGCTCGCTCCAGCTCGGCGACGTCGAGGTTGCGATCGGGACCGTGCGGAACCACCGTCTGGCCCGGCTCGAGATGAAGCTGCGTGCCATCGAGATGGACCGAGGCGATGTCCGGTTCAAACGAGACCATGTTGGAGATGCGGCGGACCTCGGGATAGGCGTCAGGATACGACCATGCCGCTTGGCGCGCGTCATCGATTGAGTAGTAGCTGCAGAGTCCCTTGTACGGGCAGAAAGTCTGGAGCTTCACAGGCGTGAGGGCGGACTCATCGATGTCGGCGCGTGGAACGTACCAGCGCGGTGCGAAGCCAGATTCGTAGAGGACCACCGGCCGCTCTGTATCGGCGATGATCCGGTCACGATGGCGGACCACGAGGTGACGGGAGACCTGGCGAATGTCGATGCGGTGATAGGGGTCAGCTGCATGGCCCAGGATCCGTTCGTCTTCCTCATAGAAAGCGTCCATGGCACGCCACGCGAACGCGACGCGTGCCTGCAGTTCGCTTGCATGTGCGGGGAGGTTGGTGTGCTGCCACGCTCCTTGCGGCGCGATGTGCTGCTCGTCTGCCCGTACGCCGTACCAGGACGTGAGCCCGAGATCGGGGTGTTGGGTGGTATGCTCGGTCCGTTCCAGGACGTTCGGAGCGACGTCGGTCTCCGAGAAGTAGGCGACCGGATAGCGGCCCGGTTCGAAGAGCAGGAGGACATTCTCGCTATCGGCGATCCAGATTCCACCGAAGCGCACGCGCATGCGCCGGCGCAATCGCTCGACGTACAACAGCCGTTTCGGCAGCGGTTCGGGTATCAGGAAGCGGCCGATTGCTCCCGTGGAGAGCGGACCTTGTTGCCAGGACAGTCCCACGCTCGCCCCCCATAGCTTTGATGATCGATGCCAATCCACCCGTACTCGGTAGCCAGGAACGCGGTTCCGGCGCCAACGTTCCACGAGAGCCGACGGAAGTGATCGAACGAGCCGCGGACCGAACGATCGCTCTCGGCCAAAAATCGGCAATGCTCTAATTGAACAGAAGATTTCCGCTTAGCCAGCAACAGCCGACTTATGCGCCTTTATGAGCACACGCCCTAGCGCGCGCAATCGCGTTTTAGCGCCGCGCGAGTTGCGCCATCGACACCACCGTTTCCGTAAGACGGCCGTTGCGGCCGAATGGCGCCAGCCGCATCTCGACATCCGCCAGCATGGCGTCGACCTTGTCGCCGAGCGCGGCCGGCGAGGACGACGAGAAGGTCAGCACGCGCTGCGCGAGATCGCTGGTCGAGACCTCCTGGGTGGTTTCGACCTGGATCGTCTCGCGCGCGTGGAAAGCCGTGCCCCCCAGCGCGGCAGCGAAGTCGCGGTGCGCCCGCTTTTCCGGTCGTGACTCCGAGCGGAGCTTTTTGTCTGACCAGGCGCACCGTGCCGTGTTGTATTCGTCGAGCCAGGCGTTGCTGCCGTCGCGCGCCGAGAACGACGCGCAGACAGCTACGGAGCCCTGTGGCTCTACCAGCCGTTCGAGCAGCGCGCCGAGCGCGTCCTTGTCCATCCAGTGCAGCGCGCGGCCGATCGTGACGAGATCGAAGCGGCCCACGCTCTCGGGGAGGTCTTCCGCGCGGCCTCCGATCAGGGTGAGCGTGTGTCCAGCGCGCTGCGCTCCGGCGCGCGCGGCGGCGAGCATGGCTGATTCCGGATCAACGCCGGTGACACGGCCGACATAGGGAGCAAAACCGAGCGCGAGCAGCCCGGGCCCGGTGCCGAGATCGATCAGCGCGTGTTGCTTTGACAGGTTCAGTTTCTGTGCGACGCCGCGGAAGAATTCGACCGGGTAGGGCGGCCGGAATTTTTCGTACAACTCGACGGTGGAGGCGAAGCGTCCCATGGCAAGATCCTTATCGGGGTCGCCCCGCAGCTAGAGCGAGCATAGGGCGCAGCCGCGATGGACGCCAATGTGTGCCAATCAAAGGATGGTGTGGTGGAGCGCTAGTGTGGTGGTTCTCCCATCTGAACCCCCGTTAAGGTGATCCGTTAAGCGAAGGGAGAACCGAGCTGCCTTGTGCCCGGCCCGCGGAACCCGCCACCACAGGAGGAAGCCCTGATGCGCATCGAACCGGTGTTTCTGTTCGACCTCGACGGCACGCTGGTCGACAGCGTCTACCAGCATGTGCTGGCCTGGAAGGCGGCGCTGGATACGGAAGGCATCGAGCTGTCGGTCTGGCGCATCCACCGCAAGGTGGGCATGAGCGGCGGGCTCTTCACCAACCAGCTCCTGCGCGAGATGGGCTTTGCAATCGAGCCCGACCGCATCGAACGGCTCCGTCACGCGCATGCAGTTGCCTACCGCGCGCTGGCGCGCGATATCCGTCCGCTGCCGGGCGCGCGCGAGCTGCTCGACTTTCTCACCCGCGAGAAAATGCCCTGGGCGATCGCAACCTCCGGACGGATGGAGACCGCGGCGGTGAACCTCGCTTCGCTCGGCGTCGACCCCGAACGGGCTCCGGTCGTGACCCGTGACCAGGTGAAATACGCAAAACCAGACCCGGACCTGTTCATCGCCGCGGCCGACCGCCTCAAGACCAGCGTCGAGCGCGCCATTGTGGTCGGTGACTCGATCTGGGACATGCTCGCCGCCACCCGCTGCCGCGCTCTCGGCGTGGGCCTGCTCTCTGGCGGCTACGGTGCCGACGAGTTGCGGCAGGCGGGCGCCATCCGCGTGTATGAGGACCCGGCGGATTTGCTGCAGCATATCGATGAAGTCGGCGGAAGGAGGTAGGGTTCATGCCACAGGCTGACGGAGGTGCATGATGTCGCGAACACTCATCATCTTTGGATTGGTGCTCGTTGCAGCCGGCCTGCTGTGGCCTTGGCTCGGAAAGCTCGGGCTCGGCCGCCTTCCCGGCGACATCATGATCGAGCGGCCGACCTATTCTTTCTATTTTCCGCTCATGACATCGATCCTACTCAGCCTGGCGATCAGCGTCATCCTGTGGCTGGTCAATCGCTAGATCCTTGTTCCGAGGCGTTTTCTTCACGCGAACTCGGTCTGCTCTAGCCAGAAGGGCGCACATTCGAACGGGCTAGCTGTTATGAAGCCTACGCGCTCAATCGAGCAATTCGGGATGCGCCGTCAGCAGCTTCCGAGGAATGGGCTGAAGGTTGTACGGCCAGTCAAGGCCGAAGGAGACGTTGGACGATCTATAGATGAGCTGCTTGGCTGCCAACCCACCTGCAACTCCGTCATTGATGGGGGACGTCACGGTATTCGCGTTCCCAAAGATGAAGGGTCGCAAGAAGTCCTTTTCGTCCTGGGTCAGTTCGCCGAGCATTTTATAGACAGCACGATTAAACTGTCGATCACGCCAAGGCTTCAGCACCAAATGAACGATGCCGGAGATCACGTTAACCGTGAGCAGACTGACGGAGGCGACCAGCACGATGCCGGCGTACGTGCGATAAGATTGCCTGATTTCCTCAAGGCCAAGCTGGGTGACGAGGGAATCGGGAATGAATAAAAGCGCCGCGCTCGCGAGGAACGCCGCAAGATAGATCTTCCAACCCGCGTTGATTACCGTCGAGAAAACAGAGCCAATCCATTCCATGCCGCGCTTATAACGAACTAGGTGTGCAATTGATATGGGTTCATGGTCCGAGGCGCTACGGTAAGTTGTGCAAAGCGATATGGCCTAGAATGAATACCCTGCAGCGATACCTGGAAGTGATCGTAGATCCGGCATGGGATGATTTTCACGTCAATTGCAGCTCCGCCCGACTTGCCTTCGTTGCGTGCGTTGCGATCTATCATTCGGTCGATCGCTTCGCCGAGGAGGACGGTAAGAAGCCCGGCCACTATCGCAAGCTCTGGGGAAAGGAGAGTATGGAGTTTCGGCCGGTCGATATCATCGCCCATCACTTCAAGCATGTGCTGAGCGACGACGAGAGAAACAAAGGAAACCGGCCGGGCATAACTATCGGCTGGGCGCTCGGGTTTAACGAGACCGGAGAGACAATGGACCTCCGCAACCTCTACTTCGTCATTCGGGACGCGGTGCGGTTCGTGCACCGCAAAGCAGGCACAGAGCACCCAGCGCTTCCTGATCCGCGCAAGAAGGCCGCACGGAATAGCGGCGAGCGGCAATCTAAAGCGAGGTAAGCAGATAGCGAGTTATTGTTGCGTATCGCGAATCAGGAGAATGCGATGCGCAAAACAGAAGCAAAAGCGGCGTTCGAGCAGATGTTCGATAACTGGGAAAAGGAGCTCGGCATCACCATCACTGCTGAGCACGATCCGAGCTTTTCCGACTTCTGCTCATGGGTGGAGCGCAATCACTTTTCCAACTATTTCAATTTCAGGTCCGTGATAGGTGCACGTGATGATGTTGAAAACTGGTTCATTAATCGCTTCAAGCAGCGGTGGAGGTACTAGGCCTTGATGTTGTCGATCAGACGGGTGGTGCCGAGTCTGGCCGCCACCAGCAACCGGACAGGCCCGTCATCCGTTGTTGAAACCGGCGCCAGCGTTTCCGCGTGCCGGGCCTCGAGATAATCGACCTCGGCAAAACCGGCCTCTTTGATGGCCGCCACGCCATCCGCCAGGGCGACCTTGAAGTCGTCACCCGCCTGCAGGCGCTTCGCCGTCATCTTGAGCGTCCGGAAAAGCACCGGCGCGATACGACGCTCCTCCGGCGACAGGTAGACATTTCGCGACGACATCGCGAGGCCATCGCGCTCGCGTATGATTGCGCCGCCCACGATCTTGACGCCGAGGTCGAGGTCGCGTGCCATGCGCGTGACCACTTTGAGCTGCTGAAAGTCCTTCTCGCCGAAGAACGCCATATCCGGCCGGACTTGCGTGAACAGCTTCGCCACGACGGTTGCGACCCCACCGAAAAAGTGGGGACGGTAGCGGTCTTCCAGTCCAGCGAGGGCGGGGCCTTCGGGCGCCACCCGGGTGGCGAAGCCATCCGGGTACATCGTCTTCACGTCGGGATTCCAGACGAGATCAACGCCTTCCGCAGCGAGTTTGGCGATGTCCTCTTTCCACGTGCGCGGATAAGAGCCGAGGTCTTCATGCGCCGCGAACTGGGTCGGGTTCACAAAGATCGAGACCACCACCTTTTTGGTGCGGCGCTTGGCCAAACGTACCAGCGACACATGGCCGTCATGGAGTGCGCCCATGGTCGGGACAAGGCCGACCGTGGCGTTGCGCTTGCCGAGCTCTGCCCGGGCGCGGTTAAGGGATGAAAGCCTGCGGGCAATGATGGGGGCTTGGGGCATTCGTGTCGGGCGATGTCTGGGGCAATTGATCGTGAAGTGAGTGTCGACCTTAACAAAGGTCGCAGCACTAGTGGAGCGGATTTGACGTTCGCAGCCCTGTTCGCAGCGAATTCGTAATGCGAACGTTAGAACCGGACCATGAGTGGAGCGGATTTAACGTTCGCTACCCTGCTTGCCATGAGTTGATCTGCGTCGGGTTTTGCAAACACGTCACATCCATCGGCCAGTTCACGATGAGCCAAATTGATCGAAGCATTTCGCTTGATTCTTTTTGCGTCTGACTGGAAGTATTGAACGGGGGGCGTTGATGCTGCTGCAGGCTAGCCAAGAGCGATCGGGTTCGGCGCATGTCGTTGTCCTTGGCAACGAGAAGGGCGGCTCGGGCAAGTCGACCACCGCGCTTCACATCGCAGTCGCTCTCCTGAAAGCCGGCCAGCGCGTCGCGACGATTGATCTGGACGCCCGGCAGAGAAGCTTCACCCGCTATATCGACAACCGCCGCGGCTGGGCCAAGCGGACCGGCATTGATCTTGAATTGCCGCATCACTGTTGCGTCGCTTTAGGCAACAGCATGCAGATCGAGGACAACGAAGTATCCGAATTCGGACAGTTTTCGGCAGCCATCAGTGCGGCCGAGAAAACCTACGACTTCATCGTGATCGATACACCGGGGACCGACAACTACCTGATGCGATTGGCGCACTCGATGGCCGACACGCTGGTGACGCCGTTGAACGACAGTTTTCTCGACTTCGATGTGCTGGGGGCGGTCGATCCGACAACGTATTCGGTCATCGGCGAAAGCCATTACGCCACGATGGTGCGGGCAGCCCGCAAGCAACGCCGCGACGTCGACGGCGTGACCACCGACTGGATCGTGGTGCGAAACCGGCTGTCGATGCTCGGCTCGCGCAACAAGCAATTGATCGCGGAGGGGCTTGACCAGCTGTCGTTTCGTCTCGGCTTCCGGCCCGTCGATGGCTTTGCCGAGCGGGTGGTTTACCGCGAGTTCTTTCCACGCGGACTGACGGCCCTCGACGCCCTCAACGAGGCGACCCTGGGAGCTCGCCCGAACATGTCGCACGTCACTGCTCGCGAGGAGGTGACCGCCTTGCTGCGCCACCTGAAGCTGCCGATTGACGAGCGGGGGCGGCGGCGGGCGGCTAACCGGGCCGAATGGTTCGCCCAGACCGACCAGCCGCTCGAGATGCACGATCTGATCGCTTAGGCATCAGAAGCCTGCCAAAAAGGCACACCCGAAAAAGTTCCCGCCGGAACCAGCGATTTTTCATGGAAAATCGCGGACCTGCAGCCATTTGGCTGGGTTGTTCCCAGGTACAAAATTGGCACGGTTGCTGCATTGCACATAGCGCAATGGTGTTAAAGCAACATTGCCTCGATTTTAGTAGCTTTTGTCACGGGAACGTTACGAACTATATGGACAAGAGCGACGGATTCTAAAACACTCTATGGGGCGAGGCGGATTTCATTCCTGCCAAGCCCTGAGACCCTGCGGGGACGATATGAAGCGTGGATTGATCATTCTGCTCGGCTTGTTTGCGGTGGCGACCGTCGCCTATTTCACCGCGACCAAATGGGCTATCCGTCACGAGACCGTCAGCTTCTACGATGAAACGCGTCAGCGTCCGATTGACGTTGCGATCGCTGTCCGCCGCGACAAGGAGATGAAAGCCAACGCCGGCATGGGAGCGCTGCCGGTTGCAATCATCAATCATGGTAACACCGTCAGATTTACCGAATATTCGTTCCTCGCCAACGTGCTTGCCGCGCGCGGTTATCTGGCGATCAGCATCCAGCACGATCTGGCGTCCGATGCGCCGCTGGTAACGAAGGTCGGTGAACTGTATGTCGGCCGCCTGCCGGTGTACGAGCGCGGCGTGGCCAACATCGAGTTCACGATCGCGAAGATGAAGAAGATCCAGCCGAACGCGGATTACGATCATCTCACGATGGTCGGCCATTCCAACGGCGGCGACATCTCGATGTATTTCGCCAAATTGCATCCGGACAACGTGAAGAAGATTGTCACGCTCGACAACCTGCGCGTGCCGTTCCTCACGGAAGGCAAGTTCAAGATTCTGTCGTTCCGTTCGAAAGACCCTGTGTTCAAGGCTGACCCGGGCGTGGTGCCGGATGACGATATCTGCGAGCAGGCCGGTATCACTGTGGTCAAGACGGGCTTCCAGCATGTCGACATGAGCGATCGTGGTCCTGAAAAAGTGAAGGAGTCGATCCAGCAAACGCTCGACAAATTCCTCGCGGATGACAGCAAGCTCGGACCGGTAGATACGCGCAAGATCGATGTGCCGAAGCCAGGTCCTGTCGCGCAGGTCGCGCCGCCGATCAATTAGCAAAGAACGTAAAGAACGTAGTGGCACTTCATGCCGGCCCGCCTTTCCAAGGCGGGCCGTTTTCTTTTGACGCAACCCTTACGAGTTTAAAGAGGGCGCGCATAATTCTGAACCGCGTGCTTGATCCCGCCACATTCCATTGCTGGCATGTCCCCTCTGATACAGACATTCGTATTCATGAGGTGAGTGATGACCAGCTTCTCTTCTTCGTCTCCTAATCTCGCCCCTTCGATGGAAGATCCATCCACGCCCGCGATGAGCGACGACGAATGCATGGTGCAGCTGGCGCGTGTCGTCGAGCAGCACGATGATCGACAGCTTGAGGAGGTTGCTCAACTGATCGGAAGGCTGGCCGTCACGATTGAGTAGTGCGGATCTGAGGCGAGCGTGTGAGGCTGAAGCGCGTTTTCGAGGGAAGTGGCTACCTAGTGGTCCGATTTTAACGTTCGCTTCCCATCTCAGTAGGCACTCTTGCGAACATTAGAATCAAAGTACCACTAGCGAATATATCATTTGAGTGGAGCTTAAGGATTTGACGTTCGCATCACGAATTCGCGGCAAGCACGGGGCGAACGTCAAATCCTTAAGCTCCACTCGTTCGCGTGAAGAAAACGCGTCAAACAAGAACTGAGAGCTCCGGTTCTGATTCAAGCTTCAGGCCGCACGCCTTGGTGATTTGAGCCTGCTCGCCATCAGCTTGTCGATGCGGCGGCCGTCGAGGTCGACGACCTCGATGCGCCAGCCGTTATAGTCGAAGCTGTCACCCACGGAGGGGATGGCTCCGAAGTGCTGGAGCGTGAAGCCAGCAAGCGTGTGGTAACCCCGCGAGGCGGGAATTGGAATTGACAGGAGGTCGCCGAATTCGTCGACCGGCATCCACCCCGACAACAGATACGATCCGTCCTGACGACGCACCGCTGCCTGTTCTGCAGGACCTTCTTCGGTGTGGAAGCTTCCAACGATGGATTCCATGATGTCCGCCGTCGTCACGACGCCTTCGAAGCTTCCATACTCGTCATGGACCAGGCCCATGTGCACGGGCGAGTGTTTCAGGATCGTCAGCACGTCACGCGCATCCGCCGACATCGGTATGACAGGTGCCTCGCGAATAAGGCTTTTGATGTTGGGTTCGTTGCCCGCCAGATACGCATCAAGAAGGTCCTTAGCCTGGATAATCCCGAGCGGTCGGTCGCGATCTTCTTCATAGACTGGAAGCCGCGAATGCGGATTGTTTCGGAATGTCTCACGTATGACCTCCGGCGGGTCGGTGAGATCGATCATGTTGACTTCATGCCGTGGCGTCATGATCGCGCCGACAGGCCGATCGCCGAGGCGCAGAACACCGGCTATCATTTCCTTTTCGCCGGGCTCCAGGACACCTGCATTTTCCGCCTCCGCAATCAGGTTGCGGATTTCGTCTTCGGAAACCTTGTCATTGGCCTCGCCATGCTGGCCGAGCAGAGCCAGCAACGCCTTGCCGGAGAGATCGAGCAGCCAGACGACAGGAGAAGATATCTTCGCCAGCAAGGTCATGGCGGGTGCAACTCTCACCGCGATCGCTTCCGGATCCCGTAACGCAATCTGCTTCGGCACCAGTTCGCCGATAATCAATGATCCATAGGTGATGGCGGTGACGACCATGCCGACGCCAATCGCGTCGGCAAAGCCTGGCGAAACGCCGAGATCAAGGAGCCACTGGGTCAGGCGCTGGCCGAGCGTTGCTCCGGAGATCGCGCCGGACAAGACGCCAACCAGCGTAATGCCGACCTGGACCGTGGAGAGGAATTTCCCGGGATCAGAGGCAAGGGCCAGGGCGCGGCGGGAGCCAGTGATTTTTTTTTCGACCAGGACAGCAAGCCGCGCCGGGCGGGAGGAGACAATTGCCAATTCGGACATTGCCAAGAGGCCATTAATGACGATCAGAACGATGACCGTCGCAAGTTCGAAGGCTAACATGGCGTTGTCGTTCAGCTCCTGGAACTGTTACCTAGCGCGCTGGATTTGACGTTCGTACCAGTACTGTGGCGAGCCCTCAGTACGAACGTCAAATCCAAAAAGCGCACTAGCTTCATAGAGTTGCCAGTGTCCCTCTGGTTCTAACGTTCGCAAACGAGAGTGCTGCAGCGTGATGCGAACGTTAGAACCGGGACACTAGCTCAAATATATAGGCAGAACGCGCTGGATGGCATGGCCGTTTCCCGAAAATAGGCGGATTTGGCCCGATATCGCCGGGTCTTATCGTTGTCCTTCCCGGTGCTCCTCCCACATTTAGACGGTTCACGGTGAGTTTTCGATGACGCGCGACCCGACCAATCCAAAATCCGACGTGAGCCCAGCAGGCGCGACGCCGACCGAGGTCAGGTCTTCCGCCTCGGACATCGCGGCTTTCGTCAAAAAGGCACGGTCGATGGCGCACAGTCAGGCCCATACCGGGCGGCTGATCTTCGCCCTCGACGCCACCATGAGTCGGCAACCCACCTGGGATATGGCCTGCCAGCTTCAGGCGGACATGTTTCGTGAAGCCGGCCGTATCGGCGGGCTTCACGTGCGGCTGGTCTATTATCGTGGCCTGAGTGAATGCCGCGCCAGCCCTTGGATATCCGACACCGCGAAACTCTCCAAGCTCATGAGCAAGATTCAATGTCAGGGAGGGCATACCCAACTTGGCCGTGTGCTGTCCGATGCTAGGCGCGAAGCGGCGGCATCCGGTGTACGGGCCGTCGTCTTCGTTGGCGATGCGATGGAAGAACAGCTCGATGCGCTTTGCGCCACTGCAGGTGAACTGGGTCTGCTTAAAGTGCCATGTTTCATGTTTCAGGAGGGTCTCGATCCAACCGCCGAGACGGCGTTTCGCGAGATCGCCCGGCTGACAGGGGGCGCGTGGTGCCGTTTCGATACAGGGTCAGCGGCGCAGTTGCGCGAACTGCTGAGAGCGGCGGCGGCCTATGCGTCAGGCGGCCGCGATGCATTGATGAGGCTCGCGAAAAACACGTCGGGCGCGGCAATGTTGCTCGAGCAGATGAAGGCCTGAACGACGGCCTAAACGCCTGCCGGACGCGGCAAAAATTCGCAGATATCCGCGCTTACCAAACCACGCTAGAGTTCTAGATCAACCGGCGCCGGTAAACGATGATTCAACCTGAGAATGACCTGATCCCATGCCGACCCTGATCGCTGGTATTGTTGCCGTAGTGCTGCTCTACACGGCGCTCAATGTCATCAAGGGGGCCGATCCCAAGTGGCTGGCCAAGATCGTCAGGGGCGGTGGCGGCGTGCTTACGCTCGCGGCTGCGGCCTTTGTGGGAGCGAAGGGCGAGCTCGCCGTCGCGATTCCACTCGCCGTTTTCGGTGCAGGTTTGCTGGGCTGGTCGCCGTTCGGTGCGCAGCTTGGGTCTGCCTGGGGCAACTATGGCCCGCAGGCGTGGAAATCACAGGGGCAGAAGTCCCAGGTACGATCGCAGTTTATCGAGATGACTCTCGACCACGACACCGGAGCGCTTCACGGACTGATTATTGCCGGACCCGAAGCGGGGCGCGCGCTGGACGAATTCACGCTCGGCGAACTCATCACGCTGGCGAGGAGCTTCGACGCGGAGAGCTGGTCCCTTCTGGAAGGTTATCTGGACCGCCGGTTTCCCGCTTGGCGTGAGAACGCGCAGGGCGCAGGGGCAGGCGGGCGTGGAAGCGAGGATCGCCGCGCGACGCCGAGCGGCAAAATGACGGCGGACGAGGCTTATCAGATCCTTGGCTTGAAGCCCGGAGCGGGGCGCGAGGAAATCAGCCGCGCTCACCGCGGGCTCATGAAGAAACTCCATCCCGACCAAGGGGGCTCGACGTATCTCGCCGCCCGTGTGAACGAGGCCAAGGACACTCTTCTTCGCAATCATCGCTGACTCCAGCACGCAACATCACGCCACAAACTGCGAGCAGCCGATCCTTCTCTGTGTTGAAGCCCCCTGTGGACGCCCGCCATTGTCCGGCGTGTTCGATTCCACGATTAAGGTTTTAGAGACCAAATCTTGAAAAATGGTTTTCACTGAAATTTTTGAAGCGGAGTCTTTGATAGCCGGTGGCTCTTATCGCGCTTCGACTGTCTCGGCCATCACGGCAGCAAATCCGTGATGGCGAACTCATCAGGTGGCCATCAGTTTCTGATGGCGATGCAGGAAATCTCCGAGCGCTTCAGTGAGCGGCATGCGGCTTCAGCAGAGTTCTGGTCGAGACCCGCGAAGCGTGCGCGATAAAACGTCTTGCTGCCCTTCGAAACGGCCTCGGTGAATGGATCGGCGTCGCTCAACAGCTTGCTGGCACCACGCGCAGCATCCAGGCGCTGGCGGGCTTCGCTTTCGCTGTCGAGGGCGCCGACCTGGATGATCCAGCCGCTACGCACAACGGGCTTGGCGGGCGCCGGGCTCGGCTGTGTGACGCGTACCGGCTGAGGCTGCTGGGCGGGCTGCATGGCGGCCTGCTGCTGAAGCGGTTGTTGTTGCGGGATCGAGGCGGTCTGGAGGGCGGCAGCCTGAGCCGCGAGGGTCGTTGGAGGTGCGCCGCGCGCCGGATCGGCAGACGTCGCGGAATGAGAGGGATGAATAGGAGCGCCGATGACGACCTGGCCAATACCGTTGTTGGTGGTTGGCGGTGCAGGAAGCGGGGCGGGGAATTCGCTTCGCGATTGCGCGGAGGCGACAGCCCAAGGCTCAGAACGAGGCTCAGAACGCACGTCGTTCTTGGCTTCGGCCTTTGTTTCGATTTTAGCTTCAGTCTTTGCTGCGTAGGCGCGAGCGAGGGCGGCCCGTGCGGCTTCCTCCATATCAGGTTTGCGTGGTTCGGGAGCCGGGTTGGTTGCGACAGGAGCCGGCACAGGCGCAGTTGGCGCGGCCGAGGCGACCTTCGTTTGTCCCATACGCACCTGAACCGTCTTCACGCGGACCGGCGTCATCGGCTCGGCTGAACCTGGAATGGCGCCAAATGACTGGGGGGAAATGACGCCGCTGGTGAGCGGCGCAGGAGCGGGCTTCTCTTCTTGGGCTTGAGCCTGTGGAGTTGTCGCAGGCTGGGCGGACGGCACGGGCGCGCGCGGCGTCGGCAGTGGAACAGGTTCAGAAGTTATGGCCGCCAGTTGCATGCCACCCTGGGCCTGAGCCGCCGGAGCAGGCCGCGCTTGACTGGTCGTCTTGATCTCATCGTCGTCGTTCGCAGCATCGTTGCTGCGCGCATCTGCAACCTTGATTTCGCTGCTGCCGCGTTCGGTGATGGCGGCAACGGTGCGGCGGGTGGACGCTTCGTCGACATGCTCGGCGAGCAGGTTGCGCATGATGGCGTCGCGCGATCCGGCGCTGCGGCCGCCCATGACCACGCCGACGAGGAAACGATTGCCGCGCTTCATGGAGGTCACGAGATTGAAGCCGGAAGAGCGCGTGTAGCCGGTCTTGATGCCATCGACGCCTTCAACACGCCCGAGCAGGTGGTTGTGGTTGCGGATAACTTTTCCGCGGAAGGTAAAGGCGGCTGTCGAGAAGTAGCGATAGTATTTCGGGAAGCGATCTTGGATGGCGCGGCCGAGTGTCGACTGATCGCGAGCGGTGGTGACCTGATCGTCGTCCGGCAGGCCGGATGCGTTCCTGTACACCGTCTTGCTCATGCCAAGCGCACGCGCCTTGCGCGTCATCATCTTGGCGAATTCATCTTCGCTGCCGCCGATGGCTTCTGCGATCACGACAGCGGCGTCGTTGGCGGAGCGGGTGACGAGCCCCTTGATCGCGTCTTCGACGCGAATGGTCTGGCCGGGGCGCAGGCCGAGTTTTGTCGGCGCTTGTTGGGATGCGTGCTCCGAAACATCCATCGGGGTGTCGAGCTTGATCTTGCCGCTCTCAAGGCGCTCGAACAGCATGTAGAGCGTCATGATCTTGGTGAGCGAGGCCGGGTGGCGCAGACCATCAGCGCTGCTGGCCTGTAGCGTGGCGCCAGAGTTGGCGTCGACGATGATCGAGGAGAAGGCCGGGCTGTAGCTTGAGACGGCGGCGCGATGGCGATGGCGGCGGCGCGCGTCGGCTGTATCGGTGGTGGCCATCACCGCCACCGAGATCGTGGCAACGCCGAGCAGGCACAAACGAAGCGTGCGTGATGACGCCGACGATTTGACCCCAAGCATGTATTTCCCCGTCCGATTCCCTGTCTATTCGCCCCGTTCTGAGGCCAAATTTTGGTCCGATCTGGCCCGAATTTCGCGGCCAGATTGGTCCATGCGAGATTGTCGCTCGGTGCTTTATCGCAGCATTCTTTGCGATGCGGCTAAGGCTTTGGAGCTACGTTGCTTTTTCGCGCCCCTTCTGAGAACGCAATACAGCATAAGGAATCAAAGTAGGTCGGCCCGGTTTCCAAAAAGTTAAGTAAGCGTTTCGGGAACCTACGGGATTTGTCTCAGATTTAAGTACGTTGTGCGACGCACAAGATTCTTGACGTTTATTGTGCGGTGCGATATATGGGCGGTGTGGTTAGGGAGCCGGGGATACCCGGTAGGTCACTTCATCAGGTCTGGGAAAGGAAATACTGTGGTTAAAGTTGAAGAGCTTCAGCAGTACGGCAAAGAGCAATTCGATGCCGCCGTGGCGTCTGCCAATACCTTCTCGAGCGGCTTTCAGGCGATCGCGACCGCCTACAGCGACTACACCAAGAAGTCGTTTGAAGATACCAAGTCCTTTGTCGAGAAGCTTGCGAGCGTGAAGTCGTTCGACAAGGCTCTCGAAGCACAGTCGGAATATGCGAAGACCGCTTACGACACCTTCATTGCGGAATCGCAGAAGATCAGCGAACTCTACAGCGACATGGCCAAGCAGGCCTATAAGCCTTTCGAAGGTCTGGTCGCAAAGCTGACCCCGACTACCACTCACTAATTAGAAAATTGTTCGACGGCTCTCTGCCAGAAGAACAAAAGCCCGGCCGTAAGGCCGGGCTTTTTTATTGCCTGAGTGAGGCGAGGGATTATCTGGCGACGCGCAGTTTCGTCAAAGACGCGCCGATTTGTGCGAACGCCTTACCGATACCGCTTTCATCTTTCACCGAGAAGAAGTGATCGGTTTTTTGATCGCTCGCGCAATAGCTCATGACGTCGGACGTCGCGGTGCCGTCGGTATTGACCTGGATTGTGTAGATTTCGATCCCGGCGGCTTTGGCGTTGTCGCAGAGCAATTTTTGCCGGCCGTCGATTGTTCTCGCATCGGTGCTGTAGCGGTTTTGAGTGTTGTCGCCGTCGGACAGCAGGATCACAATTCTGTTGTACTTGTAATTGGCATCCTCCGCCTGCGCCGGAAGCGGATCTTGCTGAAGCAATGACAACCAGCCCCAGGCCATGCCAATTCCCTGGTTGGTATTGCCGACCGCCTTCATGTTGTCGATCTGTGTTTTCAGATCCCCCCACTTGTCGCTCATCGCCATCACCGGCAACGTGCAAAGGGAATACTGTTCGGCGTAGAACAGTTTTTCCGCCGTCGTCGGCGCGTCAGATTTCGTGTCCCAGTCCTTGTTTCGGTCGGTCACGCAACCGTTCCACGTGCTGTGCGGTGTCGCGGTTGGCGTATTTAGTTCCCGCCAGACGTGGTCGTAACCCGTGATCTGTGTACATGTCTTGCTGCTGCCACTGCCGGTGCACGTGCAATTCGGGAGGTTGCTGCAACTATTAACTGGCTTTAATCGCGGGTTGCTTGTGTAGCAGCCGTTGTAGTAGACCGAGCCTCTCGCACTGTTGAATTTGCCGCTATCGATGCTTGGACAAATGTAGCCAGTCGATGGAATTTTATCGGTTTTATTCGAGTTGAGTGTTGGGCTCTCCGTGCACGTATAGCCAAACTTCTGATCTCTGGACTTCGTAGTCGGCAGGTCGAACGGACAGTCAGAGCCTGGTCCGATGCTGGACCAGTTGGATGGCTTGACGAAATTCGGTGGTTCTGCCTCCCAGTCAGTCCAGTCAATCCAGGATGCGCCGTAGTTGCTGGGATTGGCGTTGACGTCCTTGGAGAACGGGATGATCGAAATGAGAACATCTCCCGGATTGCTGGACGTCTTGCTGAGCGTGTCGATCAGGCCCTTTGCTGCGGTTTGCATAGAACTCAACTTGCCGTCTCTATCCATCGAACCCGTGTTGTCCAGAGACAGCGCCACGCGCATCTTGGTTGAGCCCCAGACCGTGGTCGAACTGGCGCCGAAGTCGAGCGTTGGATAACCAGCGATGTATAGAAAATCGGTCGGCAGGGAGCCGGACCCCGTCATGACGATCTTCGAACCGTCGGCGCCGCTTTTCGTGTAGGTGACAGTCACGCTGACGTTTTGCGCACTGGCATCTTGATAAAGCGCCCTGAAATACTGTTCACCCCTCGTCTGGATTTCGTTTTCGGGAATGCTGGCGGCGTCCTTGGAAATCATCAGAGCGGCACCATCGAGCGCCGCCTGCATATTGGTCCGCGAGTTGTTCGCGCGCGTGTAGTCGACGGCGGCGCCGACGGCGAGCAACATTGGCACCAGCGAGAAGGCAAATATCACTGCGACGTTGCCGTCTTTGGCGCTGCGGAAATTCGTAGCGCGCCGCAGGATCCGATTTAAAGGCGATACGTCACTCATAATGTCACCGGGCAGATGTGGTTCTGCCTCATGGCTAATCGGGAGGCATGAAGAGGTCGTAAAATGCGGTGATGAAACATGGGGTGACCCTTCCGCGGAGGCGCCGTGCGGCCGGGCATCGCGGTTTCATCGTAAAGAAGAGGTTGAGGGAATACCGTTAATTGTCTCAAAACTGCGGGTGGCGTGCCGTGGGAGAAGTCGCGGGGGTGTGGACGGCGACAACCTCCAAGGGAGCGGTTTTTGCAAGTGGAATTGCAATACAAATTTCCCCAATTTTACCGCCAATCCGCGTAAAATGCCCGGAGCGTGGCTCATTCCGGCCGCGATCTGCCGAATACGCTGAACGCAAGCTCAACTTGATCGGGACTCATTTCGTTCAATTGAGCCGGCTTCGCTAACCAAAAGAGGTAAGATGGGTACTCCTCAACACGCCGCTTTGGCGCTTTGGTTCTGCTTGCAGGCTGAGCGATAGCGACCCATATTGCGGAGGGTGATACGGGGAGATTTGCTGCCCAGTTATCGCTTTTCTCGGGGAAATTTGACTTTTCAAGCCATGCTGAACGCGCATTCACATCTGGAACCCGAGCTGGCACCTCAGATGCCAGCGGAGAGGCACGCGGGGTTCGCTCCGCGAATGAGCAAGGATGATGATCGGTCCGATGGATCGACCGGTCCTGGCACGTCGGTCATTACGAAAGTCAAGCCGAAGGCGAAACGTCCGAGCCTCTATCGCGTTTTAATTCTGAACGACGACTACACACCGATGGAGTTCGTCGTTCACGTCTTAGAAAAGTTCTTCAACAAGGACGTTGAAGCCGCGACAAAGATTATGTTGCATGTTCATCATCACGGGATCGGCGAGTGCGGGGTATTTACCTATGAGATCGCCGAGACAAAAGTTACGCAGGTCATGGATTTCGCGCGCAAGCACCAACATCCTTTGCAATGCGTGATGGAAAAGAAGTAACCTCTGTCAGTGCGGGTGGGGAACCCGAATAGTCGTGTCAGGTGACAGTTGAAACGAAGGCGGATTGACTGGTCAGCGAAGCGACCCATCTAAGTAGAAGTTAATTGGCGGGGGCCATTAAGGGACGCGAATGCCGACTTTTTCTCAGAGCCTTGAACAATCCCTGCACCGCGCACTTGCTATCGCAAATGAGCGCCATCATCAGTATGCGACCCTTGAGCACCTCCTGCTGTCGCTGATTGATGACTCGGATGCCGCTGCGGTCATGCGTGCGTGCAGCGTCGATCTCGACAAGTTGCGCGGCAGCCTAGTCAACTACCTCGAAACAGAATTCGAAAATCTCGTCGCGGACGGCTCGGATGACGCCAAGCCGACGGCTGGTTTCCAGCGCGTGGTCCAGCGTGCGGTGATTCATGTGCAGTCCTCAGGCCGTGAGGAAGTGACGGGGGCGAATGTGCTGATCGCGATCTTCGCGGAGCGCGAAAGCCATGCGGCTTATTTCCTGCAAGAGCAGGACATGACCCGTTACGATGCGGTCAACTACATCAGCCATGGTATCGCCAAGCGTCCCGGCGTCTCCGAAGCGCGTCCGGTGCGTGGTGTCGACGAGGAAGCCGACACCAAGGGCGGTGACGACGCCAAGAAGAAAGGGGAGGCGCTCGACACTTATTGCGTCAACCTCAACAAGAAGGCGCGCGACGGCAAGATCGATCCGGTCATCGGCCGCAATGCGGAAATCAACCGCGCCATCCAGGTTCTGTGCCGCCGCCAGAAGAACAATCCGCTGTTTGTCGGCGAGGCCGGCGTGGGCAAGACCGCGATCGCCGAAGGCTTGGCTAAGCGCATCGTCGATAGCGATGTGCCGGAAGTGCTTGCCGCTGCGACGGTGTTCTCGCTCGACATGGGCACGCTGCTCGCGGGAACCCGCTATCGCGGTGATTTCGAGGAGCGGTTGAAGCAAGTCATCAAGGAACTGGAAGCGCATCCGAATGCGATCCTGTTCATCGACGAAATTCACACGGTCATTGGCGCGGGAGCGACGTCCGGCGGCGCGATGGATGCATCGAATTTGCTCAAGCCTGCGCTGGCTTCGGGCGGCATCCGCTGCATGGGCTCGACCACCTATAAGGAATATCGCCAGCATTTCGAGAAGGACCGTGCGCTGGTGCGCCGGTTCCAGAAGATCGACGTCAACGAGCCATCAGTGGAAGACGCGATCGCTATCATGAAGGGCCTCAAGCCTTACTTCGAGGACTATCACAAGCTGAAATACACCAACGATGCTATCGAAGCGGCGGTGAACCTTTCGGCGCGTTATATCCATGATCGTAAGCTGCCGGACAAGGCGATCGACGTGATCGACGAATCCGGTGCGGCGCAGATGCTGGTGCCTGAGAGCAAGCGCAAGAAGACAATCGGCATCAAGGAAATCGAGTCCACGATCGCGACGATGGCGCGCATTCCGCCGAAGTCAGTGTCGAAGGATGATGCCGAGGTGCTGAAGCATCTCGAATCGACGTTGAAGCGAACGGTGTTCGGACAGGAGAAGGCCATCGAGGCGTTGTCGGCTTCGATCAAGCTCGCCCGCGCGGGCTTGCGGGAGCCGGAAAAGCCGATCGGCTGCTACCTGTTCTCCGGCCCGACCGGCGTCGGCAAGACCGAAGTTGCCAAGCAGCTCGCCGCGTCTCTCGGTGTCGAACTCATCCGCTTCGACATGTCGGAATATATGGAGCGTCATACAGTCTCACGTCTGATCGGTGCACCTCCGGGCTATGTCGGCTTCGACCAGGGCGGCTTGCTCACCGATGGCGTCGACCAGCATCCGCATTCGGTCGTGCTGCTCGACGAAATCGAGAAGGCGCACCCGGATCTCTATAACGTGCTGCTGCAGATCATGGATCACGGCAAGCTGACCGACCACAACGGTAAGTCGGTCAACTTCCGCAATGTCATCCTGATCATGACGACCAATGCGGGCGCTGCCGATCTGGCTCGCCAGGCATTCGGTTTCACGCGTACGAAGCGGGAAGGCGACGATCACGAGGCGATCAATCGTCAGTTCGCGCCTGAGTTCCGCAACCGTCTCGATGCGATCGTGTCGTTCGGTCATCTGAGCACCGACGTCATCGGCATGGTGGTCGAGAAGTTCGTGCTGCAGCTCGAGGCACAGCTTGCGGATCGCGACGTGACGATTGAGCTGTCAGATGCTGCGAAGTCGTGGCTGATCAAGGAAGGCTACGACGAGCAGATGGGTGCGCGGCCGATGGCACGCGTGATCCAGGAGCACATCAAGAAGCCGCTGGCCGACGAGGTGCTGTTCGGCAAGCTCAAGGGCGGTGGTCATGTCCGCGTCATCCTCGTCAAGGACGAGACGGCCGCGGACAGGGAGAAGATCGGCTTCGAGTTCGTCGAAGGTCCGGTCACGCCAAAGCCCGAGAAGCTGCCGGGTGCGCGCAAGCGTGCAGCCTCGCGCAAGCCGAAAGGGGACGATGGACCGAAGGGGCCGGCCAAGCCGCTCGCGAAGGTCTAAAACATCTCCTGTCCTGAAAATCGAAAACCCGGCAATCGCAGGATTGCCGGGTTTTTCTTTTGAAGAATTCGGAAAACAAAACGTCTTGGAGATCAAAAACGTTTTAGGGCTGTGGCAATTGCAGCGAACTTCTCATTGATGACGTGGGAAGCGTGATGAGCGACGGTCACGCTGACGCCAGCCACCAGTGCTGCGACGATGACGTATTGTGAGGCGATCAAAGCGATCAACGGCTTGATCACGCCGCGCCCAATCTGGCGGAAGCGGACGGGCTTTTTATGTTCGGTTCGCGGAGCAATATCCGGCGTGATCTCGTTGATATCAGACACAGATACGTTGTTGGCTTCCGCGTCTGCAGCTTCTGTCGGGTGACGGCCGATCAAGTCCTCATCGAAGAGGGCGTCATGCTCCGCATCGAGAGTGGCATTGGTCGGAAGTAACATCAGTCCGCTGGATACGATCACGTGACACAATCCAATGGTTTACTATTCGCTAACCCTAGTGTGCTGGATGGAACTGCGCCATGCGACGTGTTGGAAAGACATTTTTAAGGTAAATGCCGCCGCGTGCGGCGAACGGTCTGCTCAAGCAACTCATCAGAAAGATCAGTCAAGCTTCACTGATGTGAGTGTTTTCCGCCTACGTCCTCGCTGCGGCTTTGTGCCTGCACATTGTTCGCCAACTTCTAGGCTATAGAGGGGTGTGACACGGTGGTGCTCCATGACCTGGCACGTACGGCTTGCGGTTGCTGCTGCAATCGCGATGAGCGTTTCCATTGCGCGGGCGGAAGAGGGCACGCCCGCGACGGCACCGGTTTCTCCGCCTGCGGCGACATCGGATTCATCCAAGCCTGCCGAAGCGCCGAAGCCGACGGATTCCTCTCAGCCCGCTGATGCATCTCAAGCTGGGGATGCGCCCAAGCCCGCTCCTGATGGTCCGCCCGCGCCCCCCGCAGCCGCGCAGGCACCGGCTCCCGGAACGCCGTCTGAGACCAAGTCGTCCCGAGACAAGGCACCACCATCTCCGTCTGCCAAAGATGCAAAGAATGTCGATACACGCGAAGCCATGTGCCTGATGATCGAGTCAGCGGCCTCCGCTCATGATTTGCCGCTGGAATTCTTCGCGCGTGTGATCTGGCAGGAGAGCCGATTTCAGCCCGATGCCGTCGGCCCTATGACGCGCAACGGCCAGCGCGCGCAGGGCGTGGCGCAGTTCATGCCCGGCACCGCAAGCGAGCGGCGTCTGCTCGATCCGTTCGACCCGGTACAGGCGCTGCCGAAGTCGGCCGAATTCCTCGCGGAGTTGAAGCAGCAATTCGGCAATCTCGGCCTCGCAGCCGCGGCCTACAATGCAGGCCCGCGTCGCGTGCAGGAATGGATCGCGGGGACGGGATATATGCCCTCTGAAACGCGCAATTACGTCTATGCCATTACTGGATCGACGGTGGATGAATGGGCCGCTGCTGGCCGAAACGGAATTACGAAAGAGCGTAAGCCCCCCGCAGGCTGCCGTGAACTGATGGCTATGCTCAAGACCGCGCCAAATCCGTTCATTGCCGAGCTTGAACATCGCGTGGTGCTGGGCGCAGCCATGCCGTGGGGCGTACAGCTTGCGGCCGGCTTCTCTCGCGACAAGGCGCTGGCGATGTACGCACGGTCGATGAAGCAACTCAGTTCGATCATCGGCGATCGAGATCCAAGCATCATCAGCTCGATCTTCCGCAGCCGGGGTACGCGGCCGTTCTATCAGGTGCGGATCGGGGCGGATACGCGAGCCGCCGCCAACGACCTTTGCAATCAGATCAGGCGAGCAGGGCAAGCCTGCATTGTTCTGAAGAATGGGCGCGGCTGAGCGGCCTCGCTTTGAGCTACGACGTTTCTCGCGGAACGGTTAACGCGGCAGGCTTTATGTGATATTTAAAAAGCCCAATGAAATCGGGCGTTTCTCGAATCTTTGCGCAGATCGTTATCGTCAATAAAATCCTAATTTGATCACGACGATTTGCGGTCCGATTTTCATTAAGTTTTAGGCAACACTTTTCCAATCACCTGTTCCGGCGCCGGAATGATCAAGATCGTTCGCGCCTGGGGAGCAGGGGACATGACATTCGTGTTGATTGGTTGCGGGCTGCTTGTGTTGTGCCTTTGCGCGACGATGTGCCCGTCGGCGCGTGAGCCATCTATTTGAATCCTAGTGTGGTGGTTCAGAAGCTCGCCCAACCTTTCCTGCGCGTCCTTTTGGCGAGCTTCCTGAACCTGAACCACACTAGAATTATAGATTGCTAGTGTCCTCTCGAATCCAAAGTCCGCTACGGAGCGCGCTACACGATGAGGCGGGCTTTGGATTCGGGACACTAGCGGAGCGGCAGCCCTGCATTGGCGGGAGGCCTGCATAGCGGTTCGCGTCCCTTGACGGCGGGGTAAATCGGCCGCGTGATGGATTTTATTCGACTCACCCGGTTTCCCTTTCCCTTGGCACTTCCACCCCTCGATTCATCAGACTGGCATAGCGGGTCCAGAACATTTTTGCTCGGCGTGCGATCGGCGATGTCGTCGGTGCTCGCGCTGGTGCTGTTCGGAACCTTCATCGGCATCGGCGCCTTTGCTCATGATTCCGGTTTCACATTGGGCTGGATACTCGCCAGCACGGTCCTGGTGTGGGCGGGACCCGCACAGGTCATTTTGATCTCGACCTCGCATGCAGGGGCGACGCTGTTCGAGTCCGCGCTCGCCGTGACGCTGAGTGCGATCCGGCTGCTGCCGATGGTGGTATCGGTGATGCCGATGCTGCGCTCGCCGAAGACGAAGATGCGCAACCTGATCTTATCGGCGCATCTCGTGGCGGTCACCGTCTGGGTGGAAAGCTTCCGCCTACTGCCGCATGTGCCGCGCGAGCGGCGCATCCTGTTCATTAATGGGCTTGGGTGCACGCTTGTCGCGCTGAGCATGATCGCAACCGTACTGGGCTATGGTCTGGCAGCGAACTTGCCGCCGATCCTGGCTGCCGCGGTGCTGGCTCTAACGCCGCTGACGTTCCTGCTCTCCACCGCACGCAATGCGCGGCAGCTCGTGGACAAGTTGGCACTGGCGCTCGGTCTCGCTCTGTATCCGCTGGTATCGATGATGCAGACCGGCGTCGACATCCTCATTTCGGGATTGACCGCGGGCAGTATCGCTTTCGGTGTTCATCTTTGGCGGAAGCGCTTCGCATGAGCGAGCTGTTTGGAAGCCCTCAGGCGATCGCGCTGCTGCTGGTGGCAGGCTTCCTATCGAATGATATCTGGCGGCTATTGGGCTTGCTGATTGGTGGCGGGATCGATGAGAGTTCCGAACTTCTCGTCTGGGTGAGGGCGATTGCTGCTGCCATTCTGGCGGGGGTCATTGCGCAGATTCTCATCACCCCGCCGGGCGCACTGGCGACGGTGCCGGGCGTTGTCCGCTATGGCGCGATGGTGGTCGGGTTTGTGGTTTATCTGGCCGCGCGCAAATCGGTTTTCGCGGGCGTGGTCGCAGGCGAGATCGCCGTGCTTGCAGGTAAGTGGTGGCTAGTGTCCTGAATCCGAAGTTCGCATCCGAGTAAGCCCGTGCGAACTTTGGATTCGTGACACTAGCCAGAATATTCGTTAGCCTCTCTCCAACAAAACAAAATATCGGGAGAGAAGCGTGCAAATGTCATGGGGCCGGGCGGTCGCCCGGTGGTTTGTGCTGACTGCCTTGGCAGTCGTCGTCACGATCGATTATCCGCTCGCGGCAGATTATCCAACCCGTCCCGTCAAGCTCGTGGTGCCTTACGCCGCAGGTGGCCCGACGGATATTCTCGGGCGTGCGGTCGCGGAGTTCCTGTCGAAGGATCTGAAGCAGTCGGTCGTCGTCGAGAACAAGCCCGGTGCGCAGGGCTCGATCGGGGCGGAGATGGTCGCCCATGCCGATGCGGATGGCTACACGCTGTTCGTGGCGTCCGGTTCGATCGTCATGATCAACCCGATCCTCTACAAGCAACTGGCTTACGACCCGATCAAGGACTTCCGGATGTTGTCGTTGATCACGCAAGTGCCGGTGATCATGGAGGTCAATCCCAAGATTCCGGTCAAGACGGTTGCCGAGTTCGTCGATTACGCCAAGAAGAATCCCGGCAAGATCAACTACGGATCGTCAGGCATCGGAAGCACGCTGCACCTCGCAGCCGAGATGTTCAAGCATGAGGCGGGCGTCGAAATGACTCACGTGCCTTACAAGGGTGTCGCGCCTGCGCTGACGGATCTGCTCTCGGGGCAGCTCGACGTGATGTTCGACACCATCAGCACGTCGCTGCCTCACATTAAGTCCGGCGCGCTGCGTCCGCTGGGTGTGACAACGCCAGAACGCTTCGCCGATTTGCCTGAGGTGCCGACGATCGCTGAAAGTGGTTATCCGGGTTATCGCGTGATCGTCTGGTATGGAATTTCAGCCCCCGCGAAGCTGCCGGACGATATCGCTCAAACGCTGACCGCCAGCTTAAATCGCGCGCTGAATGATCAGGCGTTCCGAGCGTCGCTGGAGAAGATCGGGTACGTCGTCTACCGGCCTCAAGGTCCAGAGGCGATCACGAAATTCATCGACGATGATCGTGATCGCTGGACGCGCATCATCAAAGCGCAGAATATCTCAATCGACTGATGCGAGATCGCTGGCGCGTTTAGGATGACGCCAGCGCCGCGATCAGGCGTGTGGCGTGCTCTTCGAGCACTTTGGCGTCTTCCTTGCGGGTTGCCGGCGGCAGTAACGGAACGCCGTCGATGCGCGGCATGACGTGCATATGAAGATGGAAGACGACCTGGCCGCCGGCGGCTTCGCTGAATTGCTGCAGCGTGATGCCATCGGCCTGGAACGCCTTCTTGCCGGCGATTGCGATCTTTTGCGCAACGCGCGCCACATGCGCCAGATCATCCGGCTTGATGTCGAGAATGTTGCGGGCCGGCGCTTTCGGAATCACCAGCGTGTGACCCGGTGATCGCGGCATGATGTCGAGGAAGGCGAGGGTGTGCTCATCCTCATAGACCTTGTAGCAGGGCAGTTCGCCGCGCAGGATCTTCGCAAAAATGTTGTTGTTGTCGTAAGCAGTCATCGGGCACCCTCATCTTCGAATGGCGCGACAATCGCCGCCCGGGGCAGGCGGGTCAAGCCGTCCTGGGTCCAAGTCGTCTCGTCCTGACATGACAGGAAGTGTCACAAAGCTGCCGTCTGCTCGGGCTTTCCCTTGGCAATTTCATTGATCCGATCGGCGAGATCGCCAAGGTCGCGGTGCAAGCCTTCCAGTGTGAAGGCGAGGCCAAAGACACGGCCAGCCGCGTCGAAGTCGAGCGTCCGGGTGACGCCCGCCTGGCGCGATCTGTCAAACGCTTCGGTAAAGGCGAGATAGATTGCCGAGACGTTCTCGCGCGACACTGCCGTGCCATCGTTCAGCCCGGTTGCACAATGGCCGACGAATGCGGCTTCGGCGCGAAGCAGGTTCGCCGCCGCAGGCGCAAGATTTGAGATGATGGCTTCGGGGAGCGGTTTGTTCAGCACGCTGCCGATGTGAACGAGGTCGTTGCGAATTCTCCACAGCGTACGCGGAATGGACGGTGGGATCGTGTGACTGGCAAGGCGTGACGCGCGCTCGCGGTCGGCATCCTTCATCGCCTGCTCCACGGACGTCAGCGCCTGTCGAAGGGCTGGGTGTTCGTTCGACGGCGCGAGCGCTTCACCCCGTTCGATAGCATCGGCCTCGGATTGGAGCAGATGCTGAATGCGTCTGAGCACCGCGACCGAACGGGTGATCACCACGCCATGAGAGCGGGCAGGGAAGATCAAGACAGTCGCCAGCACACCGATGACGCCGCCCAGCGCGATCTCGATGATCCGGTCGATGACGAAGGAGAGGACCGGAACTCCCGGCGGCGCGCTGAGCAGCATGATGGCTGCGGTCACGGGCGCGATCCTCAACTGCGGGCGTATCGCTGCGCCCAAGACGCCGAGGCCCGTCACTATAATGAGCGCGATGCCGAGGTTGGCCGAGCTGCCGTCGTGCAGGGCCGCTGCGATCCCTCCGAGGATCGCGCCCGCGAGCGTTCCGATCATTCTCTCTGTGGCCGCACCGAGGGTCCCGCCGATCGACCCCTGCATCACGATCAGAACGGTGAAGATGGCCCAATAGCCCTGCTGCAGGTCGAGGAGCTTATAGGCGACGAAAGCGGCACCCGTCGCGACGACGACGCGAAAGGTCTGGCGCAACTCAGGCGCATGGCGCGTCCACAATGTATTCGCTTGATCCGACATCGATTCCAAGGTGCTGTTCTGTCACCGCAAGACTAGTGTCCCGAATCCAAAGTCCGCCTTATCATGCAGCGCTCTCCGTAGCGGACTTTGGATTCGGGAGGACACTAGCAAGCCTATGATCCTAGTGTGGTTCAGGTTCAGAAGTTCGCTGGAAGGACTCGCAGGAAAATCAAGCGAACTTCTGAACTACCACACTAGGCTCGTGGCGGTCAGCCGACAACGCAGTCTCCGCGCCAATTGGGATGGACGCGACTGCGGCGTCACTCGTCTGTTTCGGTCTTCCGGAAGGGGCCGGCTTCGGTGAGGTCTTCGACCGCTTCCTGCACATAGGCCCGTTCGTGCTTGAGATAGTCACGGACAGCGCGGCGCAGGGCCGGGTCGGCGATGTAGTGGGCCGAGTAGGTGGTTTGTGGCAGGTAGCCGCGTGCGATCTTGTGCTCGCCCTGTGCGCCGGCTTCCACACGCTTCAGGCGGCGCTGGATGGCAAAGTCGATGGCCTGATAGTAGCAGACCTCGAAGTGCAGGAACGGATGATGCTCGATCGCGCCCCAGTGCCGGCCGAACAGCGTGTCTGATCCGATGAAGTTGATCGCGCCCGCAATCCATCTTCCATTTCGCTTTGCCATCACCAGCAAAACGTCGTCGGCCATTGTCTCGCCGATCTGCTGATAGAACGCGCGCGTGAGGTAAGGGCGGCCCCATTTGCGTGAGCCGGTCTCCATGTAGAACTCGAAGAACGCGTCCCATGCCTCATCGGTGATGTCTCGCCCGATCAAGTGATGAATGGTAATGCCGTTCGCCACCGCATCGCGCCGTTCGCGGCGAATAGCCTTGCGGTGCCGCGAGGCCAGCGTGCCGAGAAAGTCATCAAACGTCGCATAGCCTTCGTTGCGCCAATGAAACTGCCGGTCGGTACGCTGCAGGAAGCCGCGTTCGCCGAGAAACTCCCACTCGTCCTCGGGCGCGAATGTCATGTGGACCGATGACGCATTCACCGCGTCACAGAGGCCGATCAGTCCGCCGGCCAGCGCCTCGCGAACGCGGGCTGCATCGACGCCGTCGCGCACCAATAAGCGCCGCCCCGTGGCGGGCGTGAACGGAACGCTGGCCTGCAGCTTGGGATAATAGCTGCCGCCGGCGCGCTCATAAGCGTCGGCCCAGCCATGATCGAAGACGTATTCGCCCTGCGAATGGTTCTTCAGGTAGCAGGGAACAACACCGACAGCCTTGCCGTCCATGCGCGCCACCAGATGGCGTGCGCCCCAGCCGGTGCGGGCGACCGCGGAGCCTGACTTCTCGAGGGCTGAGAAAAAGGCGTGCGATATGAATGGGTTATAGGCGTGATCCTCGGCGCATGGGTTCCCGTCGGGAGCGGACGAAATCTTGCGAGACGGATTGGCACACGCATCCCATTCATCCGCCGCGACCTGGCCGATCGAGGAAACTGCTTCGAGGGTGATGTCGGAGAAATCCGTCAAGGGGCAGGTGTACCGTGGCCGTGAGAAACGCGGTGACGATCAGCACTATAGATCGTTGCTTGCGCGCGCGACTTCAAGTGCTTGCATCGTGTCGGCGGTTTATCCCTCCGGTACGAAACCCTCAAAGATCATCTGATCGGCGTGTCGTGCAGCGCGGGCGCGTTGCTCCGGGGTTCGCACGGTCCATGTCAACAGCGCGCAGCCGAAGACATTGCGTGCGATCCAGGGGGCAGGCGCGGGCAGGTCGTTGACCCAGTACGCCACGAAATGCGGCCGTGTGCTGAGCGCGTGACGCAGGCCCATCATGCCGCGGATCTTTTCGGGAGGGAGCAGCTTCCACTCGCCGTCTTTGTAATAGCGTTCGGCGACGATGCCGCGCGGCAGATAGGGCAACAAGTCGCGGATCGCCACGACCTGATCGGGATCGAACGACATCGCTACGACCGGATTGCGGTAGGACTCAAGAACCTGCGCCATGCGGCCGACCAGCTTGCGGTCGCCATTGAAGCGGCTCTTGACCTCCAGCACCAAGGGAACGCGTCCATCGACGCGTTCGCAGAGGTCGCTGAGTGTCATCATGCGTTCCGGAGTGTGCTTGAACGCAACCTGCTTGAGCTCGTCCGCGGTGAGCGAAAGCAGTTCACCGCTGCCTTGCGTGAGGCGGCCGAGCTCATAGTCATGGTGCACCATCGCTTCGCCATCTGCAGAGAGTTGCAGATCGACTTCGATGGCGAAATTGCCGGCAATCGCGGCGTCGATCGCCGACGGCATGTTCTCGATAATGCCTTGCGCGCGATCGTGCAGGCCGCGGTGGGCAACTGGCCGTGCGGTCAACCAGTCCGGCGCTCGTGAGGCCATCGGAATTAGGACACCTCGAAGATTGCTTCCACTTCCACTGCAGCATCGGCGGGGAGGGCGGCGACGCCAACCGTGGTGCGGGCATGGCGGCCCTTTTCGCCGAATACTTCAACCATCAGGTCAGATGCGCCGTTGAGCACCTTCGGTCCCTCAAGGAAGTCGGGGGTGGCGTTGACAAAGCCGCCGAGGCGGACCACGCGTGCCACCTTGTCGAGATCTCCGAGCGCCATCTTCACCTGCGCCAGGAGATTGATCGCGCAGCCGCGAGCCGCAGCGACACCTTGCTCCATGGTCACGCCGGCGCCTAGCTTGCCCTTGGCGATGAGCTTGCCTTCGGGATTGTTGCAGACCTGTCCGGAAACAAAGAGCAGATTTCCGGTGCGGACAAAGCCGACATAGTTCGCCACCGGCGCGTTGGGCTGATGCAGTGTGATGCCCATCGTGCTCAGTTTCTGCTCGATCGTTCCTGCCATGTGTGTCCTCAATGCTCTGAAATGTTCGCCCGATCGAAGTGTGCCGGTTTCATGCCGATTGTGGATCGGGGTTCCATATTTCGCCCATCATGCTGACACATGCAAGCTTGTACCCGCCGCAGTTTCACCGCTGGCAGGATTCAATAGGCGCAAGTTTGCCCCGGTTGCGGCGCAATGTTGCGACTATTATTATTTCGAATCTTATCTTTAAGGAGACGTCATGCGTCGCGCGCGCGGAATTTCAGCACTCGGTTTGCCAGTCATGATGTCTGTCATAATGCTCGCGCCGGGCGTCGGCGCCAGCGGGGCATATGCTGCGCCCAGCGTGTCGTTTCTGGCGCATCAGGCCGTGTACGAGCTGAGCCTGAAACGGACGCGCGGCAACGCCAACGTCAACAGCGCGCGCGGGCGAATTCTGTACAACTTCTCCGGTAGCGAGTGTGAGGGGTACACAACCGAATTCCGGCAGGTGTCTCAGCTCGACACAGGAGAAAACAAGACCACGCTGAGCGATTTGCGTTCGACCAGTTGGGAGGATGGCCAGGGCAAGAAATACACCTTCAGGGTCGACACCCGCATGAACGAAGGTGACACGACTTCGGTCGATGGCGTTGCGGAGCGCAAAGGCAATACGGTTACGGTCAAGCTGAAGCAGCCGCAGGCGAAAACCTTCACCATTGAGGGAGCGGTATTCCCGACGGAACAGGTGAAGCGGATCATCCAGGCTGCACGTGAAGGGAAGTCGCTTCTTGAACTCGTCGTTTATGACGGGTCGGACAACGGTGAGAAGGTCTACAACACGCTCGCGGTGATCGGGCAGCCGATCCCCGGCGACAAGCCGCCTGCGGTGCCGGATGCCACCACCAACAACGACACGTTCAAATCACAGACGCGCTGGCCGGTGACGGTCAGCTATTACGACCAGGCAACGAAGCCCGAGGCAGGTGAGCAGACGCCGGTCTACGCGATGTCGTTCGAGCTGTATGAGGACGGTGTCTCCCGCGCGCTGACGCTGGACTACAACGATTTCGTCATTGCCGGTGCGATGGACAAGATCGACGTCAAGCAAACCAAGCCTTGCAAATAAGGCTAGTGCGGTGGATCCGACGTTCGTATCAGTAATAGGTGCAAGTCCATCATACGAACGTCAGATCCAAAACCGCACTAGAATCATATTGCTGCTAGTGTCCCTTAGGTTCTGACATTCGTAATCGAGTGAGCTGCAAACTCATACGAATGTCAGAACCTGGACACTAGCGGGTCACTCCGCCTTTGCTGGTCCTTCGTACGCAATGCCGCGGATGACGGCGGCATTGCCGAATTTCTTGCGCACACTGTCCATGGCCCGCTCGGCATGCGCAGAACGGCGATCCAGCAGGTTCTGGTCGTCGGCTTCGGCTCCCGGCCGCAATGCGCTGACGCCGGCGCCGATCAGGCGGAAGGCGGTGCCATCGATCTCACGGCTCAGCATTTCGCGCGCGGTACCGAAGATGCGATTGGCAAGCTGTGTGGGCACCTGAATCGACTGCGAGCGGGTGCGCTGCCGGAAGTCCGCCGTCTTCAGCTTCAGCGTGATGGTCGTGCCGGAGAGGTCGCCGCCCTTGAGGCGGTCCGAGACCTTTTCGCAAAGCCGCCACAGGATCTTTTCCAGTGTGGCGAAATCCCGCACGTCGCTTTCCAACGTGGTTTCATTGGAAATCGTTTTCGCGCCACGGTCCGGCACCACCTTGCGTTCATCCATGCCGCGGGCAAGCCGCCACAGCCGCCGACCTTCAGGGCCGAACTGTTTCATCAGATCGGTCTCGTCGGCGCGCTGCAGATCCTTAATCAGGCGGAAGCCGCGTTGGGACAGTTTGTCCTGCGAGGCCGGACCGACGCCATAGATGAAGCCGATAGGCTTGTCGGCCATCATCGCGGTCGCTTCCTCCGGATCGATCGCTGCGAAGCCACGCGGCTTGTCGAGATCGGAGGCCATCTTGGCGAGAAACTTGTTCACGGACAGGCCGACCGAGATGGTGATGCCGATGTCGCGTTCGATCTGCGTGGCGAAGCGCGCCAGCACCTTGGCCGGGATCATGCCATGCAGAAGCTCGGTGCCGCTCAAATCGAGAAACGCTTCGTCGATGGACAGCGGTTCGACCAGCGGCGTGAGCGCCAGCATCGCCTGGCGGACTTCGCGGCCGACCCGAACATACTTGGCCATGTCAGGCCGCACGACGACCGCGTCGGGGCAGAGGTCGAGCGCCTTGAACATCGGCATCGCCGATCGCACCCCATAGGTGCGCGCGATGTAACAGGCGGCCGAGACCACGCCGCGCTTGCCGCCGCCGATGATGACCGGCTTGTCGGCGATATCCGGATTGTCGCGCTTCTCGACGGTGGCATAGAAAGCGTCACAATCGATATGAGCGAGGGTCAACTGTCGCAACGCGCGGTGGCGGATCAGGCGAGGCGAGCCGCAGGCATGGCAACGCATGGATCGTGCCGTGATGTCGGCGAGACAGTCGCGGCAGAACCCTGACGAACCCTCGGTGGGCCGGTCGCTCAAGCGTCTACTCCTAGTGTGGCGTCGCAATAGGTCGGTTATTCGAAGCGTGGTTCCAGCACCTCTCGCGCGTTGGCAATGGCCTGTGGCGTTAGCTCGGATTGTTCGGCAAACGCCTGCACCGTGGCATCGTCACGCATGATGAAATCGAGCACGCCCGCCAGGAACTTCGGGTCTGAGGCCGAGGCCCGCAGGGTCTGTGGGCCGATCCCGGTCTCGGTCAGGAACATTCCCAGGCGCTCGGGGTTTGACGCGAGGAAGGATAGTGCCTGAATCGCAACGAATTCAGCCACTTCCTGCGGGTTTGCTGAGCCCTTTTTCATCGGGGGTATTTGCCTTTCCGTAACTTCTGGTCTCTATTTTAGGCCATCATGCCCGAGTCATCACGGCGTGGCGAATTCTATTGGTTTATTACACGTACGGGCATTTTGGGGATTGGAGGGCAGGATGGCGAAAACCGTCCTGATCGTGGAGGACAACGAGCTCAATATGAAGCTCTTTCGCGATCTGTTGGAGGCCCATGGATATGCGACGGTCGGCACACGCAACGGGGTTGAAGCGGTGGGCTTGGCGCGTGCGCATCGCCCTGATTTGATCCTGATGGATATTCAGCTTCCCGAAATTTCTGGCCTCGATGTCACACGTTCGATCAAGGCGGATGCTGAACTGCGCGCCATTCCGGTGGTCGCGGTGACGGCGTTTGCCATGAAGGGTGACGAAGAGCGCATCCGCGAAGGCGGATGCGAGGCCTATCTGTCCAAGCCGATTTCGGTTGGCAAGTTCATCGAGACCGTTCGACGGTTCATCGGTTGAGGAAGTGCTATGTCTGCGCGTGTTCTGGTCGTCGACGACGTTGTTGCCAACGTTAAGTTGTTAGAGGCTCGTCTGTCGGCGGAATATTTCGATGTCGTGACCGCGAACTGCGGCACGCAGGCGCTCGAGATCTGCGAGCGTGCGGAATGCGACATTGTGCTGCTCGACGTCATGATGCCCGACATTGATGGCTTCGAGGTCTGCCGGCGGCTCAAGTCGAATCCGAAAACGCATTTCATTCCCGTGGTGATGGTCACCGCGCTCGATAGCCCCGCGGATCGTGTCCGCGGGCTTGATGCGGGCGCTGACGATTTTCTGACCAAACCGGTGTCGGACGTGGTCATGATCGCCCGGGTGCGTTCGCTGACGCGTCTGAAGATGATGACGGACGAACTTCGCATGCGGGCCATCACATCACACGAGATCGGTGTGCAGGCGCCCGAACGGGAAGCCGTTGCCGATACCGGCATGGGTGGCCGCATCCTGCTCGTCGATGACCGGCCATCGTCTTACGAGCGGCTGGCGCCGGTCCTCGCATCCGAGCACAGCGTCGATGTCGAGCCGAATCCGGCGGAAGCCTTGTTCCACGCGGCTGAAGGCAACTACGATCTTCTGATCGTGTCGCTGGGGCTGGAGAATTACGACGGCCTGCGGCTCTGCAGCCAGGCGCGTTCGTTGGAGCGCACCCGTAGCGTGCCGATTCTGGCGATCGCGGATGCCGACAACAATTCGCGGCTGCTGCGCGGGCTTGAGATCGGCGTGAACGACTATCTGCTGCGCCCAGTCGATAAGAACGAGTTGCTCGCCCGCGCGCGCACGCAAGTCCGCAAGCGCCGCTATACCGATCACCTGCGCGACAACGTGCAGAACTCCATCGAAATGGCGATCACCGATGCGCTCACCGGGCTGCACAATCGCCGTTACATGGAAACCCATCTTGCGACGCTCGCGGAGCAGGCGACTGCTCGCTCGAAGCCGCTGGCGCTGATGATGCTGGACATCGACTACTTCAAGTCGATCAACGACCAGTATGGTCACGATGCTGGCGACGATGTGCTGCGGGAATTCGCGGTGCGTATCCGCAAGTCGATCCGGGGCATCGATCTTGCCTGCCGTTATGGCGGAGAAGAGTTCGTCATCGTCATGCCTGAAACAGACCTTCATGTGGCAGGCATGGTGGCGGAACGACTGCGCCGTTCCATTGCGGGTGAACCATTCTCGATCGATAAGGGCACGAGGCGCCTCGATGTGACGATTTCGATCGGCATCGCGACGCTTGAGATCAAGGGTGAGGCGATCAGCGACGTGCTCAAGCGCGCCGATCAGGCGCTCTATCGGGCCAAGAACGACGGGCGCAACCGCGTGGTTGCGGCTGCCGCGTAAGTCAGCTTTGATTTGATGATTGGCTGGTTGCGCATCCAGAGAGATGTGTGCGGCGAGCCGGGATACAGCAAATTTTTCGATACCGAGGGCATTTCCGCCGCGCGTCTTTTAGGGCGTCAAAGGCACTGATTAATGATCCGTCAGTCGATCAAAAGGCAAATCGTCGGCATCGCCGTTGGGTTGATCATCCTCATGGCGATCACGTCGGTCCTGTCGATGGTGATGTCGGCGAGGGTGGCGCATTATCTTGATGAGCTGACCTCAAAATACGTTCAGGCCTACGGCCACCTCGCGCGGATGAACGTCCGCTCGCTGGAGCAGGCGCTGGCGCTGCGTCAGATGATCATTGCGAAGATGCAGTCGCCGCCTGATGACGCCACGTTTGCTGAACGTAAGAAGGTCTACGAAGCCAAGAGCACTGAGGTCGAGCGCGAGGCCGGCGGCGCGCGTGCGCTGATCAATGCGATCATTGAAGACCAGACAACAACGTCGGACAACGCCACGCTGGCGCGGCTGGACAGCCGCATCGAATCCGTGAGCACTGATATCCGTCGGTATCTCGATCAGGAGTATGACCGGTTCTTCCAGCTTCTCGAGCGCCGGGATCCTGAGGAGCTGAAGCGGTCGCTTGCTCGGATCGATGGACTTCGTGACGACTTCACCGCAAAGGTCGAGGCCATCCGCGCCGATATGTTGACGCAGGTCCGGGCGGACTCCGTCGTCACCATGGGTCATCAGCAGCAGGCGATCGTGATCTCCGCGATCATGACCGCGCTGGCCGCCATTCTGGGGTTGGTGGTGTCCGTTCTCGTCAGCACCGGCATCACCCGGCCGGTACGGCGATTGCTGGATGGTACGCGTGCGGTGGAGGCGGGGCAGTTCGACGGGGAAATCACCGTCACCACACGGGACGAGATCGGCGAATTGACCGGCGCGTTCAATCGCATGGTCGAGCAGTTGCGTCACAACGAGCGCATCCGCGAAACCTTCGGCAAGTATATCGATCCGCAGGTGGTAAAAGGCCTGATCGATCGTCCGGCGCTGACCGCGTCCGAAGGGCAGCGGCGGGTCATGACCGTCCTGTTCTGCGATATGAAAGGGTTCACGAGCCTGAGCGAGGGCATGACGCCGCAGGGGCTCGTCAAGGTGATGAACCATTATCTGTCGACGATCACCGCGCCGATCCGAAGTCACCGAGGCATCATCGACAAATATATCGGCGACGCCGTCATGGCCTATTGGGGGCCTCCGTTCACCGAAGACAACGAGCAGGCGCAACTCGCGTGCCTCGCTGCACTCGACATGATCGATCGTATCGCAGATTTGAGGAAGGAAATTCCCGAACTACTTGGCGTTCGTCAGGTGCCCAATCAATGCGATCTGCGCATCGGCATCGCGACCGGTGAAGTCGTCGTCGGCAGCATCGGCTCCGAATTCATGATGAGCTACACCGTGATGGGTGACACGGTGAACTTGGCCTCCCGTCTCGAAGCGGCCAACAAGATTTATGGCAGCCGCTCACTGGTCTCGAAGGCAACCATCCTCGCGGCAGGTGATGCCATCGATGTGCGCGAGATCGATCAACTGGTGCTGGTGGGACAGACGATGCCGCAACTGGTGTTCGAGATCATGGGGCGCAAAGGCGAGCTCACGCCGGAACAGCTTCAACTGCGAACGCACTACGCGGACGGGCTTGCGGCCTATCGCGCCCGGCAATGGGAAGAAGCGGCTCAGGCCTTCAATGCCGCGCTGGAGGCCGTTCCGGGCGACGGGCCATCGATGGCACTCGCTGCGCGGGTTGCAAACTTCCAGGCCAACCCGCCGGCCCACGACTGGAACGGCGCTTGGCAGCTCGACCATAAATAGCGGTCAGGCACGCTTCTTCGGCTCCATGGCGCCGCGTCCCTGTGTGATCAGCCGGGCGCTGCGCTGATCGCGCGTGTAGATCCATAGCCAACTGATCGCGACGCTGAGCCGGTTGCGCACACCGATCAGGAAGTAGATGTGCGCGATGCCCCATATCCACCAGGCGAGCGAGCCGCGCAGCTTGATCCAGCCGAAATCGATCACCGCGCGGCGCTTGCCGATCTGGGCGAGGCTGCCATCGTGTTTGTAGTGGAAGGGCGCGGGCGCTTTGTCTCCGCCCAGACGCGCCTTGATGACCTGTGCCACGTAGCGCCCTTGCTGCTTGGCCGCAGGCGCAATGCCGGGCACCGGTTTGTCCTCCGGATCATTGATGCTCACCGTATCGCCGACGGCGAAGATTTCCGGATGTCCGGGTACCGTCAGATCGGGATTGACGATCACACGCCCGGCGCGATCGAGCGGTACGCCGAGCCATTCCGCGGCAGGAGATGCTCTCACGCCGGCGGCCCAGATGATGGTTTTTGAATCCAGCTGTTTGCCGCCGCAGATCACGCCATCGGCAGTACAATCGGAGACGGCCTGGTTGAGCACGACGTCGACACCGAGTTCTTCGAGCGAGCGCTGCGCATAGGCCGAGAGATCTTCGGCAAAACCTGCCAGCACGCGCGGTCCTGCTTCAATGAGGACAACGCGCGCCGTTCGCGTGTCGATGTTGCGAAAGTCCGGCGGCAGCGTTACCCGCGCCAATTCCGCAATCGTACCGGCGAGCTCGACGCCGGTCGGACCCGCGCCGACGATGACGAATGTCAGATACGCTGCACGGCGTTGCGGATCGCTTTCACGCTCCGCGCGCTCGAACGCATAGAGGATGCGACGGCGGATGGTCGTCGCATCTTCAAGGGTCTTGAGGCCCGGTGCGAAGGGTTCCCATTCGTCGTGGCCGAAATAGGCGTGCCGCGCGCCGGTGGCGAGCACCAGCGTGTCGTAAGGCACGGTGCTGCCGTCATCGAGCACGACATGACGCGCCTCGGCGTTCACGCCTGTCACCGTCGCCAGCAGTGTCGTGACTTCCGGCCGGTTGCGCAGCAGATGCCGCACCGGCCAGGCGATCTCCGACGTCGCAAGCGAGGCTGTTGCGACCTGATAGAGTAAGGGCTGGAAGAGGTGATGATTGCGCCGGTCGATCATCGTGATGTCGGCGGCGGCTCCGGCGAGGCGGTAGACCGTCTCAAGGCCGCCGAAGCCTGCGCCAACCACAACCACACGGTGACGTGGCGTCGCGACTTTTCCGGAATCTGAAGCCATTCAGAACTCCTGTCGTAAGATCATGCGATCGGACTGGCCAGTTGGAACGACCAGCCGCAGGACCGCATGATCGGCGTCGATCCATCATTTGTCGATGGTCGTCAGTTCCTTATCGTTCGTCTCCACGACAAAAATAGCTATCCTATCTGCCTGGTTGAACGACAATTCGCTGCGGATCCGCGGCGGCAAGCGCTTCAGCGCGATTGGCGGGCGGTGGGTAAATTCGCTCCGTATTGATCCAGCGTTTCCGCTGCTTGGCTTCAGCGCCCGTCAGCTTGACCGCGCGATCCCAGCCCTCGGTATAGACCGCGCCCCAGGGCCCCAGATCGAGACAGGTCACATACCGTGTCTGGGTATAAGGAAGGGCAGGAAGGCCGAGCAGGTCTGAGGCGACATTGTGACCGGCATAGCGGCCAAGGTTCAGCGCATGCTGGCACGACATCAATGCGTAATTGCCCTGGTCGTCGGTTGCGGCGTACGCGACATCGCCGGTGGCGAAGACGTTGTCGAGACCGATCACGCGCAGGTTGCGGTCGACATGCAGCCGGCCAAAGCGATCGCGCTCAGCGGGAATTTGCTCGGTGAGGGCGCTCGCGCGTGCGCCTGCGGTCCAGATCACCGTCTTGCTGTCGATCCGTTCTCCAGTCGAGATTCGAAGGCCGCCGGCATCGATGTCCGTCACGGCCGTACCCACGCGCCATGTGACGCCGAGATCTTGCAAAGCTTGCGTGATGACCGGCCGCGGACCCGGCCCGAGATCGGGGCCGATATGGTCGCCCTGTTCGACGATGATGACATGGATACTTGCGCGATCGCCGAGGGTGGCGCGCAAACGCGCGGGCATTTCCGCAGCCGTCTCGATGCCAGTGAAACCGCCGCCGCCTATCACGACGGTGTTGCGTCCCGGTGTGTCGGGCAGGCTTGCGAGATTATTGATATGCGCTTCGAGCCTTGCGGCGTCGGCAATCTGGTCGACGTTGAAGCTGTGCTCGCGCAAACCGGGGATGTCCGGGGTGAACAGACGGCTGCCGGCGGCGAGTACCAGACGATCATAACTCATGGTCGAGGTGCGCCCATCGTGGTCCATCACATCGACTTCATTCTCGTTGGTGCGGATGCGCGTGACGCGGCCATGGATAAAGCGGACGCCGGCTTCATCGAAGATCTCGCCGAGCGGAGCCTTCATGTTTGCCGCGCCGGCTTCATAAAAGCGGGGGCGAAGATGAAGGGCGGGCTCCGGCGCAATCAGCGCGATCTCGATTGATCCGTCTGCCCTGTTTTCATTGTCGAGCACGCGGGCCGCGGCGAGTGCACTCCACATACCGGCGAAGCCGGCTCCGATGATCAGTATGCGCTGTGTCATAGTCGTTTCTCTTTCTTTGCGCGCGCACGTTCCTTCGTTCCGCGCATGCAGGCATGACGGTTCGTTCCGGCACTGAAGCCGGTATGAGACGTTTAAGGTTCTTGACGGCCGCTTATGTCGGACCGCGTTTCCGCGTCTCTTGCGGTGGACCGGTCGAGTGCCCGCGCGCATCGGTGCGCGCACTCATCCGTCCTGAAAACCAGTTCTGCACCGTCGCTGGAAAGTCCGGCGGCATCTTGCTTTCAACCGTCGCGGCAAGCGCGGCGAGGGTGGTACGTGCCAGCTCATCGCGCATGCTCTGTTCCGCGCGCAGCATCACGGCATGAATGGCGCAGATGCCACCTGCCGCCGAGGCTGGTCGCTTTTCACCATAGAGCGTGCACAGGCCGCGAATCTCCTTGCAGTCGAACAGGGGCTTTTTGCCTTCGATGGCGTCGACCACGTCCAGCACCGTGATGTCGCTCGCCGGGCGTCCCAGGCGGTAGCCGCCGCGGATGCCTTCCGAGGCCTTCACGATCCCGGCCTTCTCCAGCTTGGGGAAGATTTTCGCAATGAAGGACGGGGAGACGCCCTGCAGCTCCGCGAGGTCGCGGCTGCTGGCGGGGGCAACCTTGGAGTCCACCAGCCAGAGCAGGCAGTGGAGACCGTATTCGACGCTGCTTCCCAGATGTGCCATCGCGAATCTCGCCTTTGATAACTAAGACTATATTAGTCCGAGTTGTCAGAGGCAAGATCGTCAGGGGACTAGTGTCCCGAATCCAAAGCTCGCCTGATCGTGTAGCGCGCTCGGTAGCGAACTTTAGATTCGAAAGGGCACTAGTAAGCCTATGATTCTAGTGTGGTTTAGGTTCAGAAGTTCGCTGGAAGGACTCGCGGGAAAGTGGAGCGAACTTCTGAACTACCACACTAGGAGGCGCACATCCGCGTGAGCCCCGTGGTGATTTCGGAGAGCGGAACAAGTAGTGCAAAAGCAAAACGGAGCCCAAAGGGCTCCGTTGCAACGCCATTCAACTTATTGAATTTGTTACTTGATCTTCGCTTCGCGGAACTCGACGTGCTTCTTCGCGACCGGATCGTACTTCTTCTTGACGAGCTTGTCGGTCATCGTGCGCGAGTTCTTCTTGGCGACGTAGTAGAAGCCGGTGTCTGCGCTGGAGACGAGCTTGACCTTGATGGTGACCGCTTTGGCCATGTTCAGAACCTCAAATGTCTGGAATCACGAGCAGGCCCAAACGGGTCGAGCCGCATTTGGGGCGCAACCTACCGCCGAACGCCCCAAAGTCAAGGTTTGGGGGGAATTATTCGGCTGCGTTAGCAGCCTCATGCCCCTCGAAAAAGCGGTTCGCCGGGCGGGGTAGCCCCAGGTTTTCGCGCAAGGTTCGGCCCTCATACTCCTTGCGGAAAATGCCGCGCCGTTGAAGTTCAGGGACCACGCGGTCGACGAAGTCATCCAGTCCCTGCGGCAGGAACGGGAACATGATGTTGAAGCCGTCGCAGCCGTTCGTCATGAGCCATTCCTCCATCTGATCGGCAATAGTGGAGGGCGTGCCGACGAACGATAAGCCGCCATAGCCGCCGACTCGCTGGGCGAGCTGGCGAACGGTTAGATTGTTCTTCGCCGCTGCATCGACCAGCCGCTGGCGGCCACTCTGGCTGGCATTCGTCTCCGGAATCTCGGGCAGCGGGCCATCGGGATCAAACTTGGAAGCGTCCGTGCCAAGAATCACGGAGAGCGATGCAATGCTGCTGTCGTAATGGACGAGGTTGTCGAGATGCGCGCGTTTGGCCTTGGCCTCATCCACGGTGTCTCCGACCACGACAAAGGCGCCGGGAAGAATCTTGAGGTGGTCTCGGTTGCGGCCAAGCTTGTCCATGCGTCCCTTGATGTCGGCGTAGAGCGCCTGTCCATCGGCAAGGCTGCCGCCGCCCGTGAAGACGGCTTCTGCGGTTTCAGCAGCAAGTTGCTTGCCCGCTTCGGAGGCGCCGGCTTGCACGATCACCGGCCAGCCCTGAACCGGCCGGGCGATATTAAGCGGCCCACGGACGGACAGGTACTTTCCCTTGTGATTGAGGATATGCATCTTCGCGGGATCGAAGTAGAGGCCACTTTCCACATCGCGCACGAACGCATCATCCGCGAATGAATCCCAGAGGCCAGTGACCACGTCGAAGAATTCCCGCGCGCGACGGTAGCGCTCGTCGTGCTCCATGTGATCGTCGAGACCGAAGTTCAGCGCCGCATCGGGATTAGATGTGGTGACGATGTTCCAGCCGGCGCGTCCGCCACTGATGTGATCGAGCGAGGCGAAACGGCGTGCTACGTGATAGGGCTCGTCAAACGTGGTCGAACCCGTCGCGATCAAGCCAATGCGCTCGGTCGCTCCCGCTAAAGCTGACAACAGCGTGAAGGGCTCGAACGACGTCACGGTATGGCTGCGCTTGAGCGCATTGATTGGCATGTTCAGCACGGCGAGATGATCCGCCATGAAGAAGGCGTCGAATTTGCCGTGTTCGAGCTTTTGAATGAAGCGCTTGAGGTGGGCGAAATTGAAGTTTGCGTCAGGGTATGAACCGGGATAACGCCACGCGCCGGTGTGGATACTGACCGGACGCATAAATGCGCCGAGGCGCAACTGCCGTGAACTCATCGGACATTCCTTGGAATGGTACGGAACGAGATGCACCGCTCAATGTAAGTGCGGTACCGCATCTGTCGCTACGGAAGATTATTGTCTTTTGTTTCGCTGACGGGGAGAATTCTCCCAAGGGCAAATAGGCTAACCGCCACCGAAATCCCGCGGGGTGAAGGTGAGATCGACGCTGCGCCATTCCTGATATTTGTCCGCCGGCAGCATCGTATAGGGCTGGCAGGACTGCAGACCGCTGATCGCGCCCTGCAGCATCGCCAGGACTTTCGGGCTCGGCCGGGGACCCTTGATCAGCATCGGATCAGTCGCAAGGCGCCCGTCAGGCGTAAAGGACACGCGCAGCACGATCTGGATATTGTCACTGGGCGCGACAGACTTCGGTAGTGGCGTGCATGTCTTCAAATGCGCGCGAAGCGCCGCAATGATGTTGGTGGAGACGTCGGCAGCCTGGGTGGCCTGAGCGTCGAAGTCGCCCGACCCGCCGCCCGGCATAGTGAACATCATGCCGTATTTTTCGGTGATGTCAGGCTCGGCGCGCGGCACAGGTTGCTGCGACGGTGCTGCGGCCTGAGGTGGAGGCGCGGCTGCCACTTGCGGAGAGGGAGGCGTTGCCGACGCAGCTTGTGGTTCGGGCGGGGGCGGCGGAGCCGGAGGTGGTGCAGCCGGTGGCGGGGCTGAAGCTTCCTGCGCCGGTGGCTCGGCGGGCTTCGTCTTGTCTTCAGCCGGCTTTTTGTCGGAGATCTCGGGAAGCGTGAGCGTATCAGGAGGTTTCGGCGTCTCCTGCGGCTCCTGCTTGGCGGGTTGCGGGATGTCATCCGGCGTCACGATCTCGACGGCAATGGCCTCCACGGCGCGGGGTTCGAACGGATGCGCGCCCGCAAAGAAGATCACCCAGACGAGAAGCAGCACATGGCCGGTCACCGAGACCGCGACGCCTGCGCGCGTGAGCAATTCTGACGACAACATTCAGGTCAACGCTTCTCGTACCGCTTTTATCTTCCAGCATAGCGTGCCGGCCGGGCGATGTGGTTGACCTTTTTGACACTCTCCGGCGAATTGATCGAGGAGCGCGTCAGATCGTGTCGCGCTGCATCTTGCCGCTGTAGAAGTGGAAAAACGGTATTTCAGCATTATGCGACAGCGGACCCGCGGCGAGGCGCTGGTCCAGCTCACGCAGCACCATTTTCGTCATCATGTGCGCATCAGCGAGTGGCTGAGAGCCGAGCTCCACCCAGACGAGTTCGACGAGTTCAGCGTCCGCGTGAACCACGCCCTCGACCTGATGAGCAATGGCGGACGCATCCGCTGTGAAGAAGCGGGTGTCGAAGCGACGCACGCGGCCAGGCGGTGTGATGGCACGGGCGATCAGGAAGAGGCCGGACGGATCAGGCAGCAAACCGGCCTCCGCGAACGGCTTCCACTCGCCGGTCAGCTTTGCCGCAGCGCCATTCATCCGCGCGACCTTCTTGCCGAGGCAGAGGCCGGTTTCTTCACAGGCTTCGCGGATGGCAGCAACCGCCAGCGCGCGGGCGCGGGCGGGCGTGATCTTCGGGCTCCCGCTGATCAGCTTCTTTTCCAGCGCTTTTGGAATCTCCGCTGCAACTGGAATTTTGTTGTCGGTTGCGTCGACGCGACCGCCCGGAAACACGAACTTGCCCGGCATGAAGACAACCTTGTCATGCCGTTTGCCGACGAGCACTTTGGGTACGCTGCCGCTGCGGTCGACCAGGATGAGTGTCGCGGCGTCCTTGGGGCGGCGATAAGGATGACTGTCGTCTTCCTTTTCTTCTTTTTCTGGAGCGTTCATTTCAGCGAGGTCACATTCAGTTTGGCAATCGTGCCTTCTTCTTCATTTTCTGGTCGCGTTTCATCGAAGCCGTGCATGCGGAATGCCCACTGCAGTCCGACGACCGCGCCCTTGATAGGTTGCAGCAGGAGCAGCGACGAGATCAACGTCACGGGCAGATACAATGCCAGTTGCAAAGCCACAGGTGGCGAATAATTGGTCTCAATCCACAGCGCGATCGGCACTACGATGTGGCCGACAACGACGATCACGAGATAAGCGGGCAGGTCGTCGGCGCGATGGCCGCTGAGCTCTTGTCCACACACCGAGCATTTGTCGGCGACTTTCAGGAATGCACAGAAGATCTTCCCTTCGCCACAGTTCGGACAGCGGCAGCGAAGTCCGCGCGCCATCGCCTGCCACACGTCGCGCTTCGGCGGCGTGGCAACGTCCGGCGTCCATGTCGTTGCGGGCCGTGTTGTCCGACTTTCCATCATCGCTCCTTTGAAGGTCAGCCCTTCTTTCCTTTGCGCGCCTTTCGCGAAAGCTTGGGCTGCTTCTTTTTCTTGCTCTTCTTTTCGCGTTTGAGGTGGGCTTTGACGCTAGCCTTCGATTTTGAACCGCGGCTCTCGTGTTTGCGGCTTCCACGCGGGATGACGTTGCCATCTGAGAGCAGCTCGAACCGCAGCGCGCCTGCCACTGGTGCTGCTTCTACCAGACGGACCTCCACTGCGTCACCCAAACGATGCATGGTTCCACTCCGCGAACCGATCAGCGCATGGTGGGTCTCGTCATAGTTGTAATACTCGCTGCCAAGCGTGCGGACTGGGATGAGGCCGTCAGCGCCGGTGTCAGTCAGTTTGACGAACAGGCCGGCGCGCGTCACGCCGGAAATCCGGCCTGTGAATGTCGCGCCGACGCGGTCGACGAGATAGTGCGCGATCAGACGATCCACAGTCTCGCGTTCGGCTTTCATGGCGCGGCGTTCGGTCAGTGAGATGGCCGCCGCGACTTCGCTGAGCGTTTCAAGCGATTCATGGTCCGGCAGTGCGCCTTCACCAAGCCCGAGGGCCCGGATCAATGCGCGATGCACGATCAGATCGGCATAACGCCTGATCGGCGAGGTAAAGTGAGCGTATCGGCGCAGGTTGAGACCGAAGTGTCCGTAATTCTCGGCGGAATATTCCGCCTGCGCCTGCGAGCGCAGCACCACTTCGTTCACGAGCGTCTCTGAATCGTGGCCCACGACCTGTGCCAGCACGCGATTGAAAACTGCGGGGCGCAATGCCCCGGCCTTCGCGAACGGGATGTCGAGCGTCTTCAGAAACTCCTGGAGGTTGTGAACTTTCTCGACGGTCGGCTCGTCATGCACGCGATAGATCAGCGGCAGCGCTTTTTTCTCGAGCGTCTCCGCCGCTGCCACGTTGGCGAGAATCATGAACTCTTCGATCAGGCGGTGGGCGTCGAGGCGCTCGGGGATGATCACACGGTCGACGGTGCCATCGGGTTTGAGCAGAATCTTCCGCTCGGGCAGATCGAGATCGAGCGGATCACGCTCATCGCGCGCGCGCTTCACCAGCGCATAAGCAATATAAAGCGGCTTTAGGATCGGATCGAGCAGGGGCCCAGTGACGTCGTCAGGACGCCCATCAATGGCCGCTTGCGCCTGCGCGTAATTCAATTTGGCTGCCGAGCGCATCAGCACGCGGTGAAACGTATGCGAACGCTTTCGTCCATCAGGGGCGATGACTATGCGGACCGCAAGCGCACCGCGGGCTTCGCCCGGCTTCAGCGAACACAGGTCGTTTGAAATGCGCTCCGGCAGCATCGGCACGACGCGGTCGGGGAAGTAAACCGAATTGCCGCGGTTCAATGCCTCGCGATCGAGCGGCGAATTCGGCCGCACATAAAACGCAACGTCGGCGATGGCGACGCTGATGATGTATCCGCCCTTGTTGTTCGGATCGCTGTCCGGTTCGGCGTGGACCGCGTCGTCGTGGTCTTTCGCGTCCGGCGGATCGATGGTGACCAGTGGGACATCACGCCAGTCCTCGCGCCCGGCGATGGTTGCCGGCTGCGCCGCCTCGGCCTCGCGGATCACGTCGGCTGGAAATTCCTGCGGAATCTCGTGGGCGTGAATAGCGATCAGGCTGATGGCCTTCTCGGTCTTCAGCGAACCGAGGCGCTCCTTCACGCGGCCTTGGGGCAGGCCAAACCCGCGGGAGCGCATCAGTTCGACACTGATCAGGTCACCATCCTGTGCGCCCGCGCTGTAAGCGACAGGGATCGCGAGCTCGCGTCCAGCCTGCTTCTTGTCGATCGGGATCAGGCGGCCGTCGCCATTCGGCATCGCGCGGAAGATTCCGAGCACGCGATGGCGTGTCTTGTCGAGCAGCTTGATGACACGCCCGCGATACGCTCCGCGCTCGCCCTTATACTCAGATTTCTCGATGCGGAGCAGGGCGCGGTCGCCGACGCCTGCGACAGTGCCGGGCCTGGGCCTGCGCGGCACGTCGATGCGGATCACCGGTGCGGGTCCGTCAATATCCTCCAGCCACTCTGCGGGGGTTGCGAGCAGTTCGCCGTCCTCGTCACGGCCGGTAACGTCGGCGACGATCGTTGGCGGTAGCGACTTCGCCTCGTGAAGCCTTCTGCCGTCCTTGGCGATGATGCCTTGGTCGGCGAGATCGCGCAGCACACGACGAAGTTCAGCGCGCGCTTCGTTCTTCAGGCCGAAGTGGCGGGCCAGTTCACGCGTGCCGACGTCGCCTGGTTGCGAACGAACAAACGCGACAATGCTATCCCGATCGGGAAAGGCTGTCGTCGCGTCGTGTTTCTTCGTCATTATCCGCGTGCTTTACCGGCGCTCTTCTTGGCCGCGACCTTGGTGGTTTTCTTGGCCGCAACTTTCTTCGGCGCGGCGACTTTCTTCGCAGCGCGTGGTTTTGCGGCCGTAATCGGCGTCACCTCGGCGCTCGGGCCGTCATCATCCGCCTCGGTAGCAGACTTCGACGATTTCTTCGCGGCAGCTTTCTTCGCCGGCTTCTTGTCGGCAGTGGAAGCTTTCTTCGCCGCGCGCTTCGGCTTGCCGCCGCCTTTCTTCGCCCGGTCCTCGATCAGCGCAATCGCTTCTTCAAGGGTAAGCTTTTCCGGCTCCTTGTCGTCCGGAATGGTCGCGTTGATGCCATCGATGGTCACGTAGGCGCCATAGCGGCCCTTCTTGAGCATGATGGTGCCGCCGCGCGCAGGATACTCGCCGATGGCCTTGCCGGGATCAGCGCCGAAGCGACGGCTCGGACCCTTGGCGATTTTCTCCGCAATCAACGTCACCGCGCGATTGAGGCCGATGCTGTAGACATCATCGCCGGCCTCCAAGCTCGCATAGGTCTTGCCGTGACGCACGAAGGGACCGAAGCGGCCGATGCCGGCGGTAATGATCTCGCCGTCTTCGGGGTGAGGGCCGATATCGCGCGGCAGCGACAAGAGCTTGATCGCGAGATCAAGCTCGACATCCGCGGGTGACATGTTCTTCGGAATGCCGGCGCGCTTGGGCTTCTCGTCTTCGGAGTAGTCCTTCGGTTCGCCAAGCTGAATGTAGGGACCAAAGCGTCCGGCTTTCACCGCAACGTCGAGACCGGTTGCCGGATCCTTGCCGAGCACGCGGTCGCTCTGGCCGCTGGAGGCGGCGAGGGGGCGCGTGTAGCGGCATTCGGGATAGTTCGTGCAGCCGACGAATGCGCCGAACTTGCCGGCTTTGAGGTTCAGCCTGCCGGTGCCGCAGCTCGGGCACTGACGCGGATCACCGCCATCGACGCGGGGCTCGTAGATGTGTTCGCCGAGCATCGCATCGAGCACGTCCAGCACTTCGGCCACGCGCACGTCCTTGATACCGTCGACCGCGCCGATGAAATCCGTCCAGAAGTCCTGCAGCACCTGCTGCCACGAGATCTCGTTGTTCGAGATCTTGTCGAGCTTCTCTTCGAGATCGGCAGTGAAATCGAACTCGACGTAGCGTGCGAAGAAGTTCTCCAGAAACGCGATGACGACGCGGCCTTTGTCCTCGGCGTGCAGGCGCTTCTTCTCGAGCTTCACATAACCGCGATCTTTCAACACCTGCAGGATCGACGCATAGGTTGAAGGGCGGCCGATGCCGAGTTCTTCCATGCGCTTGACCAGCGAGGCTTCCGAGAAGCGGGGGGGCGGCTCGGTGAAGTGCTGCGTGACGCTGAGGCTTTCGCGCTTCAGCGGCTCGCCTTCGCTCATGGCAGGAAGGCGGCGGCTGTCTTCGTCGTCCGGATCGTCGTCGCGGCCTTCCTGATAAACGGCAAGGAAGCCGTCGAACTTGATCACCTGACCGGTGGCGCGAAGTTCGAGGGTGCGTGCGCCTGCTTTCGCTGTGATGTCGACGGTGGTGCGTTCGAGCTCCGCGGACTCCATCTGGCTCGCGATGGTCCGCATCCAGATCAGTTCGTACAGCCGCGCCTGATCATTATCGAGGCGGCTGCGCAGACTGGCCGGGCGACGCGACAGATCGGTGGGACGAATAGCTTCGTGCGCTTCCTGCGCGTTCTTTGCCTTGGACGAATACTGGCGCGGCGCGTCCGGCACGTAGTTTTTGCCGTAATCCTCGCCGATCACCTTGCGGGTCTGCGTAATGGCTTCGGGCGCAATCGAGACGCCGTCGGTACGCATATAGGTAATGAGACCGGTGGTTTCGCCGCCGATGTCGATACCTTCATACAGACGCTGTGCGATGCGCATCGTGTGCGCGGGCGCAAAGCCGAGCTTGCGGCTCGCTTCCTGCTGCAGCGTCGACGTGGTGAAAGGGGCCTGCGGATTACGGCGCGCGGGCTTCGCTTCCACCGTAGTGACGGTGTAGGTAGCTGCTTCCAGCGCCTTCTTGAAATCTTCAGCTTCCGCGCCACTGCCGATGTCGAGGCGCTGAATCTTCTTGCCATCCGCGCCGACGAGGCGCGCTTCAAATGTCTCAGCGCGCGGCGTCGCGAGATTTGCCAGCAACGACCAGTACTCGCGCGGCACGAACTTTTCGATTTCGAGCTCGCGGTCGCACACCAGCCGCAGCGCCACCGACTGCACGCGGCCGGCGGAACGCGCGCCGGGCAACTTGCGCCAGAGCACGGGGGAGAGGGTGAAGCCGACGAGATAGTCCAGCGCGCGCCGCGCCATATAGGCGTCCACCAGCGCGCCATCGATCTCGCGCGGGTGCTTCATGGCCTCAGTGACGGCCTGCTTGGTGATGGCATTGAAGACGACGCGTTCGATCTTCTGGTCCTTGAGGGCGCGCTTCTGCTTCAGCACCTCGAGCACGTGCCAGGAGATCGCTTCACCTTCGCGATCAGGATCGGTTGCGAGGATCAGCTTGTCCGCGCCCTTGACGACGCGGGCGATGTCATTGAGGCGACCGGCGGCTTTCGGGTCGACTTCCCAGATCATCTGAAAATTTGCTTCCGGATCGACCGATCCGTTCTTGGCGGGGAGGTCCCGAACATGCCCATAGGAGGCCAGAACCTCGTAGGAGGCGCCCAAATACTTGTTGATCGTCTTGGCCTTCGCAGGCGACTCGACAATGACGATATTCATATTATTCCAATGGCTTACGGGGAAAACACACGCCGGAATCGGAGGATTCACCCTGGGTGGCTAGCCCGATACATGGGTAAAAGGGCCCCCGCTGTCAAATCGCCTGCTGGTGATGAGACTGAGGATGATGGGGAAACTCCCTCAATGGTTGTGTTATTTTCAATTCCAGATTGTGGTCTGGTCCCGCCCTTTAACCTTGGCAGGGCCTTGAACGGGCTGCCTTGGCTCCCGTGTACGGGGCTCAAATAGCGTCGCGCGGCGGTGAACAGCGACACATCCCGCAGGAATCCCGCCAGTCGTATCGGGCCGCGAGCGCACTCACTTTATAATTGGAGACGTCCGGAGATGGCGTCCGGTGGAAGCGCCTTCGCCCGATGAGCAGGGCGGACTAACCTGCTTTTATTTCTGGGATCCTCAGGCCCGAAACCGCTTGGACGCTGGGCTGCGAGATGCTCGCTTGTTTCAAGCTGGAGCGCCCGCGAGACGGACCATGGTATCGGTCTGGTCGAGAACACGGCCGTCCTCGGCACGGATTTCCAGCTTGCGGAGAGGCCTCCCGTTCTTCCGGTCGAGCAGCTTTGAGAAGTCTTCGTTAGGCTTAAACGAAAATTCCTCGCCCCATTGCCTCAAGGCCACCAGCACCGGAAACAGTCCCCGGCCTTTGGGGGTGAGCACGTAATCTTGATAGGCGCTGCCGTCCGCCGCCGGCTGCACCTCCAGAATGCCCTCTGCGACGAGGGTCCGCAGGCGGACCGTCAGGATGTTCTTCGCCACGCCGAGGTTCTTCTGGAATGCGCTGAAGCGCCGCGTGCCCATCATGGCGTCGCGCACGATCAGCAGTGACCACCAATCACCGATAACGTCCAGCGCCCGCGCGATGGGACACATATCCCCCTGAAGACTCTTGCGTTTCATCAACCTGTCCTTCGATCTCGCGATTGTAGTTGCAATATAGGACTAGGTGCATTAACTGGCAATATTGGTTGCATTATGAAACCATTTTAGGCAGGAGAGTTCCATGAGATTGAAGGGAAAGACCGCGCTGATCACAGGCGGCAACAGCGGTATTGGTCTGGCAACGGCAAAGCTGTTCGCGGAGGAAGGAGCACGCGTCGCCATCATGGGACGCAACAAGGAGACCCTCGACGCAGCGGCAAAGGAGCTTGGAGAGAGCGGCCTTGCGATCGTGGCGGACATCAATGTTGTCGCGGCAACAGAACGTGCGTTCGCGCAAGTGGCTGAGAAATTCGGCAAGCTGGATATCGTGTTCGCCAACGCGGGCATCCCGGGCAATACACCGCTCGGTAAGACCACGCTCGAAACCTTCGAGAGCGTCGTCAAAACCAATCTGACGTCGGTCTTCTTCACGGTGCAAACAGCGCTGCCGCACCTAAACGACAACGCCTCCATCATTTTGAATGGAGCGGTGATCAGCGTGCTCGGCAATCCGGGCTATTCAGCCTATGCCGCGACGAAGGCTGGTGTGCGTGCCATGGCGCGCGTGATGGCGAGCGAACTGTCGCCGCGCGGCATTCGCGTCAATCTTGTCGCACCGGGCGCTGCTCGCACGCCGATCTGGAATGGCGCAATTCCGACGCCTGAAGCATTCGCCGTATTTGAAAAGCGCATTGCAGGTATCACACCGCTTGGACGCATGGCTGAGCCTGATCACATTGCGAAGACCGTTCTGTTCCTTGCGTCGGATGATGCCGCGCATGTGCAGGGGCAGGAAATCTTCGTCGATGGCGGCGCGACTGCATCGCCTGCCGGCGCACCGGTGTTTCGCGGATAATGCTTGCGACTGGTTCAGCTTAAAGCTGAGCCAGTCGTTCTTAAATCAGCGAGACCATGCCGCCGCCTTGACGTTCGAGTCGTCCTGCGAGTTCAAGTTCAAGCAGCACGGTGCGCACCACAGCAGGGGAGACTCCAGTCAGGCGGATGAGGTCGTCGATGCTGATGGGCGAGGGGCCAAGCAGGTTGATGATCTGAGCCCGCTCGCCGCTGTGCGGTTCGCCACCGATGAAATTGTCTTCGGGTTCATTGAGTGGCAGCTCGACCGGACGTCCCATGATCGGGCGCACGGCGTCAACCACATCGGCTGCGCTCGTGATCAGCGTCGCGCCTTGCTTGATAAGATCATTCGTTCCCGCCGCGCGCGGATCGAGCGGCGAGCCAGGCACGGCGAATACTTCGCGGCCTTGTTCGTTGGCGAAGCGCGCGGTGATGAGCGAGCCCGAACGATGGGCCGCTTCGACGATCACGACGCCCAGGGCAACACCGGAAATCAGCCGGTTGCGGCGAGGGAAGTCGCGCGCACGTGGACTATGGCCAAGCGGCATTTCCGAAATCGCGCCGCTGCCTGCATCAATCATCGACGCAAGCAGTTCGTCATGTTCCGGCGGATAGATCCGGTCGTGACCGCCCGCGAGCACGGCGACGGTGCCGGTCTTGCAAGTAACACGGTGGGCGGCAGCGTCGATCCCGCGCGCCAGTCCCGATGCGATGACAAATCCTTCTTCGGCAAGATCGCTCGCCAGCATCTGCGCGAACTTGAGGCCGGCTCCGGACGCGTTGCGTGAGCCGACAATGCCGATCATCGGGCGCATTTCGACATCGTGTGAACCGCGGACGGCGAGCAGAGGTGGCGCGTCGTCGATCAGTTCGAGGCGAGGCGGATAACCGGTCTCACCCGGCGCCAGCAGCGAGACACCAAGCTTTGCGCTGGCGGCAATTTCGCGCTCGGCTTCGTCCACGGTGCAGACGCGTCCCGGCCGTCCGGCGCCGCCGCGAAGTGCAAGTTCGGGCAGTCGCTGAAGCGCGTCACGCGCACTGCCGAAATGGTTGATGAGCGAGCGAAACGTGCGCGGCCCGACATTCTCGCTACGGATCAGCCGCAGCCAGTCGATGCGCTGCACGTCGGTCAGTTTGAATGTGTTGTATTGCTGCGTGTTCAACGTTGCCCCCGTAGTGTCCTTTCGTCTCCGAATAACCGTGCGAGCGTTCGGAGACGGGACACTAGAGGGGCAGCATTGCGCAACTTCAGGCTGTCTTCAACCTTCCGATGGAGATGGATACGAGAGCCTAGCGTTGCGTCGGCTAGCTCTTTTGCCCGATCTTGCCTTCGGTGCCTTCGCGCAGCCGCTTGATGTTGGCGCGGTGCATGATCCACAGCATCGCGGAAAGAATGGCGAACAGTGCGGCGAGGTTCTGGTGCTGCGACCAGAACAGCATCAATGGCGTGATAGCGCTCGCGACGAGGGCTGCAAGTGAAGAGTAGCGGAAGATAAATGCGACCGCGAGCCAGATCGCGCAGAAGGCAAGCGCGGCCGGCCAGAACAATCCGAGCAGGACACCGATGTAAGTGGCAACCCCTTTGCCACCCCTGAACTTCAGCCAGACGGGAAAGAGGTGGCCGAGAAATGCGCCAAGGCCTGCGGCGATCGCGGCATTCGGTCCTGCGAACTGACCCGCGACAATGACGGCCACCGTGCCTTTCAGCATGTCGCCAATCAGCGTCGCCGCGGCGAGGCCCTTGTTGCCGGTGCGCAGCACGTTGGTCGCACCGATATTGCCCGAGCCGATCGAGCGCAGGTCCTGCGTTCCGGCGAGCTTGGTCAGAACCAATCCGAATGGGATCGAGCCGCAGAGATAGCCAAAGGCGAGAGCGAGCAGGAGGGTGCCGATCATGCGTCCTCACATTTTTCAAAGCGCAGGGCCGGACCGCACATCGGGTCCGGGCCGCTTATACATGTTCATAAACGGTGCGCCCGCCAACGATCGTGCGGGCCACGCGACCTGAGAACCGCGCCTCGTCGAACGGCGTGTTCTTGCACTGCGACTTGAGGTCGGCCGGATCGACAATCCAGGGTATGTCGAGATCGATCACAATAACATCCGCGGGCGCGCCCGCACGCAGCGTTCCGCCGGGCAAGCCAAGCAGTTCGGCGGGGCGCGTCGACATCGCGCGGATGAGCGCCTTCAGCTCAAGATCACCGGAATGAACGAGCCGCAAGCCGGCAGGCAACATGGTCTCCAGGCCAATCGCACCAGAGGCCGCTTCCGCGAACGGCAGACGCTTGACCTCAACGTCCTGGGGATTGTGATCGGACATGACGACGTCGATCAGCCCCGATGCGACGGCTGCCACCAGCGCCCTGCGATCGTCTTCAGTGCGCAGCGGCGGTGACAGTTTCAGGAACGTGCGATACGGGCCGATATCGTTTTCGTTCAGCGTCAGGTGGTTGATCGAGGCGGACGCGCTGACATGGAGGCCTGCATCACGCGCGAGCTGCAGGATTTCGAGCGACTCGATGCAGGTCAGCGACGCGGCGTGGTAGCGTCCGCCGGTCAGAGCGACGAGGCGCATGTCGCGTTCCAGCACAATGGCTTCCGATGCCGTCGGAATACCCATCAGGCCGAGGCGAGAGGCGAATTCGCCCTCATTCATGACGCCTTCGCCAACAAGGTTGGGGTCTTCGGTGTGCTGCACGATCAGCGCATCGAAATCGCGTGCGTAGGTCAGTGCACGGCGCATCACCTGAGCGTTCATCAGGCTCTTGTCACCATCCGTGAAGGCGATCGCGCCGGCGGCCTTGAGCAGACCGATCTCGGTCATCTCTTCGCCCTTCAGGCCCTTCGTGAGTGCGGCCATCGGGTGAATGTTGACGATCGCGGTGTCGCGCGCGCGGCGCGTGACGAAATCGACGGTGGCGGAATTGTCGATGACCGGATCGGTGTCTGGCTGACAGATGATGGTGGTGATGCCGCCGGCAGCCGCTGCAAGGCTCGCGGACGCAAAGGTTTCGCGGTGGCCTGCGCCGGGTTCGCCGACGAAGGCGCGCATGTCGATCAGCCCAGGCGCGACGACCTTGCCGGCGCAATTAATAATGTCTGTTCCTTCGGGGACACCGGCAGCGCCGATGCCGCGCCGCGCATCGCGAATGATGCCGTCAGCGATCAGAACATCGCCGGGGCCGTCGAGGTCGCGCGACGGATCGATCAGGCGGGCGTTGGCGAGCAGGATGGGGCGGCGTTCTCTCAGCATGGCGTCACGCATTCGGCAGGTTGCGTGCCAGTGCTTCGAGCACCGCCATGCGGACCGCCACCCCCATTTCGACCTGTTCACGGATCAGCGATTGCGCGCCGTCCGCCACGATCGAGTCGATTTCCACGCCGCGGTTCATCGGGCCCGGGTGCATCACCAGTGCATTCGGCTTGGCGTACGCGAGCTTGTTCTGGTCGAGGCCGAAATAGTGGAAGTACTCGGAACTCGATGGCACGAACGAGCCGTTCATGCGCTCCCGCTGCAGCCGCAGCATCATGACGATGTCTGCGCCGTCGAGGCCCTCGCGCATGTCGCGCGCGACCTCGACGCCCATCCGTTCGATGCCCGGAGGAAGCAGGGTGGAGGGCGCGACGACGCGAACGCGCGCACCCATGGTGTTCAGCAGGATGATGTTGGAGCGCGCCACGCGCGAATGCAGCACGTCACCGCAGATCGCGACCAAGAGGCCGTCGAGGCGGCCCTTGTTGCGGCGGATGGTGAGGGCGTCCAGCAGCGCCTGGGTCGGATGCTCGTGGGCGCCGTCACCGGCGTTGATGACGGAGCCATCGACCTTGCGTGCCAGCAGTTCCACCGCGCCGGAGGCGTGATGGCGCACCACCAGAATATCGGGGTGCATGGCGTTCAACGTCACCGCCGTGTCCATCAGGGTCTCGCCCTTCCGGATCGAGGACGAGGAGACGGACATGTTCATGACGTCGGCGCCGAGGCGCTTGCCGGCGAGCTCGAAGGAGGACTGTGTTCGCGTGGAAGCTTCGAAGAACAGGTTGACCTGAGTGCGCCCCCGGAGGTTGGTGCGCTTCTTGTCCACCTGTCGATTTAGCTCGACATATTCTTCGGAGAGATCCAGGAGGCCGGTAATATCGGCAGCGGAAAGCCCTTCGATGCCCAGCAAATGCCGGTGCCCGAGGACAAAAGACGATTTCGAAGCAAGGGTCATTAAAGCAAGAGCTATAGGCAGACTTGCCCGAACGGGCAAGGTGGATTCGGCGCTTGCGGAGTTTTCCCCTGCCGAAGTCTGTCCACAAACGGAACATTTCGTATTTTCGCCGCCGTTGCCGGATTTGTCCCGGATGTCACAAATCGGGGGCGGGCCTCATGAAACTCACGACTGCGCTGCTGGTTGCCGTTCTCGGCAGCCCCGTCTTCGGTGCGTCCGCCGCTGAGCCGCTGCCCGGCGATTTCGTCTTTCTGCGCGATGTCGATCCGACCATCATCCAGGACATCCGCTATGCCACCGCCAACAATTTAGTCGGGCGCCGGCTTCGTGGTTACGACGCCGGGGAGTGCATTGTCACGCGCAGTGTGGCGGCTGCACTGAAGCGCGTGCAGCAGGATCTTACGCCGCAGCGCCTGTCACTGAAAATGTATGACTGCTATCGCCCGCAGCGGGCTGTCGATGACATGTATGCGTGGGCTCAGGATGGCCATGAAACGCCCCTACAGCATCTCTACAATCCGAAGATGCGGAAGGAGGATTTGTTCCGCCTCGGCTATGTCGCGCGGCATTCCGGGCACTCCACCGGCAAGGCCGTAGATTTGACCCTCGTGAAATTGCCGGCTTCACAGTCGCCGTCATTCGATCCACGGGCGGCCTATGCCGACTGCACAGCTCCCAAGAACCTGCGTGCACCGGACAGCAGCGTGGATATGGGAACGGGCTACGATTGCTCTGATGAAAAGGCGCATACCGCTTCGAAAGCGATCACGCCGCAACAACGCAAATGGCGCGATATGTTGGTTTCTGCGATGGCAAAGCAAGGTTTCGTCAACTATCGGCTGGAATGGTGGCATTTCTCGTTGCTAGTACCGCCGATTTGAAGTCCCTGTATCAGTTGCGGCGATCTCGTCCAGGGACTTCAAATCGAACGCGGTGCTAGAATCATAGGGTTGCTAGTACCCTTTGCTTTCCGAAGTTCGCAAAGCGGCTGCTGCGACGTGCTACGAACTTCGGAAAGCGGGTACTAGGCGCCGGGAACGCGGCCTTCGATTTTCCTGTCACGGGGCCGCGCTGATATGATGAGGCATGAAACGCTTTGGCGAGGACAGCGGAGGACACAATGACACTTGTCAGGCACGACACCCGTGAGGTCTTCAATCAGTCACCGCCGTTCGAGGATGTCGACCTGTTCACGTTCGATCAGGCGCTGGTCGATGCTGTCGCTGCAAATGGTGGCGGTATGGCTGCGGCTGAGTTGTCCGAATTCGGTAAGCATTGGGGCTCGGCTGCGATGGCACAGCGCGGCTGTCTTGCCAACGAGAACACGCCGAAGCTGAAACTGTTTGATGCGCGGGGCTATCGCCGTGACGAGGTCGAATTTCATCCGGCCTATCATGAGCTGATGGCGTACAGCGCCCATGCCGGCATTCACAATTCGACATGGAATGAAAACGGCGAGGCCGCAGGTGGTGCCTCTGAGGTCGTACGCGGCGCGCGGTTTTTCATGGCCTCGCAAGTGGAGACCGGCCATTTGTGTCCGATCACCATGACGCGCGCGGCTGTCGGCGCGCTCGCATCCGATCCGGCCTTGCGTGCCAAGATTATGCCGGTACTCGGCACAAGGTCTTACGATCCGGCGTTCGTCCCGTGGTGGCAGAAGCGCGGCATGACCATGGGCATGGGCATGACCGAGAAGCAGGGTGGCACTGACGTACGGGCCAACATTACCCGCGCCGAGCGCGACGGCGACGCCTACCGCATCACCGGGCACAAATGGTTCATGTCGGCGCCGATGTGCGATGCGTTTCTCGTGCTAGCGCAGGCCGAAGGCGGACTGACCTGTTTCTTCATGCCCCGCTTCGAACCGGACGGCCGCGTCAACAGGATTTACTTTCAACGCTTGAAAGACAAGCTCGGTAATCGGTCCAACGCGTCGTCGGAAGTTGAGTTCGACAATGCTTATGCATTGCGGCTCGGCGAGGAGGGGCGCGGTGTCCCGACGATCATCCAGATGGTCTCACTCACGCGGCAGGACTGCGCGCTGGCATCCGCCGGCCTGATGCGCTCAGGGCTCGCTCATGCACTGAATCATGCGCGGCACCGCAGCGTGTTTCAAAAGCATCTCGTCGATCAGCCTCTGATGAAGAACGTGCTGGCCGACATGGCACTGCACGTGGAAGCATCCACTGCGTTGGTCATGCGGCTGTGCCGGTCGTTCGATCTCGCGCCGTCCGTGAGGGCGGAAGCGGCCTACATGCGCCTGCTGACGCCCGTGGTGAAATACTGGACGTGCAAGAGCGCCCCGGGATTTCTTTACGAGGCGATGGAGTGCATGGGCGGCAACGGCTATGTCGAGGAGGGCATCCTCGCGCGGCATTATCGCGAGTCTCCCGTCAACGCCATTTGGGAAGGCTCAGGTAACGTCATGTGCCTCGACGTGCTTCGAGCGCTGTCCCGCGAGGCGGACGCTGCCGCCGATGTCCTGCGTACGCTTGTCGACCAGACCGCGGGCGTGCCGGGTGTGGTCGAAGCCGTGGCCTTCATTGCAAAGGCATTCCAGCAGCCGGATGCCGAGCGGACTGCGCGCCTCGCGGTGGAGAAGCTTGCGCTGGTCGCTGCGACCGCTGCACTGAATGCTGTTGCGCCAAAGCATGCTGAACTCTTCGCGGCGACGCGGCTGGCCTCGGATCATGGCCAACTTTATGGCGCGGTTGATCTGCCGGACGACAGTGCCCGCAGCCTGCTCGATCGTGCGCTGTCGGCCTGAACTGTCTAAGAGCGACTTAATTTTCTTTTCGGAGCTATCATGAGCGTTGTCGAAGGCCCGACCGATCTTGCGCCCGTTTCGCCACCCGGCAAGGGGCGCGAACCGCGGGTCTGGAAGTTCTTCGGCACCAGCGTGTGGGGGCTTGTGCTGTTCGCAGCGATGTTCGCCGGGCAGATTGCTGGCGTGGTCTACTTCCTTGTCGTCAACGGAGAGGCGCTCGACATCAATTCCCTCACGACTTTGGTCGCGAATGGCCGTGTGATTTCGCTGTCCGTCATCATGGGATTGCCGGCGATACTGCTGGTGATGTGGATTGCGACGCGCTGGTCCGGGATCCCGTTCGCCGATTATCTGGCGCTGCGCTGGCCGTCATGGCGGATGCTTGGGGCGGGGGCCGGCGGGCTCGTTCTTTTGCTGCTGGCCTGGGAGGTCATCAGCCATCTCGCGGGGCGCGAAAGCTCGCCGGGGTTCATGGTTGATGTGCTCAAGACGGCACACAACGACGGCGCGCTATGGCTGCTGGTCCTTGCGTTCTGCGTGGCGGCGCCATTGAGCGAAGAACTGCTGGCTCGCGGATTTCTTTACCGCGGATGGTCGGAATCTTTTCTCCGGCCGTTTGGCGCCATCCTGCTGTCGTCAGCGGTGTGGACCGCGATGCACATGCAGTACAACTGGTACTTTCTGGCGCAGGTGTTCTCGATCGGCCTGCTGTTCGGCTATCTGCGCTATCGTAGCAATTCGCTCTGGCTGACGGTGGTCCTGCACGGGATCAACAATCTGGCTGCGACGATCCAGACACTTTGGCTCGCGTACTATTCGTGAGCGGCTAGTGTGGCTTCTGTCTGGCAATTGCCGATAAGAGACTAGCCCTAAGACAGGCCCGCAAATTGCGAGACGCCACACTAGGCCACCAACGAAATGACAATCGGCATGGTGATGATCGCCAGCGCGGTTTGGAGGGTGAGGATTTCCGCCACCAGCGGCGCGTCGCCTCCCATCTGACGTGCAAGCAAATAGGCGCTCGATGCGGTCGGCACCGCGGCACAGCATGCGACGATCGCAAGGGGGACGCCTGAAAGCCCAAATGCGATACCCAGCGTGATGGCCATTGCCGGCATCACGATCAGTTTCAGGAAACAGGCCAACAGTGCCGGTGCATCAGGTCGAAGCACGCCTTTGAGCTGCAGGCCCGCGCCGACGACAAGCAGGCCCAGCGCGAGGGACGAACGGCCCAGCGCGTCGAGGAATTCATTCACCCATGTGGGGAGCGCAAGGCCGGACAAATTGAACGCCATGCCGAGCGCACACGCCCAGATGAATGGGTTTTTGGCGATCGTCAAAAGGATCCGGGACCAGGAGAGGCGCGTGGGTGATGCATAGTGAGCCAGCACCCAGACGGCGGTGATGTTGAGAACTGGAATCATGGCGACGATCGCCACCGAGGCGAGGGTGAGACCGACTGCGCCGTAAAGACTGCCCGCAACCGCGAGCCCCACATAGGTCTGCCAGCGGCAGGAACACTGAAAAATCGATGTGAAGGAAGGCCCGCTGACGCCAAGCCGCTTTATCATTAGCGGTCGCAGCGCCAGACACAGCGTTGACATCAGGAGCACCGCAAGAAGAAGCGCGCCCCCGACACCTGCGAAAGGGACTTCCGCCAGCTTGGCCCGGGCGAGCGTCTGGAACAGCAGCGCGGGAAACAGCACGTAATAGACAAGCTGTTCGGTGCCGTCCCACAGCACGCTTTCCTTGAGCAGGATGCGACGAAGAACGAAACCCATCACGATCAGCAGAAATATGGGCACAATGGCCACGATCACGGGCAACATCGGTCACTGATCTCCGGCCGTACGGCCCAGCGCCGCAAGGCGGTCGAGTGCGCCCTGCAGGATGAAGATCGCTGCGTGTTCGTCGATCACCTTGGCTCGCTTGGCGCGGCTCATGTCCATTTCGATCAGCTCGCGCTCGACGGCGGCGGTCGACAACCGTTCATCCCATAGGCCGATCGCGAGCGGAGTGAGCTTTGAAAAATTTCGGGCGAACGCCCGGGTCGATTGGGCGCGAGGCCCTTCGCTGCCATCCATGTTGATAGGAAGTCCGAGGATAAAGCCGACAACCTTGCGCTCTTCGCTCAGTTCGAGCAGCCGCGCGGCATCGGCGGTAAAGGTCTTGCGGTGAATCGTTTCGATTCCTGTTGCCAGTCTGCGGTCCGGATCAGATACAGCAACACCAATAGTCTTGGTGCCGAGATCGAGTCCGATCAGGGCGCCTCGTGGTGGCCAGTGCGTGGCGGCTTCGATCAGAGGTAGGATCAGTGCGGGCATATCGTCGCATAACATGTGCGGTATAAACGTTGCAAAGCGGCTAGTGTCCCGGTTCTAACGTTCGCATCACTTTGCAGCACTCTCGTTTGCGAACGTTAGAACCAGGAGGGACACTAGCAACTCTATGAAGCTAGTGCGCTTTTTGGATTTGACGTTCGTACTGAGGACTAGTGTGGCGTCTCGCAATTGCCGACCTGTCCTGCGGCTGGTCTCACATCGGCAATTGCGAGACCTAAGCCACACTAGTGCCGTGGATTTGAAGTTCTTCCGAGTGAATCCGCAAGCTCGATGAAGAACTTCAAATCCAAAAGCGGCACTAGAATCATAAGCTTGCTAGTGTCCCTTTGATTTCGAAGTTCGCATCCGAGCAGGCCGCAAGCTTGTGCGAACTTCGAAATCGGGACGCTAGCCATTTTGATTTTGCTAGTGTCCTTTCGTCTCCGAATAACCGTGCGCGCTCGCCGCAAACCGGTCGGTTATTCGGAGACGGGACACTAGCCGCAATGCTGGTACGAACGTCAACTCCAGCGCACGAGGGCGTTGGCAGTGGATGGGTTGACGTTATTTAGACTGTTTGCCGTGACGGCAATGCTGGTCTGCTATGCCCTGGAAGATCGCAGTCCGTGGTTCATCTTTGGATTCGCGGTGTCCTGTGCGTTGGGGTCGGCTTACGGATTTCTGCATGGGGCGTGGGCCCTTTGGTCTTGTCGAGGCGATCTGGGCGCTGGTGGCGTTGCGGCGCTGGTTTGCCAAGCAGCGAGCGGCGGCATAGCGCTGCGCGACGAGAGTTCCGGTTTGCTTGATCAGCTTTCGGAATAAGTTGCGGCCGAAGCGAGGTGTTTGTGTTTGCCCTGCGCTAAAAAGAATCCCGTTATGCACAAGTTATGGTTGTGCTTTGACGAGAGTGAGGGCATTCAATGATGGCCTCGCCCGCACCGGATTCTCCCTTTGACAAATCAGGATCAAACCGACTTTTTCGGTCGTGACCGTATTCGCTGTGTTCAGCAAATCGGTATGCTCAAGCTATGGGATCGCTCGAAACGGGGAGCGGTCTTGCCGCACACATCCGCCGTTCACGATGAAGATCTCGCCCGGCTGCGCGAGAAGGTGTTGCTACTCGATGTCGAGTGGCAGGACGATGAGCCCCGTTACCTGATTCGGTACCAAGGCTCGGACATCGATCGGATGCACAATCGCAATTGCGTCGGCCTCTACCTGAATGACGTGATGGAGCCGTCCATTCGCGAGAAGGGGTTGAAAACCTACCGGCGCGTTGTCGACCAGCGGCTGCCTGCGTTCAATTCGACCGTTATCCAAGACGAGAGTGGCGCAACTGTGCACTATGAACGGCTGCTCCTGCCGTTCACGTGGACCGGTGAGCAGGTCGACCAGATCTACAGCATCGTCACGCTGTTTACCGAAGATAATCAGTCACCGTTCCAGACGCTGAAGAGCGCCCGTTCCCGGAACGATCAACCCTGACCTAGTGTGATGGTTCAGAAGTTCGCGCCAGCGTTTCCGCGAGTTCTTTCAGCGAACCTTTGAACCTAAACCACACTGGAATCATAAAGTTACTAGTGTCCTCTCGAATCCAAAGTTCGCGACGGAGCACGCTGCACGATCAGGCGAACTTCGGATTCGGGACACTGGGAGGTTGGATTGCACAACCTTTTGAAGTTTCTGCGATAATTTCCCCAGCGCTGTGTCCTCTGGGACCATTTGGCGTTGGCGATCCCTGTCAAAATGCTCTAATAGGGCGGCTGAACAGCGCAGCCGCCCCGGAGTTTCCTGGATATGTCAGTCGATACCGCCACCGTCCGCCGGATCGCGCATCTTGCGCGCATTGCCGTCAAGGATGAGGAAGTGGCCCATCTGCAGGGCGAACTGAATGCCATTCTGGCGTTCGTCGAACAGCTTTCGGAAGTGAACGTCGACGGCATCGAACCGATGACGTCTGTTATGCCGATGGAGATGAAAAAGCGGGCGGATGTCGTCACCGACGGCGAAATCCCCGAAAAGGTGCTGGCCAACGCGCCGGCCACCGAAGATCACTTCTTCCTGGTGCCGAAGGTCGTCGAATAACTCTTTGTGAAGGCAATGCCATGTGCCTGCTCTGCGATGACGAAAAATCCTACGCCGCCTACCTGCAATACCTTGATGCAATGGAGCGCGCGGGACAGGTCGCCGATCCCGATAAGGCGATGGATATGCTGATCGAAGAAATCCAGAAGAGCGATGCTGAAAAGCTCAAGAACAAATCTCCCTTTTCCTGCGACCCGGTTGATGAATGACTGATCTGACTTCGCTGACGCTTGCCGATGCCCGTGAGGGTCTCAGGCAGAAATCCTTCACCGCTTTGGAATTGACCGACGCGCATCTCGCCGCCATGGAGAAGGCGCGGGTGCTCAACGCTTATGTGCTGGAGACGCCGGAGCAGGCCCGAGCGCAGGCGCGCGAGGCGGACGCAACGATCGCAAAAGGCGAGGCTGGCCCACTTGCGGGCATTCCAGTCGGGGTGAAGGATTTGTTCGCCACGAACGGCGTACGCGTCACGGCCTGTTCGAAGATTCTCGACAACTTCATTCCTCCCTATGAATCAACCGTCACCTCGCAGCTTTGGCGAGATGGCGCGGTGATGCTCGGCAAGCTGAACAACGACGAGTTCGCGATGGGTTCGTCGAACGAGACGTCGGCATTCGGTCCTGTGATCAATCCGTGGCGGAGGGAAGGTTCGGATACGAACCTCGTTCCGGGTGGATCGTCCGGTGGTTCGGCGGCCGCGGTCGCAGCCAATCTCTGCTTTGGTGCCACGGGCACCGACACCGGCGGTTCGATCCGCCAGCCCGCGGCGTTCACCGGCATCGTTGGAATCAAGCCGACTTATGGACGCTGCTCACGCTGGGGCGTCGTCGCCTTCGCCTCATCGCTCGATCAGGCTGGACCGTTCGCGCGCACGGTGCGCGACACGGCGATCTTGATGCGCTCGATGGCAGGCCATGATCCGAAGGACACCACGTCGGTTGATCGGCCGGTCCCTGACTATGAAGCCGCGATCGGTAAGTCGGTGAAGGGCATGAAGATCGGCATTCCGAAGGAATACCGCCTTGATGGCATGTCCGCCGAAATCGAGAAGCTGTGGACGCAGGGGGCGGACTGGCTGAAGGCGGCGGGCGCCGAGCTTGTTGAGATCTCGCTGCCTCACACGAAATATGCCTTGCCCGCTTATTACGTGGTGGCGCCGGCGGAAGCTTCATCCAATCTGGCGCGCTATGACGGCGTGCGCTACGGCGCCCGCGTCAATGGCCGCAACATCATCGACATGTACGAGAACACCCGCGCCGAAGGTTTTGGTCCCGAGGTGCGCCGTCGTATCATGATCGGGACGTATGTGCTCTCGGCCGGCTATTATGATGCCTATTACCTTCGGGCTCAAAAAGTCCGCACGCTGATCAAGAAGGATTTCGAGGACGTCTTCGCGCAGGGTGTAAACGCGATCCTGACGCCGGCGACACCGTCCGCGGCGTTCGGTATCGGCGAAAAGGGCAAGGCCGATCCAATCGAAATGTACCTCAACGACATCTTCACTGTGACGGTGAACATGGCGGGACTGCCCGGCATCGCGGTGCCTGCGGGCAAGGACGGGCAGGGGCTGCCGCTCGGCTTGCAATTGATCGGCCGTCCGTTCGACGAGGAAACGCTGTTCTCGCTTGGTGAAGTGATCGAGCAGGCCGCCGGAAGCTTCACGCCTAAACACTGGTGGGCTTAGTCCTCTAAGCCGCGTGCAGCGTTGCTGCAGGCTTCAGGCGGCATCTCAGACCGGCAATACGGCACATCGGTATGTGTTCATTAACCTCCCGGGGCGAAGGTGCCCCGTGGGGTGGTTGTGTCATGCGTAACTTTCGGACCATTGGGGCCTTTGCGCTAGCGAGTGTGTTGCTGCTCGGCTGCGCGGCGATTCAGAACGACCCCGTCAACATTCCCGGCACCCCCAACACGCTCGCCAACCGGCTTGGTCTTGGCTTCAAGGAAAGCGAGATCGAGAACGACGTGGTGATCGGCCTCTCGTTCTCAGGCGGCGGCACGCGCGCGGCAGCTTTTTCCTACGGCGTATTGTCTGAGCTGGAGCGGATCCCGGTTCGCGGTGCACAGGAGCCGATGATCGAGCACGTCGATTTCATCTCCGGTGTGTCGGGTGGCTCGGTGACCGCGGCTTATTACGGTCTGAAGAAGCGCGCTGGCCTTGCCGATTTCCGCGAGAAGTTCCTGCTGCGCAATGCCGAAGAGGGACTGCAAACGGATATCACGCTGACGAATTTCACCCGCGCGCTTGCTGGCGGCATCAATGACTCCACTGGCTTCCCGCGCTGGCTGGATGCCAACCTGTTTCATGGTGCAACGTTCGGGCAATTCCGTGCCGAAGGCAGGCCGCGGGTCTGGATCAACGCCTCGGATATCTACAATCGGACACCGTTTGTCTTCGACGCGACGGCTTTCCGTGCCATCTGCAGTGATCTGTCCGAATATCCTTTGGCGGATGCTGTTGCAGCCTCCGCCGCAGTACCGGTGGCATTCGCGCCGATCGTGATCCGGAGCTATCCCCGCGAATGCAATGATCCGCTGCCATCGTGGATCGCGCGGGTACGTCACAATCCCAGTGCGCCACCGCTGCTGACGGGATTCGCACGGGCGATGACCCGCTATCGAGACGGCTCTGTTCCCTACATCAAGCTGCTCGACGGCGGTCTTGTCGATAATTTCGGGTTGTCCGGCTTCACAATCGCACGGCTGTCGTCCGACACACCTTATGGCCCGCTCAGCCCGAGGCAGGCGGTGAAGATACGGCGCGCGGTGTTTCTGGTGGTCGATGCCAAGACCGGCGTTTCCGGCGACTGGATCAACACCGTGCAGGGGCCAAGCGGCGTTGAACTGGTGAAAGCGGCAGCCGATACCGCTATCGATGCCAGCGTTGCCGGAAGCTTCACGGCATTCGACCGCACCATGAGCGACTGGCAGGGCGCGTTGGTCCGCTGGCGTTGTGGTCTCTCGGCTGCTGAGCGTGCCAAGTACGGCGTGCCGTCCGGGTGGAACTGTGGGGATCTCAAATTCTACGTCGGTCGTGTTGGCTTTGATCAGCTAGAGCCGGAACGCGCGGCCGCGCTTGAAAAGGTCCCAACCCGCTTCCATCTCCCCGCGGAGCAAGTGGATGCAGTGATTTCCGCCGGCCGCGATGCACTGCGGACCAGTCCAGCCTTCCGGAATTTCGCTGCAAGCCTATGAACTAGTGCGGTGGATCTGACGTTCGTATCAGTATAACCGCTGATCCATCATACGAACGTCAGATCCAAAACCGCACTAGATTCATATTTTTGCTAGTGGAGTGGATTTGACATTCGCTACCCACCTTGCCGCAAATTCCGGAAGCGAATGTCAAATCCAAAACTCCACTAGAATTATATAGTTGCTAGTGGTCCTTTGATTCTAACGTTCGCAAGAGGGCCTGATGAGACGGAATGCGAACGTTAGAATGGACCACTAGTGTCCCTTAGGTTCTGACATTCGTAAACGAGCTAGCCGCAAACTCATACGAATGTCAGAACCGGGACGCTAGAATTGAAAAATCCAGGGTTTTCTCACCCGCGCGCGCGGGGTAGAAGTCACCCATGAACGCACCTGTCAAATCTTCAAAGCTCATCAAGGGCCACACCGGCGATTGGGAAATGGTCATCGGCCTGGAAGTCCACGCCCAGGTGACCTCGAACTCAAAGCTGTTTTCCGGCGCCTCGACCGCATTCGGCGGGCAGCCGAACGGCCATGTTTCGCTTGTGGATGCCGCAATGCCCGGCATGCTGCCTGTTATCAACGAGGAATGTGTCGCGCAGGCGATCCGCACCGGGCTCGGCCTGAAGGCAAAGATCAATCTGAAATCAACCTTCGACCGGAAAAACTATTTCTATCCGGATCTGCCACAGGGCTATCAGATCAGCCAGTACAAGTCGCCGATCGTCGGCGAGGGCGAAGTGATCATCGACACTGGTGATGGGGAAAGCATTTCCGTCGGCATCGAGCGGCTGCATCTTGAGCAGGATGCCGGCAAGTCGATGCATGATCAGCACCCAACCATGTCGTTCGTCGATCTGAACCGCTCTGGCGTGGCGTTGATGGAGATCGTTTCCAAGCCGGACATGCGCTCCGCAGAAGAGGCGCGGGCTTACGTGACCAAGCTGCGCTCCATCCTTCGTTACCTCGGCACCTGCGACGGCGACATGGAGAAGGGTAACCTCCGTGCGGACGTCAACGTCTCCGTACGCAAACCGGGTGAACCCTTCGGCACGCGCTGCGAGATCAAGAACGTCAACTCGATCCGTTTTATCGGCCAGGCCATCGAGTACGAGGCGCGGCGACAGATCGACATCCTCGAAGACGGTGGCGTCATCGAGCAGGAGACCAGACTATACGATCCCAACAAGGGTGAGACGCGGTCGATGCGCTCCAAGGAAGAGGCGCACGACTACCGTTATTTCCCCGACCCGGACCTCCTGCCGCTGGAATTCACGAGCGCGTATGTCGAAGAACTGAAGTCGAAGCTTCCCGAGCTACCGGATGAAAAACGTGCACGCTTCATCGCGGAGTTCGGGCTAACGCCTTATGACGCCAGCGTTCTTGTTGCCGAGCGGGAGAGTGCCGATTTCTACGAAGCAGTGCTCGCCAAGCTCGCTGACAAGGCTCGCGACGGAAAGCTGGCAGCGAACTGGGTGATCAACGAGTTGTTTGGCCGCCTCAACAAGGAAGGCCGCGACATCGCGACCTCGCCAGTCTCCGCGGACCAGCTTTCGGCGATTGTCGACCTGATCGGAGAGGGAACCATCTCCGGCAAGATTGCCAAGGACTTATTCGAGATCGTCTGGACCAAGGGCGGCGATCCGAAGTCGCTGGTCGAGAGCCTTGGCATGAAGCAGGTCACGGATCTCGGTGCGATCGAAAAGGTGGTCGACGACATCATCGCGGCCAATCCCGACAAGGTCGAACAGGCGAAGGCGAAGCCTCAACTGGTCGGCTGGTTCGTTGGTCAGGTGATGAAATCGTCCGGCGGCAAGGTTAATCCGCAGGCCGTGAACGACATTCTCAAGACCAAACTTGGTCTCTAAACAACGTTGACGCTGTGCATCATGCGACGATGTGCGGCATCGTTTGCCGCTTCGCTAAGCACGCTCACGCTCCGATTTTGTCTCGACGACGCCGGTCTTCGACCGTTGAGTGCGACTGAAAGGTCCCCCGCCGAAGAGACGCGATGTGCGAATCGGTGTTCCGGACTCGCCCAAAAAGGGCTCTGTTGCGAGCAATCATCGCGCGAAAAGCAGTTTTTCACGAAAATATTTTTGTTGCCAAAAAACGCGACTCGGAGTTCGCGCGAGGCGATTTTTGTCCGCTCATGCGTTCTGCGTTTGCATTCGATCGCGATTGTGCCGCGTCTATCGCGATGAAAGAAACCGCTGCGGCACAGGCACTTTTTGCATGCTCGATGTTTCGCTATGTTTGCAATTCGCGTGAGATGTTTGTTGTCTTGCGTACGCGTTGAAGCGTTTGCGCTACATGTTTGCGTCGCGACTTGTGCCTCGGGCGTAAACGTTTCCTTAAGTGGGACGCTGTTTTTTTGATCGCGTTGGTGTAATCCGATTGAAGTGCATTTCGATTCCCGAGTGCACACAGCGATTAAGCCATCTCACTCATTTAGGAGGGCAACATGGCCAAGAAAGCGAAGAAGGCGAAGAAGACGGTAAAGAAGGCAAAGTCGGCAGTGAAGAAGACTGCCAAGAAGACCCGCAAGGTCGCCAAGAAGAAGAAGTAAGGCTTCGCCTTATGGAAGTGCCGGCAGGTTGAAGCCGGCGACGTCACAAGAGCCGCCAGACTGAATCGTTCATGAGGACGAGTTAAAGCGGTGGTTCTGGTCGACGAGAGAGGGTGTCGGCGAGACATCCGGCAAGACGGTCTGATCAGGTACGGAGGAGACGTGTTCTCCTCGACAGGCGGATCAGGCAGAGGAGCTCAAGAGGCTCTTCGTTCGTTGCGGGTTCTCCGCATTTTCGTTAGCAGGTGCTTCGGCAATCTGTGCGACGAAATCTTGACCCGGGTGTGTTCACCGACGCCCTCGTCTTATGAGTAGCAACGCTCTATGAGTCGCAGCGTTTTATGAGTAGCAGCTCCTTGAGAGCTCCTCGGGCCATCAGGCCATTCTTTCCAGTCACTGCTCTTATCCAGCCAGCTTGCTTATCCAGCCAAGCTGGCGGACTTCGCGTCACCCGTCGCACGCCGTGCCGTCCCGGCTTGCCCCTTGCCGGTATGAAAGCCTGCACCAACTCCGCCAATGGTTATCGCTTCGCCAACTGCCACGGTGAATCGATTTTTAGGGATTTCAAGAAAGCCCCGAAAAATGGGCGTTTCTGCGATTTTTCATCGCAGAAACGGTTCCAGGATTCAGATTCCGTTCATTGCGATGCTTAAACTGCTCTTCAAATTTTACGGGCCATGATCGCCTCAACAAGCCGGCAAACGGCGAGGGACTTTCGCGGCGACGGACAGCCGGACAACGCGAAGGACATGTCAAACGGACTAAGGACAGGGGCCGCGCTCGCTGCGGCTGATTTTAACAAGCAGCCGCCTGCGGCGGAAACGGAGAGACAGGATGTTTCAGGGAACGATCAATGTCGGCACAGCGATGCCGGTGGAAGCCGATGCTAATGGCGATGCGCTGTTTGAACTCGGCATGCTCTATTCGACCGGCCGCGGCGGCTTGGTCGATCTGATCGCCGCCCACAAGTGGTTCAACCTTGCCGCGCTCAAGGGGCGTGCTGATGCGATCCCGCTGCGCCGTGAGGTCGCCGAATTGATGTCGGACGCCGACATCGCGATTGCTCAGCGCGAAGCGCGGGCTTGGATGACGTCGCACTAAGCAGATGGGCTTCGCGGTGCAGCTCGCCGGGTGAGGGGCACGGGAACACTGAGATGCCTTCGGGCATCTCGGCGCGAGAGCCTCATCATGGAATCTCGATTGAAGAGAAGTCCGCTGCACGCCGGCCCGAAACGCACTCCATGCCATCGTGCGGGCGTCTGAGGACATTGTTGGTCTACTGTTGCCGGCCAGGATGATCCTCCTGCCGCATTATTCGATCTCGCGTCGCCCATGGCTTCGTGAACATGGCTTCGTGAACATGACTTCGCGACCAGGCGAGGATCTGATCAGCGCAGTGATCGTCTCCGAATGCTGTGGGGGCTCACGGAGCCACGTACCTATCTTCGCTGCAGAAGGACCAGCGGGAGAGGATCGGACAAGATCGCCTCATTCGGTTTGAGCTCGATATGCCCGGCGTGCGGTCAAGCGAAACCTTCGCGTTCCGCCGGTCACGCTTGCGCCGAAATCGGATCGGGAGCTCGTCTGAAATAAGAATGTGTTTGGGGTGACCTTGAGGCTTGCAGCGCCGGGCAGGGTGGGGCATATCGGGCGTCGCGGGAGACGTGGCCGAGCGGCTGAAGGCACTCGTTTGCTAAATGAGCATACCTTGAAAAGGGTATCGAGGGTTCGAATCCCTCCGTCTCCGCCAGACCGCTTTCCCCCTCAGTCGCGCCCAATGTCTGATAGCCTCAAAAATCCGCTGTTTTAGCGGTCTAAATTTCCCCACTAGTCTCCTGCGGGTGCTCTCGGCGTGCTACAATCTCGCGCCGGAACAGGGGCACAAATAGGGGCACATTCGGAGATGGCTAGAGAGATACACCACCTTAGCGCCCGAGTTGTGGCCACCGCCAAGAAGGTAGGACGCCATCCTGATGGTGGCGGCCTTTATCTGTCGATTTCCAAGAACGGCGGTCGTCGGTGGGTTTTTCTCTACCAAAAGGACGGTAAGACCACTGAAATGGGCCTTGGAAGTGCCGTAGCCGGCGCCGTGACATTGGCGCAGGCGCGGGACGCAGCTGGATTGCATCGCGCTCAATTGGCAGCCGGTCTAGATCCTCTGTCAGAACGCCGCGCTAAGGCGAGGCGCCTCTACGCCGGGTAACACGGGATGGAGCGTCCGGGATCGATCCGCCTCAATCGTCCAGCCGTCTTGATGACCAAGCGTGTCGGGCGCCGGTGCTCCGCCTTCATTTTCCCAAACGCCAATCGCGAGGGCGTGCCGTCCCGGTTCGGTATCCGTGCCAGGAGCGTTCATGGTAGGGGCCTTTCATCAGGTGTTTGGTGCGCTGAACCTGTGAACATAAAGTTCGTTTCCGTCGCTATCGCTGATCGACATGGCGTCTGGCTGCTGCGGCATATTGAGAGTCTTTGAAAGCCTCTGCGCGATCTCGATTGCCTCATCGAGATTTGCAGGGTCCGCAGTCTCCCGGCCAATGACAGCGTGCGCCTTGTCCGTTTCGCGGATACGGTAGAACTCGATCACGATCTTCATCACCGATTCCCGACGCCCACAGAGCGTCACGACCACCGTGCTTTGCCTTTGGCGCGCCTAATGTTTGTATTCGTGGCGAGTTTGGTTTGGTTGGCAAACGGGTCCGCTGACTTGGAAGCGGCCTTTTCCTTCTTCGGCTTTTTAGCCTCGCGATTGCCGCGCTTCTGTTCCTTAGCCATGACCGAAAGTCCTTTCAATGAGAGTGGCGCTTCGCGACCAGACGAGCGGCTCACCAGCTCGAGTTTGTCCTGCGTCGCCACCCGTTCATGACGTTTGCGGGTCTCCGCAGGGCAACGGAAGGACGCGTTGCCTAGTGTGCCCATTCGGACCGGAACGATATCCAAGCTGCCAATACATCCGTGGTCAGCGTCGGAGTTCATTTTCAGCTATCGAATGGAGCGACATGCCGCGCCGGATGGCGCATGCATCTGCTGTCCCAAATTCGACAAAGGATGGTGGGTCTCTGACACCGCAAAGCCATATCGGCCAAATCAACGAACCCTGTTTATGTGGCCTCGATTGAGTTCTAAACAAGGAGAGCGGCTCGCTTTGTTTCTAGTTGAGGACCACTTTCCTTGAGCTCTCAGGACGCTCGAGCTGGAGGACGAATCATCGGAACTATCTGGCGCTTCGTCCATCGAACTATTCGCCCTTGTCGGTGCTTTGTCTCGATCTCCGTCCTGGCCAGGAGCAAGCACACCAAAGGCGATCGTAAGTGCTACCAGGAGAACCTTCATGAGCCGCTTGGTTCTTGTCTCCAATCGTGCTGTTCTGCCAGGAGAAAGCGTTCAGCGAGCGGTAGGCTCATGACCGGTCTTGTAGACGCTCTGTACCAGGCCGGCGGCCTATGGTTCGGATGGAGTGGCAGGCTCGGAGAGACGCCCTCGGCGCCGAACATTCACCTACGCCACGGTCGATCTCAGTCGCGCGGATCACTGGCTACTACAGCGGCCTTTCCAATGCCGCGCTGTGGGGAGAGGATTCGCGTTCATGATCGTCCGGGCCTCAAAAAGCGTCTTGCAATGCTATGCCATCGTCAAGGAACGGCTCGACGCCTTCCTGACAAGAACATCTCTGAAAAATGCCGGCTCATCGTGGAGGGCGCGGATCGGGTGATGTCTAGCCGCCCCAACTTCACAAGGTGAGAGCGGCCCCGCTGGTGTGAAAGCACACACAGACATCTCCAACCGGGCCATGTCGCTGCTCGACATCAGCAACGCACGCCCGAACAGGAAAGTGTTGCGGACGTTCCAATCATTGATCATCCGGCATCCTTCCTATCCGTCGGCACCGTCGTTGTGGTTTCCCCTCTATTTCATTTGTAGATTTTCAGGCGCTTTTAAGCATTGCCCCGCTCAGGCGGCGTTTATCTTTTGATGATGTCAGCGAATTAATTAGCTTTCCGTCAAAAATAGGCGCATCGTTCGCCTATCACCGTACTGTCCTTCGGCATCTGCCGGTGAATGAGAGCGATACATGCTCCCGCCCAATTAAGGGAGTACGCAAATGAGAATCATTAAACGATCTAATTCCACGACGTTCCATGAGCACTTAACGCGGCATGCGGCGAAAACCACCGTTGAAGCCAACCAGCTTCGTCCAGGATTGCAGAGAGACGCCCTTCTTCAAAAGGCTCTTGAAGTAAATAATGCCATCCAGATCGAAAGGTGGCTATCATCGCCCGGGCTTCGAGCACCAGTGTGATCAATCGCAAGGAACCCCGCTCAGGCGGGGTTTTTATTCGACCTACCGCCGCGCTCCTTAACGGGGCGCGGCTTTTTTTCGTCGCGGCCTCGGATGCAAAAATCCCGGCTAGCCATGCCCGACTATGTTTCATCATTGGCACCAACGCCGGAGGAACAGGAGGACTGCGGGTGGGCCTGATGCCGCATGCACCTATGACACGCCGTCTTCAACGCTGGGGGCTGCTCACTCCGGGGGACGGCCTTTACGACGCCTCCCTGTAGGCGCGCTCCTTAACTTGGGGCGCGCCTTATTGGTTGGCCTAACGGTTTGGCTTCAACTTCGCAACTTTGCGATGCCGTTGCCAAAGCTCAACATCGTGACCATCAACGAGCTGTTTCGCAGCTTCAATGGCAACTTCGTCGCTATCGCAAAGAAGATCTTTTGCGTTAAAAAAGTGGCCATCCCTGCCGATGAAATAGGCTTTGTAGTCCGGCATTGAGCTCCATGATCAGGCGGGTGCACGAGCGGTCTCTCAGCCACCGACGCCTGCGGCAAAGCCCGGCCAGTGATGAGAGGTAAACGAGGTCACTCACGATTGGTTCAAAAGGAAGTGCGGCCGAGGCGAAAAGGCCGCCCGGCGACGCGGATGGCATCAATCTGCCAATGCTAAGCGTCGCGCAATGATCGCTAGTGTTCTTGCATCGCGCTGAGTGGGATATTGACCTCGCAGATTAACCCATTGGGATCGAATCGTAAGCGGGCTTCACCATTTAGCTGCCCCGGCAAAGCTTGTTCGATGAGCCGGCTGCCGAAGCTTTTGCGCGAGGGCTCTCGCACGGGCGGGCCGCCGCTTTCTGTCCAATGCAGGGTAAAGCGCTTAGGATTGTCTTCTGAAACTGTCCATTCGATCGATACGTGACCGCCCGAGACGGAAAGCGCACCATACTTCGTGGCATTGGTGCAGAGTTCATGAATGACCATTGATAACGACATGGCCGGGCCTGCTGAAATCGGGATGTTCTCACCATTGATTTCAAACTGATCGAGACTTCTGGCTTGAAAGGCGTTTATCGCATTTTCGATCAACGTTCGGCAACCGGCTCCGATCCAACGCTCGCGAATGAGAAGGTCTTGAGCCGTTCCCAGGGCGAGCAACCGATCACTGATCGTCTTGGCGGCTTCCTCCAGACTATTCGCAGTCTTCAAACTTTGGGATGTAATTGCTGAAGCAATAGCGAGTGTGTTTTTGACACGATGGTGCAACTCTCGGATAACCACTTCCTGGAGTGCCGCTGCTATGGCGCTCGCCTGAGCATCGACGCCGGCTTTCGCAAGCAACTCCCTTAGGTAGTCAGGCTCGTTTTCAGGCGGGATGCTCATCCCTAACGATAACAGACTATCTGGCTTCGTACATCCGGCCATTATGCCACGCTACAGCGTGCACTCGGCCGCACTCCTTAACCGGGGCGCGGCTTTTTTTTCATTTTGGGGCGTATTCCACGAGCAGTTCTTCGAAGCTCATCGTGTTCGGTTCTAAACTTCGACCTAGGAGCGCCTTCGTCAACGCGCGGCTCATCGGATAGCCACCACTGGCGCGCGTGGGTCTCCCGCCAAAAGCAGGCGGCGCAGAAACTGGCGGATAGATAGCGATCCTTTATCGGTGTTGCACTGCTGGCAGACAATCGCCTTGTTGTTTGGGTTTGCAAATGTTCCGCCTCTGCTTCGAGGCTTGATGTGATCCCGCGACGGTGGCCAGTCTTCGCCCATGGCCTCGCCGCAATAAGCGCATGGCGCGCCCATCACAGCGAGCAATGTCGGAGAACTTGATGCGAGGATACTTGTAGATTTCCCTAAATAGTTCCCACGCACGGGCCATGACGGTGGCTTGCGCCCTTCGGTTGGTTGCTGCGGCTACCTTCATTTCACACCTAATTAATTATGTGTGGTAACCATAACCATGGATTTGGTGTTGTCAACCAATTTGTTGGGTTATATACCCAAAAAAATGTTTTCAGCACCAACCCATGAAGGGCATTCCGAATGCTAACGACAGGAAATCAGCTAAAGGCGGCTCGGGCACTCCTCGATATGGAGCAGGCAGTTCTTTCGACGCTTGCAGGAGTGAGTATCAACACAATCCGCAATCTTGAGGCATCGAAGGCGAACGGCATAAAAGGGAACAACCAGACCGTGACTGCCGTCCAAAGGGCCTTAGAAGCGCAGGGAATTGAATTTCTGAACCATGGACAACCGGGCGTCCGCCTGATTTCATCGATAGATCGCAAGGCCTAAGTCGATGTTTATCAGGGGCAGAAATAGGGGCATCGCAAATCCGTCTTGGAGGTTTTCTAATGTTATCAAGTCGATAGCTCTACTTCTAGGCGGACTCCGTGTCCGCCGCTCTTGCTAAGCGTTTGAAAATATTAAGTCATTTGCGCGGAGCCGCATAGGCTTCCTCATTCGCGGCAGCTTCATTTGTCGGCTCAGTTCAGACAGGGCCTGACCGCCCACCAGCAGGGACGCCTCCGTGACGCGGAGGCTCTGTACAAGCAGGTCCTTAAGTCCGACCCGAATTATTTCGACGCGCTTCATCTGCTCGGCGTCCTTTCGTTGCAGACAAATCGTGCTGAGCGCGGCATCGAATTGATCCAAAAAGCGCTCGCGCTCGATCCGGCCGCGGTCTCCGCTATCGGAAATCTCGGAGCGGGTTTCTATGACCTGGACCGTTTCGAGGAAGCGCTCGACTGCTTCGATAAGGTGATTGCGCTGAGGCCGCGGGATGCCGGTGCTCACTGCAACCGTGGGAATGCGCTTAACGGACTGAAGCGTTTTGATGATGCGCTTGCAGCCTACGACACGGCGATCACGATCGAGCCCCGGTTAACGGAGGCTCATGTCAGTCGAGGCAACACGTTGTCCGACCTGGAGCGCTTCGCCGATGCGGTCGCTGCGTACGATATTGCAATCAAGCTCGAAGGCCGGGCGGTTGATGCCCTTAGCAATCGTGGGAACGCGTTGGCGCGTCTGGACCGGTACGAAGAGGCCTTGGCGAGCTACGATAAGGCTACCGCCATTGCGCCCAGCTACGCCGACGCCCACTACAACAGGGCAAAAACGCTTCGGCACCTCGGTCGGCTTGAAGAGGCTCTGGCAAGTTACGACAAGGCTATCGCAGCCAAGCCCGACTTTCGCGCGGCGCACTTCAATCGAGGCGGTCTGCTGAACGATCTCGGGCGCTTCCGCGAGGCGGTCGCCAGCTACGATACGGTTATCCATCTGAATGCACGCGATGCCGAGGCATATATCGAGCGAGGCAGGACGCTGAGCCGGGCTGGCCTCCAGGAAGATGCCATCAAAAGCTTCGATCGCGCTCTCAAACTTGATCCGAAGAATGTGGACGCACTTGTCAGCCGGGGCAGCGTCCTCGTTGGACTGAGGCGCTTCGATGAGGCGGATGAAACTTATTCTGCTGCGCTTGCCATTGACCGCGACCACGATTTTCTGTTCGGGAACTGGCTCAGCACCAAGCTTTATAAATGTGATTGGACCGATTGGGATGCGCGGATCGCGGAACTCGAAAGCAGGCTGAAGGGCGGTCAGAAGGCTTCGGCCCCGTTTAATCTGTTCGCACTCCTGGATGATCCCGATCTTCAAAGACGCGCCGCCGAGGCTTTCACCGCAGCCAGGGTTACGCAGAATCGTGGTTTGCCGGCCATCCTGACGCACCCGCGCCACGATGTGATCCGGATCGGCTATTTCTCCGCAGATTTTCGGATTCATCCGGTCTCATTGTTGTGCGCGGAATTGTTTGAGCGGCACACTCGCTCTCAGTTTCAGGTCATGGCCTTTTCGTTCGGTCACGACACTCAAGATCCCATGAGAAGGCGCCTTGAAGCGGCCTTCGACAAATTTATCGACGTTGGTCACAAGACCGACTTGGCGATCGCTTCGCTCGCACGGGATCTTGAAATCGACATTGCGATCGATCTGATGGGCATGACCCAAAGCAGCCGTCCGGGTATTTTCGCGGCCCGCGCGGCGCCGATTCAGATCAACTATCTTGGATATCCCGGCACGGTTGGAGCGGATTACATCGATTACTTGATCGCGGATCGTGTGACGGTTCCTGTATCGCACCGAGCCTACTATCGGGAGAAGATCGTCGCGTTGCCCGGATCGTTCATGCCGCAAGACACGAAGCGCGCGATTTCTGACAAGCTGTTCACGCGCTCGGCATTGGGATTGCCGGAAACAGGCTTCGTTTTCTGTTGCTTTAACGCCAGCTACAAATTCAACCCGCGGGTGTTTGATTGCTGGATGACGATCCTGAGGAACACGCCCGGCAGTGTGCTTTGGTTGGCTGAAACGAATTCAATGGCAATTGCTAATCTCAAAAGCGAGGCAGCCGCGCGTGACGTCGATCCATCGCGGCTGGTATCTGCCGGTCGAACGGAAAGCCTCGAGGAGCATTTGGCCCGCTATCGTGCGGCGGATTTGTTTCTCGATACGTGGCCTTACAATGCCCACGCTACCGCAAGTGATGCGTTGTGGGCAGGTGTACCTGTTCTTACTCTGGCAGGGGAGACGTTCCCGGCCCGTGTGGGGGCGAGCCTCGTCAATGCAATCGGCCTCGGCGAGCTTAGCGAGACCACGGATGCGGCATACATTGCCTCCGCAACTGCATTGGCGGCGCATCCGGACAAGCTCGCGGCCGTCAAGCACAAGCTTTCCCTCAATCGCACTTCAGGGCAGCTCTTCGATATGTCGTCCTATGTGAAGCATATCGAAGAAGCCTATCGCGCGATGTACGACAAGCACTTGGCCGGTGCTGAACCGGAACACATTCGAATCGACGACTTCTAGTGTCCCGAACCCAAAGTTCGCCTCATGAGCAGCGCGCTCCGTAGCGAACTTTGGATTCGAAAGGACACTAGAAAAAAATCGGGCGAACTTCTGAACCACCACACTAGGGCGCGGCTCCGCACGCGCTGATGGCTCCGAGGCTTAAGTCTCGATCCTGGATTGCGAACCGCTCTTCTTGATTGGTCTCTGAGGTGTGTGCTCGGTGATTCGCATCACTTTCCCCGATGCGCGTATCAACTGCGTCAATCTCCTCGCACGCGCCTTCGACACGCTGCGTTATGCATCCTTGGAATAGTTATTTTATTTCAATATCTTGCAAGGAGCGGAACTGTGGCGCTGCGTGTTCTTTGTGCAACACGTCTCCAAAAACGGCCGGAACGGCACCGTTTGATGGCGCTCCTTTGTTGCGCGTTTATGAACCTTGGGTAATCGTGGGCACAGCGACGTAGGGGGGCATCCCGAGGTCGTCCCGTTAGGTGGTTTCGCTTTAGTCGCTCGCGTTCATGCGGGAGCGTTGAGGGCGTGCGACGACCAAGCGGTTAGCGGAGATTTGGAATGAACCACGCGGCGGGCGGCATCCGCCGGGTTGGGACGTGCCTCGTCTCTCAAACAAACTTGGAGGTTTTATGAGCAAGATTAAGACCCTTATCCTGGGGTCTGCAGCGGGCATTGCTGCGATCACCGGGGCACAGGCAGCTGATCTTCCCGTCAAGGCCAAAGCGGTCCAATACGTGAAGATTTGCTCCCTTTACGGCGCCGGCTTCTACTATATCCCCGGCACCGATACCTGCATCAAGTTCGGCGGCTACGTTCAGGCCGACGCAAACATCCTCGCCGGCAACTACAACAAGCCAGGATGGGATCAGGGTGGCGCTCCTGGCCAGTCTAATGCGACAGCATATTCGAACGCACTCGGTACCGGCAGCCGCGATCAGGACTATTTCACCACCCGTTCGCGCGCTCAGCTCAACATCGATACCCGCACCGCGACAGAATACGGCGTTGTCCGCACCTACTGGTCGAGCAACTTCGAATTCTCGACGGGCGGCGGACCGTCGTCGGGCAACATCACGCTCGACTTTGCGTTCGTCCAGTTCGCCGGCTTCACCTTCGGTAAGGCGATTTCCGGCTTCCAGACGCCATGGGGTGCTTACGGCGCCAACAACAACACGTCGTATCTGCTCGGTGGCTATGACAACGCAACCGGCATCACCCAGGCTGCCTACACTTGGCAGTTCGGCAACGGCGTGTCGGCTCAGATCGGTGTTGAAGACAACCGCGTGATCAACCGCGCGCCGCTGTTCAACACGGGCCTCGCGATCACGGGTCTCGGTGGCTTCTTCACCGGCGCTCCGGCTGGCTCGCCCTTCACGCCTCAAGGCGCAACCGGCGGTAACGTTTCCCCGGATATCGTCGGTAACATCAGAGTCGACCAGTCTGCGTTCACCTTCCAGGTGTCAGGTGCTGCGCATCTCCTTCACGCCACCTACTACGCGAATCTGAATGGTACACAGGGTGTCGAAACCAACGGTCATCCGGAAGACGAATGGGGCTTCGCAGTGTCCGCCGGTCTTCAGTTAAAGGGCCTTACGCTCTTCGGTCCTGGCGACAAGCTGTCGTTGGATGCCACCTACACCGATGGTGCACCTAAGTACATCATCGGCGGCGTGACCGGCAACGGCTTCGATCATTTCAGCGGTGGCGATAACGGCTTCTACAACAACTTCGCCTTCGCAGGGTTGTTCGACGGTGTGTTCGGTACCGGCACCAGCATTGAGAAGACCAAGGTTTGGGGCTTCCGTGGCGCGTACGTTCACAACTGGAGCCCGAACTGGGAGACCAGCGTGTTCGGCAGCTACTCGCGTGTCGATTACAACGGCAATGCTTCGGCTTTGATCTGCAATCGTCTGGGAATCACTGCTGCTGCTGCCGGCGCAACGCCCACGGCTGGATTCTCCTGCAACCCGGACTTCGCCATCTGGCAGGTCGGATCACGTACGGCCTGGACTCCTGTCCAGAACCTGACGTTCTCCGGCGAGTTCATGTTCACCACGATCGATCAGTCGAACACTGGTGGCGTCAACCTGGTTGGCAACCCATCCATCCCGAGCACGTTCAAGCCTGCTGGCGCCTACGAGTTCAAGGATCAGGGCATCTGGTCCGGCAACCTCCGCGTTCGCCGCACGTTCTGATCGTGATCGCCTGATGGCGGTAATGATCTGAATTGCTCGTTATTCCCCGGCGGGAAACCGCCGGGGATTTTTCTATTCTGTGTGGTCTTTTCTGTGTGATCTTGGCTTCGCGCCTTTGGCTCGTTGGCGGCGAAGGCCCCGATCACGGAGCGCCGGTGTTGCGAACCATCGAAGCCACGCGAGGCGCAGCAAGGTATGTCTAAGAAGCGGATATCTCCGCATGATCGCAGCGAACGCAGAAGGCTTTGATGCGATCGGTGGTCGGCTTGTCCGCCAAGAGCGGCGCATGCCCTTGGTCAGGCACCTCCACCAGGTCAATGTCGGGACGCCGCAATTGCATGTCCTTTACGCCCTGCAGCGATAGCAAGTCGGAGAGGCGGCCGTGCACCAGCATCAGCGGAATGCCCGCGAGCTTGTCAAACAGCTCCCACACCGGCGGTAGTGGGTTGGCTGGGTCGAGGCTCGCGAATCCTTGTGCGAGTCTTAGATCGTAGGTCCGTTCCAGGCCGCTGCTACCGGGTTTTTCACGAAACGCGCGGCGCGCCCAGGCCATCCACTCGGCATCGGTGAGCGAGGGGAAGACGCTGCCGAACAAGTCTTTCAGTCCGCGCGCGGCTTCGTCCCATGTTTTTCGCGGCGGAGGATCCGCGATGTAGCCTTTGATCTTCATCAGGCCATCGATTTCCAACGCGGGTCCGATGTCGTTCATGATGACACCGGCCAATAGCTGCGGCTGCGTCGCAGCCAGCGCCATCGAGATCAGGCCGCCACGAGAGGTGCCGAGCACAATGGCGCGTGAGATGCCGAGCGAGGCCGTGATCGCCAGCACATCACCCATCTCGATCGGAACGGTGTATTTCGCGGGATCCGGATCGTAGTCGGACAAACCGCGCCCGCGGTAGTCGATGGACACCACGCTGCGCGCTGCCGTTGGATCGAGAGCCAGCGCCCGGGCGATATCGTCAAAATCATCGGCCGTGCGGGTGAGGCCCGGCAGGCACAGCACGGGAAGGGCGGGGCTGTCTTCAGGGCCGATGGTCTTTGCGTGAAGCCTGAGGCCGTCGGCTGACTGGCAGAATACGTCGCGGAATTGATCGGACATCGGTTGTTTGCCTTGAGCAAAGGTGGGCAGGCGCGTGCGATCCAAGCGAGATCACGACCGCACCATGAGGAGCGAGCTTAACATCTGTAAGGCGAATGGAAACTAGTGTGGTGGTTCGGAAGCTCGCCCGGTTTTTTCAGCGAGTCCTTCCAGCGAACTTCTGAACCTGAACCACATGAGTGCCGCGGATTTGAAGTTCTTCCGAGTGAAGCCACCACGCTCGATGAAGAACTTCAAATCCAAAAGCGGCACTCAAATCATCGTCTTGCTAGTGTCCCTTTGATTCCGAAGTTCGCATCCGAGCAAGCCGCACGCCTGTGCGAACTTCGGAATCGGGACACTAGAATTATTGATTTGCTAGTGTCCCCCTCGAATCCAAAGTCCGCTAAAGGAGCGCGCTGCACGATGAGGCGGACTTTGGATTCGGGACGCGAGCGCTATTCTACTGAGGCGCCGCGGCGCAGATCCGCTTCGATCAGCAGTTTGTTGCCGCCGCCGAACCTCGCGCGATAGACCTGCACGTTTTCCATGATGCGCTGGACATAATTGCGGGTCTCTGAGAACGGGATCTTTTCAACCCAGTCGACGGCATCGACGTTCGGATCACGTGGATCGCCGTAACGCTCGATCCATTTGCGCACGCTGCCGCGTCCCGCATTATAGCCGGCGAACGTCATGATGTAGGAACCGCGATAGTCGTCGATCAGCCCGCCGAGTTCGGCCGCGCCGAACGCTGCATTATAGGCGGGGTCCTTCTTAAGGCGGTTGAGATCGAACGTCGTGCCGTATTTCCTAGCAACATATTTGCCTGCGGCTGGCGTCACCTGCATCAGGCCGTAGGCTTGCGCAGGCGAGACGACGCTCGGATTGAACGCGCTCTCCTGCCGCGCGATTGCGAACACGATCGATTTTTCGACTTCCGGCCCGAAATCCTTATAGGGCGGAATGCCTATCACCGGATAAGCATAGTAATCGAACGGCATGCCTCGATTGAGTGCGGCTTTGCCGACCAGCAGCATGGCGCGTGCGTCGTTGTGGCGCTGGGCCAACTCGCACAATGCCAGCAAGCCATCCATGTCCGCGCGCTCGCCCATGTCAGCGAGAATGGGAATTGCGATTTCGCGCTCATCGAGTGCGTAGAGCAGTTCGACCGCACGGACGATTTCCAGCCTTTCGCCGCCGCGTGACCGGCCCGGAGCACTGTTCAAGGCGATTTGCGGCAAGCGCAGCTTCGCGCGCGCGAGTTGTCCGTAATAGCTGGTCGAATGCGCGGCGGCTGCTTCGTAGGCTGCACGAGCTTCCTGCGTGCGTCCTGCAGCTTCAGCCGCGCGGCCTTGCCAGTAACCTGCGCGAGCGAGCGCCGTTGGATTGACGCTGTTGACGCCGATGCGTGCGAAATGCCGGGCGGCGGTATTGGGGTCGTTGAGAAAGCGCAGCGCAATCCAGCCCGCGGTGAATTCCTGCTCTGTCTTGTAGATATCGCGGTTGGGTAGCGCCGCATCGCGGGCGATCACATAAGCCGTGCGCGGCTCGTTGTTGTCGAGCAGCTTGCGCGCCACCAGACGCCGCTCGATCCACCACTCATCAAGGTCGAACAGACGCGCCGGATCGCGCGATGCAGCCATCATCAACTGTGCGGCTTCGGCGATTTTGTCTTCGCGCCTCAGGTATTGAATCCGGCTGAACATGTAGCCGGGATCGCTGTGCAGTTCGCGAGGCACCGCATCGAGTAGCGCTTTGGAGTTCGAGGACTTGTTGTTGACGGCGATTCGCGCCTTGGCAAGTGCCACATAGGCCGGCCCGAGCCGCTTGGCGGAACGCAGCGCCGCTTCCGCGCCGTCCTTCTCGTAAAGCAGCATGTCCATGCGGGCTTTGTGATCGCTGGACGTCAGGAGCGGTCCGAATTGAGCGAGAGCAGCTTCTTCGGTGTCTGATCCAAATTGATCGGTGCGCCATGCTTCGCGTACATAGCGTTCCGCACTGTGCCGATCTCCGCGGGCGAGGAGTGCGCGCGCCAGCATGAAACGCCCTTTGGAAAACGTCGGCTGGTCCCCTCCGAAAAAGGCGAGGACTGTCGCGTCATCCCGCTTGTCGTCCCACAGGGCTGCCTCCGCGCGGCGGCGGAGAAAGACCTGGCTCGGCCATGTCGGATTTTCGGCGAGGAACGCGCGGTAGCGCTCCATCGGTGCGCCGTTGTTGTCACTGCGCAGGATAATCCATTCCGCAAGCTTGCGCGCGACGGGATCGGTGATCGAGGCCTCAAGCTGCGTGGCGTCGCTTTGCTTCTTGTTTCGGACCAGCTCGATGACCTGTTCGAGCGTTTCCATATCGGCCCGTGATGTGGACGACGTGGAGGACAGGGCCAGAGATACGGACGGCTTTTTCGGCGGTGGCGCCACAGGCGTCGCGACAGCACGCTCCGGGCCTTTGGGTGCCCTGGGACCAGGCTGGGCGTGCGCGGAGTGCTGCGGCGGTACGGTGTGAGGCGTCGCGGTGCGGGGGATTGGTCGCGGCTTCGGCAGCGGCACCGCCGACGCCCCGTGTGATGCCAGCACAACGATAGCCGCGCCAAGCACGAAACTGCTTCGCAACGCTGCGTAGACACCGAATGACGGGGCAAAAAACGATGTCACTGCAAACCTGTGTGGCGAATCATGCAATTGCCGCGCGCCTTCAAGTCTATTGGATTGATTATGTGGACAAAACATCAAATGTGTTAGAACCGGTACCCTGCCGCAACACCGCGGCAAAATAGCGGCTGATGCGACTGATCCGAGGCATTCCCGGGTCAGCCTAGTGCGCTGGATTTGACGTTCGTATCAGCATTGCGGCGAGTCCTCATGACGAACGTCAAATCCAAAAGCGCACTAGTTTCATTAAGTTGCTAGTGTCCCTTCTGGTTCTAACGTTCGCAAACGAGAGTGCTGCAAAGTGATACGAACGTTAGAACCGGGACACTAGGCCCATGACCCTTTCATCATGGGCCGGGACTCGTTATCAATCGGTAACCTTTTTTCAGAACAAATAGACGACACGCGTTCGGAGACAGACAAATGGCAGCCAAGACGAAGTTCCAGGGGTCCTACACAGCCTTGGTGACGCCATTCAAAAACGGCGCGGTGGACGAGGCTGCTCTGCGAGCGTTGGTGAATTGGCAGATCGAGCAAGGATCGAATGGCCTGGTTCCGGTGGGCACCACGGGCGAGAGCCCGACGTTAAGCCACGAGGAGCATAACAAGGTCGTCGAGTGGTGCATCGAGGAGGCCAAGGGCCGTGTGCCAGTGATTGCCGGCGCCGGGTCGAATTCAACGCGCGAGGCGGTTGCTCTGGCGAAGCACGCGGAGAAGGCTGGCGCCGACGCCGTGCTGGTCGTCACGCCTTACTACAACAAGCCCACTCAAGAGGGGATGTATCAGCACTTCAAGGCGGTGAATGATGCGATCGGTATTCCGATCTTAATCTACAACATTCCGCCGCGCTCGGTTGTCGATATGTCGGTTGAGACGATGACCAGACTGTTTGAGCTGAAGAACATTGCGGGCGTGAAGGATGCCACGGCCAACCTGGCGCGGGTCTCGCTGCAGCGTCAGGCGATGGGGCCGGATTTCATCCAGCTTTCCGGTGAAGACATGACCGCGCTCGCCTACATGGCGGCGGGGGGCCATGGCTGCATCTCGGTTGTCGCCAACGTAGCGCCGAAGCTTTGCGCCGATCTGATGTCGGCCGTGTTGAAGGGGGACTATGCGGCCGGGCTCAAGTTTCAGGATCGGCTGGTGCCGCTGCATGACGCCGTCTTCAAGGAGCCAGGGGTTGCCGGCGCCAAGCACGGCCTCAAGCTTCTCGGCCGTCTGGAAGAGGAAGTTCGTTTGCCTTTGATGCCGGTGACGCCGCCGACCGGCAAGGCCATTCGCGATGCAATGGTTCATGCTGGGCTGATCAACTGATCCGCGCCAATGCGGTAAAGGGAGATTGCCAATGCTCGAGGAGTTCAAGAAGTTTGCCCTGAGAGGCAATGTTGTTGATCTGGCGGTTGGCATCATCATCGGTGCGGCGTTCGGCGCCATCGTGAACTCCCTGGTCGGCGACATCATCATGCCGATCGTCGGTGCGATCACCGGCGGCCTCGACTTCTCGAACTACTTCACGCCGCTGTCAAAGGCGGTGACAGCAGGCAATCTGGCCGACGCCAAGAAGCAGGGTGCCGTGCTGGCATGGGGAAGCTTCCTCACGCTGACGCTGAATTTCCTGATCGTCGCATTCGTGTTGTTCATCGTGATCCGCCTCATGAACCGGCTGAAGGCCGAGGAAGCGGCTGCGCCGCCTGCGCGGGAAAAACCGACGAAAGATCAGGAATTGCTCACCGAGATCCGTGATCTTTTGAAATCGAAATAATCTGCTATCTATAGCGCTATAGCGAGCCAGATGTTCTGACAGCCTGTCAGTCTCAATCTGAAGGATTGCGTTCTCACGCGAGCCGATTTCTTCGCCTGAACACGCACCGAGGCACCGATGGCTGAAAAGAAAGAGCGTCCGATCAAAGTCGTCGCGGAGAACCGCAAGGCGCGGTTCAACTATGCCGTCGAAGACACTGTCGAAGCGGGCGTCGTGCTGACGGGGACGGAGGTCAAGTCCGCGCGCAACGGCAAGACGACGATCGCGGAGTCGTATGCGGACTCCAAGGGCGGCGAGATCTGGCTCGTCAACGCCAACATTCCCGAATACCTGCAGGCCAACCGCTTCAATCACGAGCCGAAGCGGCCGCGCAAGCTGCTGCTGCACCGGCGGCAAATCAACAAGCTGATCGGCGCCATCGAACGCGAGGGCATGACGCTCATTCCGCTCAAGATGTATTTCAACGAGCACGGCAAGGTGAAGCTTCAGCTCGCTTTGGCGAAGGGCAAGAAGCTGCACGACAAGCGCGAGACCGAAAAGAAACGGGACTGGTCACGCGAGAAGGGCCGCCTGCTGAGGGCAAGAGGATAAGACGATGAATCAGCCGAACCTGATGGGAGTCGATTGGAGCGCGATTCCGGCACCGGTCGACGATGGCGCGGCAAATCATCTCAAGGGTGCGACAATCCCGCCGGTTGCGTTACGCGCGACAGATGGCAGTTCGGTCATGCTGTCGTCTTTGCCCGGTCGCGTCGTCCTGTTTGCATATCCGCGTACTGGAGAGCCCGGCAAGATCAGCCTGGTGGATGATTGGGACATGATCCCTGGTGCGCGCGGATGCACTCCGCAGACCTGTTCATTTCGCGACCTGTTCAAGGACTTGAAGGAGGCGGGCGCTCAGCACGTGTTCGGCCTCTCGACGCAGGACACTAACTATCAGCGGGAGATGGTCGAGCGGCTGCACGTGCCGTTTCAGGTGTTGTCAGATAGTGACCTTGCCCTTACGCGCGCGCTCAATCTGCCGACGATGGACGTTGCGGGACTGACGCTGATCAAGCGTCTGGCGCTAATTATCGACAACGCCAAGATCACCCATGTGTTCTATCCGGTGTTTCCGCCGGATCGGAACGCGGGCGATGTCCTGGAATGGCTGCAGGCCAATCCTGCTTAGAGAGCGTTTTCGAGCGAAGTGGCACCTAGTGCCGCGGATTTGAAGTTCTTCCGAATGAAGCCGCAAGCCCGATGAAGAACTTCAAATCCAAAAACGGCACTAGCATGATAGACTTGCTAGTGTCCCTTTGATTCCGAAGTTCGCATCCGAGCAAGCCGCGCAACTCTGTGCGAACTTCGGAATCGGGACACTAGTTCGCGTGAAGAAAACGCGTCAAAACAAGACTCTAGAGCTTCGGTTCTGATTCAATCAGAACCGAAGCTCTAGTTGGCGAGATCGTCCCGGACCTTTGCGAACACGCTCTTGAACATTTTCGGTGTCAGCACGCCGGTGTTCGTGTTGTAACGCGAGCAATGATAGCTGTCGTAGAGTTTGACACTACCCGCATCGTGAATGGCGCCGTGCGCAAACGGCGCATTCGCGGCGCGAATGCCGAGCGCTTTCAGGGTCGAGTCATGCGAGACGCGGCCTAGCATCACGATCGCACGCAGGTTTGGCATGTCGTCCAGCGTCGCGTTGAGAAACGTGCGGCACGTATTGATTTCAGCGGGCAGGGGCTTGTTCTGCGGCGGTACGCAACGCACGGCGTTTGTAATGCGGCAGTTAATTAGCGTCAGCCCGTCATCCGGGCGCTGCTCGTAGACGCCCTTGGCAAAGCCAAATTCGAGCAATGTTTCGTAGAGCAGGTCGCCGGCATAGTCACCGGTGAAAGGGCGGCCGGTGCGGTTCGCACCTTGCAGACCGGGCGCGAGGCCGACGATCAGCAGCGATGCGTCGCTTGTGCCGAAGGAGGGAACCGGTCCGTTGAACCAGAGTGGTTCGCGAGCTTGATTGGCGTGCCGGAAAGCTGCGAGCCGCGGGCAGAGGGGGCAATCACGGTCAGGAACGGGGCGTTGGGCGGCAGCGGCATGTGCATGCCGTTGCCGCGATCTAGTATTTGCTTTCCGAAGTTCGTGATCCATCGCCACATCCGCCTTAACGAAACTTCGGAAAGCAAAGGGTACTAGCAAAACTATAATTCTAGTACCGCTTTCGATTTGAAGTCCCTAGTGGAGTGGATTTGACATTCGCTTCTCACCCGGCTGCGAGTTCGTCAAGCGAATGTCAAATCCAAACTCCACTAGAAACTTATATTTACTAGTGGTCCTTTGATTCTAACATTCGCAGGAGGTGCCTACTGAGACGAGATGCGAATGTTAGAATCGGACCACTAGCGCGCGTTTGCCGAGAGTGATGCAGGGACTTCAAATCGGCGGTACTAGGTGCTTCAGTCGTCGAACTCTTCGTCATCGCCTCGCGGTGCAATCGTACTTGTGCTTCGCTGCAGGAATTGCGGCGTGTGTTGACGCTGTTCGCGAGGCTCCCGAGCAGGAGGACGTTCGTTGGGGTCGCGGCCCAGCTTGGATTGTAGCTGGACCAGATCTGTAAAGACATCTGCCTGACGACGCAATTCGTCGGCGATCATCGGAGGCTGGCTGGCAATGGTGGAAACGACAGTGACGCGCACACCGCGGCGCTGCACGGCTTCAACGAGCGAGCGAAAATCTCCATCGCCGGAGAACAGAACCATCTGGTCGATATGTTCCGCGAGTTCCATAGCATCGACGGCGAGCTCGATGTCCATGTTGCCTTTCACCTTGCGGCGTCCGCTGGCATCGATGAATTCCTTGGTCGCCTTGGTGACGACAGTATAGCCGTTGTAGTCGAGCCAATCGATCAACGGTCTGATGGACGAGTACTCCTGATCCTCGATGATCGCTGTGTAGTAGAACGCCCGCACCAACGTACCGCGGCTCTGAAATTCAAGCAGAAGCCGCTTGTAGTCGATGTCGAAACCAAGCGTCTTGGCGGTGGCATATAAATTGGCACCGTCAATGAACAGCGCGATCTTGTTAGTGGCAGGCATCAGTTTGTTCTCGCATCGTTGTTGTTGTGTAGCATTTTTGGCGGCGTTGGAAGCGCCGCGTGCTGTTTCTTCAGATTTCAGCTGTTCGCCAAACGGTTGTAGAGGGATAAACGGATAGCTGTATCAAATCGACAACCGTTGGGGGCGATCGAAATAGACTATCACCTTGAGCAGCCAATGAGCCGATTTCTTGTCCATCGGCCAAATTGTTCCTTTCATTTGACAAGAAGTAACCTCGCGAAAACCCCGATTTCTCGGGCATTTCAAAATTGCTGCTTGCGAAAAGACCCTACTCGCTATACCTAACGCGCATAGCGAGACATTTCTGACCTACTTGGAGCGACAGCCGATGGCGCGTGTCACTGTTGAGGATTGCATTGATAAGGTCGATAACCGGTTCGACCTCGTGTTGCTGGCCGCGCATCGTGCGCGGATGATTTCGTCGGGATCTCCTCTCACTGTTGATCGGGATAATGACAAGAATCCGGTGGTTTCGCTACGCGAAATTGCCGACACAACCATTTCTCCTGAGGATTTGCGTGAAGAGCTGGTCCATTCGCTTCAGAAGTTTGTTGAGGTGGATGAGCCTGAGCCCGATACGGTCCCATTGATCGGCTCTGCCGGCGCTTCCGTTGACGCGGACGACACCGAAGTTGCTGTCGAGCGCATGACGGAAGAAGAACTTCTGAAGGGCCTCGAGGGCCTCGCACCTCCCGAAGAGCAGCCTGAAGAAGACGAGTAAAACTCGTCTTACCTTCTACATGAAATTTTCGTAATCATTCAAAAGGCCCGGATACGTCCGGGCCTTTGCGTTTATTGACTTTTTGCGCGTCTTCCTTGCGATCACCCGCGAACGCGGTGATATTGTGATTGGCTGTTCCCGCAGGAATTTCGCCAATCGAGGAAGCGTTGCAATGGCGACTTGGCGCCAAAATCATCAAATGCAGGCAGCAGCCGATGTGGGCGCAGTGACCCAGGCTGAGGCGTCAACGGCTGCGAAAAAACCGACGCGCGCCAAAATGATGCGGCAATACGATCTGGTCGATCGGGTTCGTGCCTACAATCCGAACACCGACGAGGACTTGCTGAACAGGGCCTATGTCTATGCGATGATGGCGCATGGCGAGCAGACACGCGCCTCGGGCGATCCTTATTTTTCGCATCCGCTGGAAGTGGCAGCCATCCTGACGAATCTGAAGCTCGACGATGCGACCATCGTCGCGGCCCTGCTGCACGACACGATCGAAGACACCGAATCAACGCGTGCAGAGATCGATCAGATTTTCGGCAAGGAAATTGGCGCGCTGGTTGAGGGACTGACCAAACTCAAACGGTTGGAACTTGTATCACGCGAGGCCAAGCAGGCCGAGAATCTGCGCAAGCTGTTGCTCGCCATCGCCGATGACGTGCGTGTGCTGCTCGTCAAACTCGCGGATAGATTGCATAATATGCGCACGCTGGAGTTTGTGCCTCCGGCGTCGCGGCGGCGAATTGCCGAAGAGACACTCGATATCTATGCGCCGCTCGCCGGCCGCATGGGTATGCAGAAGATGCGCGAGGAGCTGGAAGACCTGTCGTTTCGTGTCCTCGATCCGGACGCGCACCTGGTGGTTGAGCAGCGGCTGGATGCGCTCGAGGAGCGCAATCGCAATTTGATCGGCGAGATTGAGTCCCAACTCGTCGCCAAGCTCGCGAAGAATGGAATCACTGCGCAGGTGAAAGGCCGGCGCAAGCAACCGTTCTCGATCTGGGTGAAGATGGAGCGAAAGTCGATCGGCTTCGAGCAGCTCTCGGACATCTTCGGATTCCGTGTCATCGTGAAGAGCCTCGAAGAGGTGTATGGCACGGTCGGTATCGTGCACACCACCTGGCCGGTCGTTCCGGGCCGCTTCAAGGACTACATCTCGACGCCGAAGCAGAATGATTACCGCTCCATCCACACAACAGTGATCGGGCCTGGCAAGCAGCGCGTCGAACTGCAGATCCGAACCGAGGAGATGGATCGCGTCAACGAATACGGTATCGCCGCGCATGCCTTTTACAAGGACGGCATTGGTTCACCGACCGAAATGCTTAACCGCGAGTCCAATGCGTTTGCGTGGTTACGGCATACGATCGAAGTGCTTTCGGAAAGCGCCAATCCCGAAGAGTTTCTGGAACACACCAAGATGGAGTTGTTCCACGATCAGGTGTTCTGCTTCACGCCTAAAGGAAAACTCATTGCGCTGCCGCGGCATGCCAACGTCATCGACTTCGCCTATGCTGTGCACACCGACGTCGGCAACAGCGCGGTCGGCTGCAAGATCAACGGCAAGTTCGCGCCGCTGTCGTCCGAGTTGGAGAACGGCGACCAGGTCGAAGTGCTGACATCGCAGGCGCAATCTGCGCCGCCGAGTGCATGGGAAGCGCTTGCCGTCACCGGCAAGGCGCGCGCCGCGATCCGCCGTGCCACCCGCGCCGCTGTGCGGGACCAGTACGCAGGGCTCGGACGGCGCATCGTTGAGCGTCTGTTCATGCGTGCGAAGATTGCCTATGCCGATGACAAGTTGAAAGGCGCACTGCCGCGGCTAGCGCGATCCTCGATCGACGATGTGATGGCTGCGGTTGGACGCGGCGAGATGAAGGCCTCCGATGTCGCGCGTGCAATGTATCCCGACTACAAGGAAGAAGCTCGCATCGGAGCGAAGAAGGTCGTCGGATCAACTCCCAAGACGAAAACGCCTGCGGACATCAAGACATCAACCGCGATTCCAATTCGCGGCATCAACTCGGACCTGCCGGTGAAGTTCGCACCGAATGGCGGTGCTGTGCCGGGTGATCGCATTGTCGGCATCGTCACGCCAGGTGAGGGGATCACGATCTATCCGATCCAGGCCCCCGCGCTGAAGGATTTCGAGGAAGAGCCAGAGCGCTGGCTCGATGTTCGCTGGGATATCGAGGAAATGGCGCCGCAACGTTTTCCGGCGCGACTGTACGTGCAGAACGTCAATGAACCGGGAAGTCTTGCCCAGGTTGCCGGCGTCATTGCCGAACACGACGGCAATATCGACAATATCAGCATGAGTCGCCGATCACCTGATTTTACGGACCTGACCATCGATCTGGAGGTCTATGACCTCAAGCATTTGAACGCTATCATTTCTCAGTTGCGCGCAAAGGCGGTGGTCGCCAACGTCGAGCGCGTCAACGGCTAGTGTCCCGAATCCAAAGTTCGCTTGATCGTGCAGCGGGCTCCATAACGAACTTTGGATTCGAGAGGACACTAGCCGAAATATAAATCTAGTGCGGTTTTGGATCTGACGTTCGTATGATGGACCAGCAGCTAATACTGATACGAACGTCAGATCCACCGCACTATAAGCGTCATCCTTCTGTCATCTGGTTTTGGATTTTCCCATGCCGACAACTCTTCCGCTCCGTCTCGGGGTTAACGTCGATCACGTGGCCACGCTACGCAATGCGCGCGGTGGCCATGTGCCTGATCCGGTGCGTGCCGCTCATCTTGCCATCGAGGCGGGGGCAGACGGCATTACTGCGCATCTGCGCGAAGACCGTCGTCATATCCGCGACGATGACATGGCGCGGTTGAAAGCAGAGATTTCAAAGCCGCTCAATTTTGAGATGGCAGCCACCGCCGAGATGCTGCAGATCGCGCTGGCGACCAAACCGCATGCGGCATGTCTCGTTCCGGAGCATCGCACGGAAGTCACCACCGAAGGCGGGCTTGATGTGGTCGGTCAGCGCGATGCGCTTGGACCGTTCATCGCACGGCTGAGCGATGCTGGTGTCCGCGTGTCGCTGTTCATCGCCGCCGATCCGGATCAGATCGAAATGGCAGCGAAACTGAAGGCGCCGGTCATCGAGATCCACGTGGGCGCCTGGTGTGATGCTGTGGTCGAGGGACAGAAGGACAAGGCCGAGCACGAGTGGCAGCGCATTGTCACTGGGGCCGCGCTGGCGCAATCCGCCGGGCTTGAGGTGCATGCCGGGCACGGCCTCGACTACAAGACCGCGCAGACCATTTCGAGCCTGCCGCAGGTCGTGGAACTCAACATCGGTCATTTCATGATGGGTGAGGCGATGTTCATCGGGCTTCCGCAGTGTGTCCGTGACATGCGTGCCGCGATGGACAGGGGGCGCAAGCTGATCCGGGCCCACGCATGATCATTGGGATTGGTTCAGACCTCATCGACATCACGCGCATTGAAAAGGTGATCGGGCGGCACGGGGACCGGTTCCTGGACCGCATCTTTACCGACACCGAGCGCGCCAAGGCCGAGCGCCGCGCCAAGGCGCCGAAAATGGTCTGGGCGACCTACGCCAAGCGTTTTGCGGCCAAGGAGGCCTGTTCCAAGGCCTTAGGCACGGGAATCCGGCAAGGCGTCTGGTGGCGGGACATGGGGGTAGTCAACCTTCCAGGCGGGCGCCCCTCAATGAAATTGACGGGCGGGGCGCTCGCGCGGCTCGAATCCCTCACGCCCAAGGGCTTTGAGGCCCGAATTGACCTGACAATCACGGATGACTGGCCGCTTGCGCAGGCTTTCGTCGTTATCTCGGCGGTCCCGGCCGCCATCGGCTAAAGTGCTACCATCTCGGGCAGCGAAATCTGCCTGAATCTAAAATTCACTGATTTGTCAGGCCATTAGCAAGATTTCATCCGGCGCTTCATTGCGCCCCCTGCGACAACAGTCTAAAACCCGCGCGGGTGATTTGGCTGGCTTTCCGGTTCGGCGGATCACTTGCCGGCGGGGGCCGCAAGCACTTCGAACCCAGGACCTGAAAGAGCAATGAGCGTGACATCTCCGGCGAAATCCGAAGGCGGCGTTGGCGAAACCATTCGCGTCGTCATTCACGCGCTCATCATTGCGCTTGTGATCCGCACATTCCTGTTTCAGCCCTTCAACATCCCGTCCGGATCGATGAAGGCGACTTTGCTGGTGGGTGATTACCTTTTCGTCTCGAAATATTCCTATGGCTACAGCCACTATTCGATCCCGCTGTCGCCGCGCATTTTCTCGGGTCGTATTTTTGGTTCTGATCCCCAGCGCGGCGATGTCGTTGTCTTTCGTCTGCCGAAGGACGACACGACCGATTACATCAAGCGCGTGATCGGATTGCCGGGCGATCGCATCCAGATGAAAGAGGGGCTTCTCTACATCAACGACAAGCCCGTCCAGCGTCAACGGTTGCCGGATTTCATCGGCGAGGACCCTTGCGGTTCGGATGCGACGGCGCGCGTCAAGCAATGGCAGGAGACGCTTCCGAACGGTGTGACCTACAAGACGCTCGACTGTGTCGATAATGGTTTCTACGACAACACCAACGTTTACACCGTCCCGCCCGGACACTTCTTCATGATGGGCGACAATCGCGACAACTCGACAGACAGCCGCGTGTTGTCTGCTGTGGGTTATGTGCCATCGGAGAACTTGATCGGTCGCGCGCAGATGATTTTCTTCTCCATTGCTGAAGGCGAACAAGCCTGGCAGTTCTGGCGGTGGCCGGTCGCGGTCCGCTGGAATCGCATTTTCTCTATCGTGCGATGAACGGCGACAGCGCACCCACGAAGCCTTCGCTGACAATGGATGACGCTGCGGGTGGTGGCCCCGGCGATGCACCGCCTGTGAAAAAGAAGGCGGTACGGAAGCCGAGCGCCAAGGCCGCCGCCAAGATCGTCGAGCAGCGCCTCGGTCATACGTTTGCCGATCCGTCGCTGCTGGCGACCGCCTTTACTCATGTTTCCGCATTGAAGTCGGCGCGTAACCGGACTGACAGCTATCAGCGGCTCGAGTTTCTCGGCGATCACGTGCTCGGGCTGATTGTATCAGACATGCTTTATCGCGCCTTCCCGAAAGCTGATGAAGGCGAATTGTCCAAGCGCCTTGCGGATCTCGTCCGCCGGGAAGCTTGCGCCGATGTTGCGAAATCGCTTGGCCTTGATGAGGCGATCAAGCTTGGTTCGGTCGGCGCTGGTGCGAGTGCGCGGCTGCGCAATTCGGTACTCGGCGACATCTGCGAAGCGGTGATCGGTGCCGTATTTCTCGACGGTGGATATGCGGCTGCGGCGCAGTTCGTTGAACGCAACTGGACCGAGCGTATGCGCAAGCCGGTTCGGCCCTTGCGAGATCCCAAGACTGTTCTCCAGGAGTGGGCGCAGGGCAAAGGCTTGCCGACGCCGGTTTATCGCGAAGTGGAGCGAACAGGCCCGCATCATGATCCACAGTTCCGCGTTGCCGTGGAGCTGCCTGGCCTGACGCCTGCGGAAGGTGTCGGCGGCAGCAAGCGCGCGGCGGAAAAGGTCGCCGCCACGGCGCTGTTGAAGCGCGAAGGCGTAACAGGCGGTAGCAATGATGGCTGATCAACAAACAACGGCGGACCGCGAGACGCGCTGCGGCTTCGTCGCGCTGATCGGGGCGCCGAACGTCGGCAAGTCGACGCTGGTCAACGCGCTTGTCGGCTCGAAGGTGACCATTGTGTCGCGCAAGGTGCAGACCACGCGCGCGCTGATCCGCGGCATTGTCGTTGAAGACAATGCGCAGATCATTCTGGTCGACACGCCCGGCATCTTCGCGCCGAAGCGGCGTCTCGATCGCGCGATGGTGTCGACTGCGTGGAGCGGTGCGCACGACGCCGATCTCGTGTGCGTGCTGCTGGATGCGCGGGCCGGGATCGACGATGAGGCGGATGCGATCTTCACCAGGCTCGAAAGCGTCAATCATCCGAAAATCCTTGTGCTGAACAAAGTGGATCTGGTGCAGCGGGAAAAGCTGCTCGCGCTTGCCCAGAAAGCGAACGAGCGCCTGAACTTCTCGCAGACATTCATGGTGTCGGCGCTAAGCGGCGACGGGGTGGACGATTTGCGTCGGGCGCTGGCTCGCGCCGTTCCCATGGGGCCATTCCATTATCCCGAGGACCAGATGTCGGATGCACCGATGCGGCATCTGGCGGCGGAAATCACGCGTGAGAAGATCTATCGCCACCTGCATCAGGAGTTGCCCTATCAGTCGACGGTCGAGACCGATACATGGACCGAGCGCAAGGACAATTCCGTGCGGATCGAGCAGACGATCTTTGTCGAGCGCGACAGTCAGCGAAAGATCGTGCTCGGCAAAGGCGGTGCAACCATCAAGGCCATCGGGGCGGACGCCCGCAAGGAGATCGCGGAAATCGTCGGCCAGCCGGTGCATTTGTTCTTGTTTGTGAAGGTGCGTGATGGCTGGGGCGACGACCCGGAGCGCTACCGCGAAATGGGACTGGAGTTCCCGAAAGAATGACACGGCCCGACGTCGCAATTCCAAAGCACATCTTCTACTTCGAGGTGCTGCTTTATCTGTCGCTTTTGCTCGACTCACTGTCGATGGCGTTTCGCCGCGATGCATTCAACGATCTCGGCGATATGGCGCCTGCGGAAGCAAAGCTGATCACGGCAGTGCTTCTGCTGTTCCTCGTTTATCTGGTCTGGCTTGCGGCACATCGGCGACAGAACTGGGCGCGGATGGTTTTGCTGGTATTGCTCGTGATGTCGGTGATCTCGGTCGCCGCGATGATCAACGAGACTGGCTGGCAACTGGCGACCTTCGTCGATTTCATCTCGGCGGCGCTCACGGCGGCCGGGCTGTTCTTTTCCTTTACCGGCGATGCGCAAGGCTGGTTCGCGCCATCGGGCGGACGGCGTTAAATCAACCCGCGAATTCGTGTAAACTTCGCGTCATGGAGTGGACCGACGAAGGCATCATCTTAGGGACACGGCGTCATGGCGAATCCAGTGCCATCGTCGAGTTGATGACGCGTTCCCATGGCCGGCATCTTGGTTTGGTGCGTGGCGGCGCTGGGTCGCGAATGCGGCCTCTGCTGCAGCCTGGCAATACGGTCAATGCGGTCTGGCGCGCGCGGCTCGATGAGCACCTCGGATATTATGCGCTCGAAGGAACCAAGCTTCGCGCGGCGACGATGTTCGGCTCGCCGCACGCGGTCTATGGCGTCACGCATCTGGCATCGCTGGTGCGCCTGTTGCCGGAGCGTGATCCGCACGAAGACATCTATGAGACGGTCGAGGCCATCCTCGATGATTTCGAGAATGCGGGTGAGGCGGGCGTTCATCTGGTCAGGTTTGAACTTGCCATGCTCACAGAGCTCGGCTTTGGCCTTGATCTCACCGCCTGTGCCGCCACCGGCACGGTGAAAGATCTTGTTTATGTCTCGCCAAAGTCGGGCGCCGCGGTGTCGCGGCAGGCGGGAGAGCCATGGCGGGATCGTCTGCTGCGTCTGCCGCCGTTTCTGCAGGAGGGGGGCGCCGGCACTAACAGCTGGTCCAGTCTGGATCTGGAAGACGGCTTCCGGCTGACAGGGATGTTCCTGCTGCGGAATGTTCTGGAGCCGCGGGGGCAGGGACACTCCGACGCTCGCGAGGGGTTCATAGCGGCTGTCACACGGCCCCGTCCACGTGCGGTGGAAGGATAAAGCAAACGGGCCGGAACCATCCGGCCCGGTTTACAAAGGGCAGCCTTATGGTCAGTAATAGTAACGTGGCCGGTAATAACGGCGGCCATAATAGCCGTAATAGGGGCGCGGGCCGTAATAGCGCGGATAGGTGCGATAGCAGGTGCGGACCCAGGCATAACCGTTCCAGACCGGGTTGCAGACCAGCGCAACGGTCTCCACCTGGCCTGTCGCAGCTCCGGACAAGCCGGCCAGCGGCATGGCTTCGGCCCGGGAGCCGGCCAGCAAACCGGCGCCAGCCAATGTCACAGCGGCGACCGCAGCCAAAATCAAACGACGCATTTCTTCCTCCTCAAGGGAAAACGAGGTGTCGGCACATCCAGCACGTCGCACTCTCGGCAGCGGGGCTTACGTGTCCGGGCCGGGCAAAATTATGGCGGAACAATTGCGAACAGGCGATGTCCAAATAATTCACTGGTTGTTCATTTTGCTCGGGAGAGTTAACCCCTAGCCATGGGAAAAAGACTGATTCCGCCAGAGCCGATGGATGTTCAGGAGGTCGCCCTCCGTGAGGCGCTCGAGGAGCGCTATCTTGCCTATGCGCTGTCCACCATCATGCACCGCGCATTGCCGGACGCCCGTGACGGCTTGAAACCCGTTCATCGCCGCATCCTTTACGGCATGCGGCTGCTGCGGCTCGATCCCGGCACGCCGTTCAAGAAGTCCGCCAAGATCGTCGGCGACGTGATGGGTAGTTTCCATCCGCACGGCGACCAGTCGATCTACGACGCTCTTGTCCGCCTCGCGCAGGATTTCGCCTCGCGGTATCCACTGGTCGACGGCCAGGGCAACTTCGGCAATATCGACGGCGACAACCCTGCCGCGTATCGCTACACCGAAGCGCGCATGACGGAAGTCGCGCGGCTGCTGCTGGAAGGCATCGACGAAGATGCCGTTGAATTCCGCGCCAACTACGACGGTCAGTCGAAAGAGCCGGTAGTCCTGCCCGGTGCGTTCCCGAACCTTCTGGCGAACGGCGCGCAGGGCATCGCGGTCGGTATGGCGACCGCCATCCCGCCGCACAATGCGGCCGAGCTCTGCGACGCTGCTCTGCATTTGATCGACAAGCCCGCGACCAAGACGCGTGGCCTACTGCGCTACGTGAAGGGACCGGACTTTCCGACCGGCGGCATCGTGGTGGATTCCCATGAGGTCATTCAAGAGGCCTACACCACCGGACGCGGCGCGTTCCGTGTGCGCGCGAAGTGGCACAAGGAAGAAGGTGCGCGAGGCGCCTGGAATATCGTCGTCACTGAAATTCCATGGCTGGTGCAGAAGTCACGCCTGATCGAGCGCATTGCCGAACTGCTGAACGAAAAGAAGTTGCTGCTGGTCGGTGACATCCGCGACGAGTCCGCCGAGGACGTCCGCATCGTCATCGAGCCGAAGACGCGCAACGTCGATCCTGAAGTCCTGATGGAGACGCTGTTCAAGCAGACCGAGCTTGAAAGCCGCATCTCACTCAATCTCAACGTTCTGGTGAAAGGCCGCATCCCGAAGGTCTTAGGGTTGGCCGAATGTCTGCGCGAGTGGCTTGATCATCTGCGCGACGTGCTGCTGCGCCGCTCGCACCACCGCAAGGGGCAGATCGAGCATCGCCTCGAAGTGCTCGGCGGTTATCTCGTCGCGTACCTGAACATCGACAAGGTCATCAAGATCATCCGCACCGAGGATGAGCCCAAGCCCGTCTTGATGAAGACCTTCAAGCTGACCGAAATCCAGGCGGATGCTATTCTGAACATGCGGCTGCGCAGCTTGCGCAAGCTGGAAGAAATGGAAATCCGCGGCGAAGACCGGGAACTGCGTGCCGAACTGAAAGGCATCAATGCGGTGATCGCTTCCGAGGACGAGCAGTGGAAGAAGGTCGGCGAAGGGGTCAAGAAGGTGCGCGACATCTTCGGGCCGAAGACGCCGCTCGGCAAGCGCCGGACGCAGTTCGCCGACGCGCCTGAGCACGACCTTGCCGCCATCGAGGAAGCTCTGGTCGAGCGCGAACCGATTACGGTGGTCATGTCGGAAAAGGGATGGGTGCGTACGCTGAAAGGCCACGTCACCGATCTTTCAAATCTGGCATTCAAGACCGACGACAGTCTCGGCTACGCATTCTTCGCCGAGAGCACGTCGAAGCTGACGTTGTTCGCAAGCAATGGCCGCTTTTACACGCTCGACGCTCAGAAGTTGCCGGGCGGGCGCGGACACGGCGATCCGGTGCGCATGATGATCGACATGGAAGGCGATGCTGACATCGTCTCGCTGTTCGTGAGCAAAGGTGGCCGCAAGTTCCTTGTTGCCAGCCATGACGGGCAGGGCTTCGTCGTCAATGAGGATGACTGCGTCGCCAACACCCGCAAGGGCAAGCAGGTTCTCAATGTGACGGCGCCGAACAAGGCGGCGGCGATTGCTACGGTCAACGGCGACACGGTCGCCGTGATCGGCGAGAACCGCAAGATGGTGATCTTCCCGTTGGAGCAGGTTCCGGAAATGGCGCGCGGACGCGGCGTCCGTCTGCAGCGCTACAAGGACAAGGGATTGTCCGATGTCATGACCTTCGTCGGCAAGGACGGCATGACGTGGAAGGACACCGCCGGCCGTGACCAGAGCCTGACGTCGAAGGAACTGAACGATTGGCGCGGCAACCGTGGCGATGCAGGCCGCCTCGCCAACGGTTTCCCGAAGTCGAACAAGTTCGGCAAGGTGATCGAATAATTCGGATCAGTGAGAACACTGCTCAAATTGACGATGGACTCGCCAAAAAGCGGGTCCATTCGTTTTTGGACCCGAAAGTCGGAGGAAAATCATCGGACGTGAACCAGTGTTCCTCTATGATGTTCATCCGAGTGGAGCGCCCGAGGAATGCTGAGCATGGTCCGCTATAACGAAATCCGCGACGGTGAAGTCGCCATCGATCGGCCGGCGCCGTCCGACGCCGGTCTCGTGTTCATTGGCCGTATTCGCACACCATGGACGGACCGCATGATGACACCGCGGCAGGGGAGACACGATGGACCGATCTGCCGGATCGAGATTTTCGATCCGTGGGTGCCTGCACTGAAGGGGCTTGATCAGTATAGCCAGGTCGAGGTGCTGTACTGGCTGCACGAATCGCGCCGCGATCTTGTCCTGCAAAGTCCGGCGAGTGACGGCACGACACGAGGAACGTTTTCGCTGCGCTCGCCCGTCCGACCAAATCCTATTGGGACATCAGTTGCCAAATTTGTCGGAATGGAGGGCGCGACTGTGCTCGTGCGCGGCCTCGACTGTCTCGATGGCACGCCTCTGATCGATCTCAAGCCCGATCGATGTCAATTCACCCCGATCGCGCCGCCGCAGCCGGGCGATTTTGAAGCGGAAGCTTGATCAATCTTTCGCTGAAGAATTTATGACATCGCTGTAAACCCCCAAGCGAAATAAACTGCGCTCGGATTATATCTGCCGTGAAAATCCCGGCATGAATTAAATCGTGAACGGTGAGGCGTGAGCTGGGTATTGACGGGAGTTTCTCGGTCAATTTAATCGGAGTGTGGTTTGATTTATTTTTGTTCGCTGGGGCGCCTCATTTAATTTAGAAAACAATAAGCGCTCGGACGAATTGGATTCCTGTTGGTTTAGGAAGCTGGTTACGCAGCAATTCGCCAAGGAGGGAAACATGCCCAATTCCCCAAAGAGCCAGAGCGTTCAGCAAGTGATCGGAAGCAATGACTTTTTTGATGCTCGAGACTTCGATTGGTTATCTCTCATAGATCCCATCAACGATTTGATTGTCGGAACACCGCGTGACGACGTTCTCAGTGCGGGAGCCGAGGGGGATGTCGTCATCGGACTTGGCGGTAACGACCGGTTGAGCAGTGCATTCAACCGCACCGCGCTGATCGGTGGTACCGGTAACGACACGCTGACAACCGATGTTCTGGTCCCAACGCAAGGCACCGAGCCGGTTCACGGGCTTGCGGTCCAGCTCGGCGGATCAGGGCACGACAGTCTGGATGCGACTGTTACCCTTCAAGGCGCAACGGGAATACCTATCGACAGGATCATCATTGCCGAGGTTTTGCAGGACGGCGGAGGTGGTAACGACACCATCAACGCCACCGCCAATGTTGCGGGGAACATTGTGCTTGGCGACGTCACGGCCAGAAATCATGTTCTCGGCGGCGCCGGGGACGACACCATAAACGTTCTTGCAGATACACACGGTGTGATCGGCGACAATACCGCCATTAACGAGGTGGATGGCGGCACTGGCAACGACCACATCATCGCGCGCGCCGACACTGAATTTTCTGGATTCTTCGCGACCGCCAAGAATATTCTTGATGGCGGTGCCGGTGACGACATTCTGGATGCGTCCGCCTTCGGCCGGGCAAACACGACGCAACTGGTGTCGAATGAGCTCCACGGTGGGCGCGGCGACGACATGCTGACCGCCTTCAACTTCACGGATTCCAATTCGCGCGCGCCAGTCGGTGTGAACAATCTATTCGGTGATGAAGGCAATGATGTGCTGGTCGCGACTCATTCCACCGACGGCGAAAACACCATTACAGACGTCACCAGCTATCTCGATGGCGGGATAGGCAACGACAGTCTGACGGCTGATTCAACCGCACTGGGTGGTTTCATTATCGCCCTCAATCACCTTGAGGGTGGTGATGGGGGGGATAGCCTCACGGCGCATCTCGACGCGGAAGCTCGCCCCACTACTGGCCTCGTGCGCGATCTCTACCATGTCTCCAACGTCCTGAACGGCGGGGCCGGTAACGACAGCCTGACAGCTTTTCTATCCGCAGTGCCTGACCCGTTTGTCACCGATAACTCGACGGCGGAAAATCATCTGGATGGCGGCAGTGGTAATGACGTTCTGACGGCAACCGTCGCCCCGGGGTCGCTTGGGACGAGCTTCCTCAATGGCGGGACAGGGAATGATCAGCTCACAGTCATCGGCGGATCAGACAACGTGCTCCACGGTGGTGATGGCAGGGATGTCCTGACTGGTGGCATTGGCAACGACCATATGTTTGGCGACAGCGGTGCGGACCGGTTCGTGTTTGCGGCCGATAGCGGTCATGATACCGCCGACTTCACGAAGGGCGACAAGATCGACCTGACGGCGTTGGCCGGAGAGGGCATTCACAATATCGGCGATCTCACTATCGACGTCACCGGTGGTAACACCGTCGTCCACTTCGACAGCAACAACGATCTGACGATCGCCGGCGTGAAGAACCTCACAGCGGGTGATTTCTGGTTTGCATGAGGTGCTTCAGCCTCGTGCTGTAAGGGAGGCCAGCCTGCCGATTTAGGCAGGCTGGAAGCTTGAAGATGGCCGAGACGGCGTGCGCGATGCTCGGTCAATTTAATCAGCGGTACTTATTTGTCTGTGGTGGGGCGTCTCATTTAATTATTCGAAGTCGTGGACGCTCAGGCGGATTGGATTTCTGTGGTTTGGGAGCTGGGTACGCAGCCATTTGCCAAGGAGGAAAACATGGCCAATTCCCCAAAGAGCCAAAACGTTCAGCAGGTGATCGGAAGCAATGACTTTTTTGATGCTCGAGACTTCGATTGGTTATCTCTCATAGATCCCATCAACGATTTGATTGTCGGAACACCGCGTGACGATGTTCTCAGTGCGGGCGCTGAGGGCGACGTCGTCATCGGACTTGGCGGTAACGACCGGTTGAGCAGTGCATTCAACCGCACCGCGCTGATCGGTGGCACTGGTAACGACACGCTGACAACCGATGCTCTGGTCCCAACGCAAGGCACGGAACCGGTTCACGGGCTTTCGGTCCAGCTCGGCGGATCAGGGCAGGATAGTCTCGATGCGACTGTTACCCTTCAAGGCGCAACGGGAATACCTATCGATAGGATCATCATTGCCGAGATCTTGCAGGACGGCGGAGGCGGTAATGACACGATCAACGCCACTGCGAACGTTGCTGGTAATATTGTGCTCGGCGACGTCACGGCCAGAAATCATGTTCTCGGCGGCGCCGGGGACGACACCATAAACGTTCTTGCAGATACACACGGTGTGATCGGCGACAATACCGCCATCAACGAGGTGGATGGCGGCACTGGCAACGACCACATCATCGCGCGCGCCGACACTGAATTTTCTGGATTCTTCGCGACCGCCAAGAATATTCTTGATGGCGGTGCCGGTGACGACATTCTGGATGCGTCCGCCTTCGGCCGGGCAAACACGACGCAACTGGTGTCGAATGAGCTCCACGGTGGGCGCGGCGACGACATGCTGACCGCCTTCAACTTCACGGATTCCAATTCGCGCGCGCCAGTCGGTGTGAACAATCTATTCGGTGATGAAGGCAATGATGTGCTGGTCGCGACTCATTCCACCGACGGCGAAAACACCATTACAGACGTCACCAGCTATCTCGATGGCGGGATAGGCAACGACAGTCTGACGGCTGATTCAACCGCACTGGGTGGTTTCATTATCGCCCTCAATCACCTTGAGGGTGGTGATGGGGGGGATAGCCTCACGGCGCATCTCGACGCGGAAGCTCGCCCCACTACTGGCCTCGTGCGCGATCTCTACCATGTCTCCAACGTCCTGAACGGCGGGGCCGGTAACGACAGCCTGACAGCTTTTCTATCCGCAGTGCCTGACCCGTTTGTCACCGATAACTCGACGGCGGAAAATCATCTGGATGGCGGCAGTGGTAATGACGTTCTGACGGCAACCGTCGCGCCGGGGTCGCTTGGGACGAGCTTCCTCAATGGCGGGACAGGGAATGACCAGCTCACCGTCATCGGCGGATCGGACAACGTGCTCCACGGTGGTGATGGCAGGGATGTCCTGACTGGCGGCATCGGCAACGACAATCTGTTTGGCGACAGCGGGGCGGACCGGTTCGTGTTCGCCGCTGACAGCGGCCATGACACCGCCGATTTCACGAATGGCGATACGATCGATGTGACCGCGTTGGCCGTGAACGACATTCACGGCATTGGCGATCTGGATATCGAAGTGACTGGCGGGAACACGGTTGTTCGCTTCGACGCCAGCAACGAGCTGACGATCGCCGGCGTGCAAAACCTTACAGCGAGTGATTTCTGGTTCGCATGAGGCGCTTCAGCCTTGTGCTGTGAGGGGAGGCTGTTCCAGCCCGCCAACGCCGGCGGGCTGGAAGCTTGAAATAGCCGGGACGGCGACGCTGGGTTCCAGCGCAAGTGTCCCGAATCCAAAGCTCGCCTCATCATGCAGCGCGCTCCGCAGCGAATGTTGCCCTCCGCCCGTCAGGTCGGAGCAACGGGGGCATACGAGTTCCCGAGCGGACAAATGAACGCCTCTTATTTGTCCTGTTTTTGCTCTTGCAACTCACTTGCAACTAATCCCTGATCTGTGCATAGTCCCTGCATGGATGCAAAGACCCCCTTCAAGCCTGCGCCAGCGACAAGTGGCGCCAGTGACCTGCCTGTGGCCGGTGGCTGGCGAACGACACGCAGCGAGCCCTCGCTGGCAGGCGTGTTCGCGTCGGTTCGGGTGGCGAAGTCCGGTTCGTTCTGGCGCAAACTGGCGGCCTTCCTCGGACCGGGCTACCTCGTCGCCACGGGCTATATGGATCCCGGCAACTGGGCGACGTCGCTCGCTGGCGGTTCCAAATTTGGCTATGCGCTACTGACGGTAGCGTTGATGTCCAACATCATGGCCATCATTCTGCAGGCGCTGTGTGCGCGGCTGGGTGTCGGGGCAGGGCGTGATCTTGCTCAGGCTTGCCGCGATGCCTTTCCCAAGGTGCTGGCCTGGCCGCTCTGGCTGCTTGCCGAAATCGCGATTGCCGCCACCGACCTCGCGGAAATCATCGGCACCGCCATCGGTCTCAATCTGCTGTTCGGCATTCCACTTGAGATTGGTGTTCTGATCACCGCGCTCGACGTCTTCCTCATCCTCGCGTTGCAGGCCGCCGGCTTTCGCTGGGTCGAGGCATTTATCGTCGGCATGCTCGGCATTATCTCGGCATGTTTTGCGATTCAAATCGCGATGGCCGATCCGAACTGGGGCGAGGTGATCCGCGGCTTTGCGCCGACCACGGAGATCATCCGCAATCGGGACATGCTGTACCTTGCGCTCGGTATTCTCGGCGCAACGGTGATGCCGCACAATCTCTACCTGCACTCCGGGCTGGTGCAGACGCGCAACTACGGAAACACCGTTCCCGAGAAGAAAGAAGCCATCAAACTCGCGACCATCGACTCCACCATTGCGTTGTGCCTCGCGCTGTTGATCAACGCGTCGATCCTGATCCTCGCGGCTGCGACGTTTCACAAGGTCGGCAAGACCGACGTGGCCGAGCTTGAACAGGTGCACTCGTTCCTGTCGCCGCTGCTCGGATCGACGTTGGCGCCGAGCCTGTTTGCGGTTGCGCTGTTGTGTTGCGGCCTGAGTTCGACGGTGACGGCAACGCTGTCGGGTCAGATCGTGATGGAAGGCTTCATCAACATCAAGGTGACGCCGTGGCTTCGGCGATTGATCACGCGCATGGTGGCGATCATTCCGGCGGCGTTGGTGACGATCTGGTATGGCGAGAAGGGAACCGCCCAGCTTCTGATCTTCAGTCAGGTGGTGCTGAGCCTGCAGTTACCCTTCGCAATTGTCCCACTGGTGATGTTCACCGCGAGCAAGGCCAAGATGGGCGAATTCGTTGCGCCGCGTTGGCTAACCGTCATAGCCGCGCTGATCGCCGCGCTTGTCGTAACATTGAATGTGAAACTGCTGATCGACTTCGTCAGCGGATAACGCGATAGGCGTTTAGTTAATGCTGAAGCAGGCGACTGGAGCGGGCGTAAAGTACACCCGCTCCAAGGTTTGTTAGGCTACACGCAGCGAGCCGAGGAAGACGCCGACCTGCTCGTGCATGGCGTTGCCGCGCTGGCTAAGGGCGCTGGTCGCTTCGTTGACCGCATCGGCCGTGGCGCGCGTGCGGCCGGCACCCTGCCGGACGGACTCAGCATGACGAGCCGCGTCTTCAACGCCCGCTGCTGCTCGCTTGACCGCATCCGCGATGCTTTGCGTGGCCTGGCTCTGTTCGCTCGCGGCGTTGGAGACGGCCGCGGTGACGCCTTCGAGCCGGGCGATCGTCTCGGTGATGTTGTGGATCGCCGCGACTGCGGTGTCGGTCGCGCCCTGCATGGCGCTGATCTGACGGACGATCTCTTCGGTCGCCGTCGCAGTCTGACTGGCAAGCGCTTTGACTTCGCCGGCGACCACCGAGAAGCCCTTGCCCATCTCGCCGGCGCGTGCGGCCTCGATGGTGGCGTTGAGGGCGAGGAGGTTGGTCTGGCTTGCAATGTTGCGGATGAGCTGCACCACGTCGCCGATGCGTTGGGCCATATTGGAGAGCTCTTGCACCGATGCGTCGGTATCGCGTGCGGCTGCAGAGGCATTCTCTGCAATTTGCGCCGCATCGGCGACACGTCCGTCGACATCGGCAATGCTGCCCGCCAGTTGCGTGATCGCGGCCGCAACCAGACGCACATTTTCCAGCGCGATCGATGTCGCCGCGGCAACCGCGTCCGCCTGCGCGTTGCCATCTTCGGCGGCACCAGTGAGGGTGGCTCCGGCGCTCTCGAGCTGTGCGGTGGCATGCGCGACCGCGCTCAGGGCCGCGTTGATCTGCGTTTCGAAATCGCGGGCCGAGCTCTCCAGTGCGGCGCCGCGCGATGCGCGGGACTGTTGTTCTGCGAGAGCATTCTGTCCCGCGGCATCGGCCTGAATGGCGTTGCGGCGCAGTGTTTCAATGGCGTGTGCCATCTGGCCCAGTTCATCGGTCCGGTCTTGCAGAGGAACTTGGACGTCGCGGTTGCCGTCAGCCAGAGCGAGGATCGTTTCGGTGATCTGGCCCGTTGGCGTGACCACGCGGCGATTGAACCACCACGTCCCGGCCGCTGCGGCGCAGATGGTGAGTGCGACCAGGCCGAGAGCCAGGGCGAACTTGATCCACAGCACGCTGATCATGGCTTCGCTTTGGCGCGTGGCTTCCGCAAGCGCTGCTTCACGAAGCGGCAGGACGTTGTCGAGGATTGGAATGATGTAGGGGAGGAATTTGTTGGGCTCGAGAGCAAGAGGCTTGCCGCGGTTCGGCAGCACGTAGGTGGCGTAGGCTTCGCCGCCCTTGCCCCAGAACGCGCGATCTACTTCGGCAAATGTTGCCGACACTGACGGGCTATGGATGTCCTCGACCGCCGAGCGGATGGTCGACCAGATCTGATCAATGCGTCCCTTGAAGCCTGACAGCACTTCAGCCTGTTCGCCTTCCATCGGCAAACGCATGGTCATGTAGCGGATCATGGTGCTTGACTGCCGACCGGCCCAATCGCGCATGTCCCAGGCAAGCTGGGCCAGACGTGCAGCCTGTCCCACGTCCGGATTGCCGGCATTGATGCGGCGCTGAACGGTCGCCCCAAACGCGCGCGCGGTTTCCTGAATGGCGAACATCTGCGGCAGGTAGGTGTCGACGACGTTCTTCGGACGCTCCGTCAGAGGCACTTCAACGGCGGCAAGAACGGCCTTGCGGACCTTGGCGAGGCTGTCTTCCAGTTCGCGAAGTGCGGTGACGTCGCTTTCCAGAACGGCTTGTCGGCGCGCATCCGCAAGAATGGCATCAAATCCGCTCATCTTGGCCTGCACCGGCGCCTTCTGCTGAGCGGTAATCGGCGTCGGCGTCACCAGAGGAGGGTTCACGAAAGCTCGCTCGAGGTTCAATGCCTCAGGCAGGCGCAGCGCACTCGCGAGCAGACGCACGTCATGATCGACGTTCCGGGCGGTCGATAGTGCGGACCATTGCTGGGCGGCGAACAGAACCGTAGCGAAGAGACCCACAGCCGAACCAAGGGCGATGGACAACAGAAAAACTTGCCGGATGCGCATTGCAGTCTTTGCCTTCGAGAGTGCGCGTAGAGCGCTGAAATCTTGATCGAAACGGACTGCGAAAGTTTATCGGGTGATCACCAAGAATATCTTAAGAGACGCGGTAAAGTTGCAGCGCGTTTTTGTCGCAAGCCTGTCATCAGGTGTGACGCGCAACTTCAAATGGCCCACACTTTCTTCGCGGGCGCTGGAATCTCGAAGTGCATCTAGCGGAGATTCTCAGATTCGAGTTTTTGGATCGCGGCTCTAGATTGATCGACGAGCTTTCTGGCCTCTTCCACTAACTTGGCTTTGTGGTGCTTGAGGCATCTTTCGAGGCTCGGTTTGTTGCGTTGAGCTCGTTGCATGTCGCCCGCCTGGATCGCTTCGGTAACACTATTGAGGATATGATCGCAGAGCTTGGTCTGGACCTTATCATCCTCCTGCGCGGCGGATGCAGGCGTTTGACTGAGAACGGCGGTGAACGCCAAGGCAACAAATAACGTGCGCATTACAGAATCACGCGTCCTTGGAATCGAACTTCTCCCGCGCGTTTTTAATCTCGGGCAGATTTTCAAAAGCCCAATGACCGAGATTTTGCACGGGGTTGCGGAGGGAGCGCCCGAGCTCGGTCAATTCGTAATCGACGCGCGGCGGGATCGTTGGAAATACGGTGCGGGTAACGAGGCCGTCGCGTTCGAGACCCCGCAGCGTCAATGTCAGCATTCTCTGCGAAATGCCGCCGACCATGCGCTTGATCTCATTGAAGCGGCGCGGCTGATCGCCGAGCAGCATGATAATCAGCACGCTCCATTTGTCGCCGATGCGAGCGAGGATCGTGCTCACCTCCCGGCAGTCGCTCGGTAGATGCTGCGGTTCCGGTGTCGCGGTTACATCGGTGTTCGCGGGTGCCATGAGTGTGCTCGGGTTCAAAAAATGTGCCTTCTTGCGCGGTTTATCAAAGGTCACTTATAGCGTCTAGGTATAAACTTGATACCAACACTAAAGGTGATCCTATGAAACTCCTTCACATCGACGCCAGCATTCTCGGCGGCAATTCGGTTTCCCGGCAGCTTTCCGCCGCGGTGGCCGACCGCCTCAACGCAACCATTCCCAATCTCGAGGTGACGTATCGCGACATTTCGTCCGCGCCGCTGTCGCATCTGAGCGGGGCACATCTTGCCGCAGCTCAGGGCGCGACGCCGGAGACGGCCGATCTTCGGGCCGATATCGCAGCCAGTACCGCTGTACTGGACGAATTCCTTGCCTCCGACATCGTGGTGATCGGCGCTCCCATGTACAATTTCACGATTCCGAGCCAGCTCAAGGCCTGGATCGATCGCATCCTCGTGGCCGGCAAGACGTTCAAATATTCCGAAAAGGGCGTTGAGGGCCTCGCCGCCGGCAAGCGTGTCATTGTCGTGATCTCGCGCGGAGGCTTCTACGGCGCCGATATGCCGACGGCGGCCGGCGAGCATCTGGAAACCTACCTGCGGTGGGTGTTCGGTTTTATTGGCATTCCGAATCCGGAGATCATCGCCGCGGACGGACTGCAGATGGGGCCTGAGCATCGCGAGAAGGCGCTTGCCGGTGCGATGCAATTGGCGACAGGACTGCAGGCGGCCTGAGATCGCAGACGAGCTGGACATCGGGCTGGCTAGTGTCCCGCTTCCGAAGTTCGCATCATTCCGCTGCACGTTCGTTTGCGAACTTCGGAATCGAGGGACACTAGCAAGTTAATTGGTCTAGTGTGGCTTTGGTTCAGACGTCCGCATTCCAGACTCGCCGCACGAATGATGCGGACTTCTGAACCGCCACACTAGATGCGCGATGTCCAGTTCGGCGATGAGTTGGGGGATAGACTTAGTCCTGAGGTTCGGTTGCCGCGCTACCAGCGGCGTCGACACGGACCCAGCCGCTCGGGGCCAGTCGCTGCTGCGGCAGGAAGCGAGCCTTATAGTCCATCTTTCGCGAGCCCTCGATCCAGTAGCCGAGGTAGACGTAAGGAAGGCCCAGCCTGCGCGCGCGGGCGATATGATCGAGGATCATGAACGTCCCAAGCGAACGGCTTTCCTCGCTCGGTTCGAAGAACGAATAGACCATTGATAGGCCGTCGCTAAGGATGTCGGTTAGCGCCACGGCGAGGAGCTCGCCGCCTTTGCCGGTGATGCCGCTGTCGGCGGTGCGCCGCCGGTATTCGATGATACGCGTCTCGACATGGCTGTCTTCGACCATCATCGCGTAGTCGAGGACGGTCATGTCGGCCATCCCGCCGTCGCGATGGCGCGCGTCCAGATACGCACGGAAGATCGAATACTGTTCAGAAGTCGGAACGCCGCTGCGCTGCTCGCTGACGATGTCGGCGTTGCGCGCCTGGACCTTGCGGAAATTGCGGGAGGGGCGGAATTCGTTCGCGATCACGCGCACCGAGATGCAGGCGCGGCACTGGTCGCAGGCGGGACGATAGGCAATCGACTGGCTCCGGCGGAAGCCGCCATGGGTGAGCAGATCGTTCAGATCGGCTGCCTTGTCACCCACAAGATGCGTGAACACTTTGCGCTCCTGCTTCCCCTCCAGATAAGGGCAAGGCGAAGGAGCCGTCAGATAAAACTGCGGCGTGTTGCGCGAGTGCTGGGTCACGAGGTCTTGTTCGTCTCCATACAGTCCGATTCTATCCCTAGTGGCGGTTCAGAAGTCCGCACCTTTTAGTGCGGCGAGTCCCGGAATGCGGACTTCTGAACCAAAGCCACACTAGAACAATAGCTTGTTAGTGGAGTGGATTTGACATTCGCTACCCACTCAGGCTGCGAGTTCGTCAAGCGAATGTCAAATCCAAAACTCCACTCAAAACTTATATTTGCTAGTGGTCCTTTGATTCTAACATTCGCAGGAGGTGCCCGCCGAAACGGGGTGCGAATGTTAGAATCGGACCACTAGTGTCCTTCGATTCCGAAGTTCGCAGACGAACGTGCAGCGGAATGATGCGAACTTCGGAATCGAGACACTAACATCGCGCCGCGCGGGCAGACGGTCAACGAGTTTGGTCGGCCGTCTGGGGGCAGCTTAAACGCGGTTCGTTCGCACCAGGGTCGGGGCCTGGACATTGCTGTTGATGATCACGGCGCCGAGCACGATGTCGTGCAGCATCCGGCGGCGGTCATTGAGCAGGCCAACCACCAGCACCAACGGCGTCAGAACCGAAACGGACACCCAGTACAGAACAGCGTGAACCACACCGAGCAGGAAGTAGGGCCGCTCACCGCTCCAGGTTCTCATCTGAATATCCATTGTCCGCATGCCGATCGTCGCGCCGTGCGGCCCGCCCAGCGAAACGCCGTAATAGATCAGGGCCCAGATCACGGAGAATGGCGAGACAAGCCAGAACAGGAACCAGCCGAGGCCGAGCGTCACGATGCCGAACAGGGTGATGAAGATGATGGCCAGGATAATCGGTATCGACAATACGAACAGGTCGATCAGAAATGCGAAGAACCGCTTGGTCAGAACGCCGCGGAACAGCTCGGGCTGCGTCCACGGATCATACGCGCTGGAGCTGGCTGACGGATCGTTCCGCCAGGTCGCGCGACCGGTGTTTCTCGTGTCAGACATCGCTTAACCTCTCCGGAATCGGTCTCACCGACCGACTTGCTGGCACATGGCCCCGGTCATGCAGCGCTGCAAGACGGGATAGGCTCACATCGAGAAAAAGATATCCGGCGAGAAAAGGGCGATATCCTATTGTTCCGAATCCAAAGTTCGCCTCATTGTGCAGCGCGCTCCGTAGCAACTTTGGATTCGAGAGGACACTAGTAATTTATGATCCTAGTGTGGTTTAGGTTCAGAAGTTCGCTGGAAGGACGCGGGAAAATCTAGCGAACTTCTGAACCACCGCACTAGCGCTGGCTCTTCAATTTCTCGGCCGCGGCCGGCGCGAAGTAAGTCAGGACGCCGTCGGCTCCGGCGCGCTTGAAGGCGACGAGGCTTTCCATCATCGCGCGCTCGCCGTCGATCCAGCCGTTATTGGCTGCGCCCGCGATCATCGCGTACTCGCCCGATACCTGATAGGCGAAGGTCGGCATCGCGAAGGTGTCCTTCACGCGGCGAACGATATCGAGATAGGGCAGGCCGGGCTTCACCATCACCATGTCCGCGCCCTCGGCGATATCGAGTTCGACTTCGCGCAGGGCTTCATCGGAGTTCGCCGAGTCCATCTGATAGGTGCGCTTGTCGCCAGTCAGCGTTTTCGACGAGCCGATGGCGTCGCGGAATGGGCCATAGAATGCAGAGGCGTATTTGGCGGCATAGGCCATGATCTGCACATCGAGGAAACCGGCATCGTCGAGCGCTTCGCGAATGGCGGCGACACGGCCGTCCATCATGTCCGACGGTGCGATGATGTCACAACCGGCTTCCGCCTGGACGAGCGCTTGCTGGACGAGGACCGCGACAGTCTCATCGTTGAGGATCTTGCCGTCCTGAAGCAGGCCGTCATGACCGTGGCTGGTGAAGGGATCGAGTGCGACGTCGCACAGAATGCCGAGGTCGGGAAACTCCTTCTTGATCGCGCGCACAGCCTGGCAAACCAAATTGTCCGCGTTCAGGGCCTCCGATCCGTTTTCGTCCCGCAGTGAAGGCTCGGTATATGGGAATAGGGCAATGCAGGGGATGTCGAGCTTCATGGCGCGCTCGGCATCGCGAACGCATTGATCGACAGTGAGGCGATCCACGCCCGGCATCGATGCAATGGGTGTCCGCGTGTTGTTGCCGCCGACCACGAACAGCGGCCAGATCAGATCGTCAGTGGTCAGAACGTTTTCCCGCACCAGGCGCCGGGCCCATTCGGATTTTCGGTTGCGACGCATGCGCGTGGTGAGATCGAGGGAGGGGGGCGCGGCGGTCCGAGCATGATTACGCGTGGGATCATCACGCATTTCGATCGGACGTCCGAACTTGATCGCCATCTTGAAACCACTCCCGTGCGCAAAACCGTCTACCGCTAATTGTAGCACCGACAAATCGGCCCGTCACCGCACGGTATCGCAGTGGTGTGCATTGATTTTGTCGGCCCGAAGGACCAAACAGTGGCTCCATGAGCAAGAATCCCCTGCAATCATTAGCGGCAAAGTTTGGCCGATCCGCAGCGAACGCAGCGAACGATGATGTCGCTCCGCCCGAGCGTGATCAGGTCAATCGCGATAAGGTGAATATGGTCACCGCGATGCCGCCTCCGGATGCGGAGACAGGTGAGCACACCTGGACGGGTCGGCTGGTTCTTTTCCTCAGAGTCATGGCGGTGCTGTCCATGATCAAGGGGCTTTATCATTGGGCGCAGATCACGGGCTTCATCGGCGGTGAAGATAGCTCGTTTGAATATCAGACAACGCAGTGGCAAACCGCGACGGTTTATTTTGCGGTGATCGAACTCGTTGCTGCCGTTGGGTTGTGGCTCGCCACGCCGTGGGGCGCAGTGGTGTGGCTCACGACCATCGTTTCGACAGCCGTGATCGAGTTGATGTTTCCCACAATCTATGGCGGCAATCTCTTCGCCGTTCTCGTCTCGGCGATCCTGCTTGTCGCTTACCTCGCGCTTGCCTGGATGGCGGCGCGGGAGAGGCCGCCCTAGTGGTCCGTTTCAGGCCGCTTGCCACGATACTTGACGGAATCTTTCAAATTTGAACGGTCGCTGTTCTGGAATGTGACAGGGGGCGTGACGAAGCGTGAACATCGCCCGTTTGGGGTGAATCAAACCTAACAAAAAGCCTTATTTCATAGGCGTAATGTATGATTTACCGTTTTAAATAAACCCTCTCTTCATGCTGTTATTTAAGCTGATCTTCAAACGCATCTCTTAGTTTGCCCCTATCAGGCGAGACAAAAGTTTCGTCGAATAAGTCGTAAAAATACGACATAGGGGAAGTGTCATGATTAAAGCCGCAACCACGGCGATTGAACCTGCGCGTGAGAATGCGTCTGCACCAGTGCAGCCGCTCTATCTTGAAGCTTTGACTCTCGTTGAACGGCTGCATCGCCGTTTGCTCGACGTCATCAAGGACGAATTCGACCGTCGCGGTCGCGCGGATATCAACTCCGTGCAGGCGCTGCTGCTGTACAACATCGGCGACAAGGAATTGACCGCCGGCGAGCTGCGCACACGCGGCTACTATCTCGGCTCCAACGTCTCGTACAACCTGAAGAAGCTTGTCGAGATGGGCTTCCTCGATCATCAGCGTTCGCGCGTTGATCGCCGCTCGGTCCGCATTCGCTTGACCGCGCAGGGCCAGGAAATCCGTCACATCGTCGAGGCGCTGTATCAGAAGCACGTCAAGACGGTGGAGCAGGTGGGCGGCATCTCGAACGCGGAGTTCGCAACGCTGAATAAGTCGCTGCATCGTCTCGAGCGCTTCTGGACTGACCAGATCCTGTACCGGCTCTGATTTTAATTTAATCGGGAAAATTGCGAGACAGCCGGCGGAAGATCGGCGCCTCACAATTACCCCCGTTGGGTTTTCGGCCAGCATCTCCACTGGCAACGCCGAAGTGCGCGTCAAGACGCACGCGGTTCCTCGTTCCGTCGCCGAAGCGTCCAGAAGAGACGCGCGGCTCAATTCTAGCGAGAATCCCCCTTGCAGAATGCGGCAAGGCGCCTTCGGGCGCCTTTTCGCGCTTGGGAAAGGAATCGACTCGTAAACGAGCCCTGAATCCAGCCCGGTTCTCGTCGAAAATATACTCCGCGACTCTTCGCACGAGCCTTCCCATCATTCAGCCTATGAAGACGATTCTCAAAAGCGCTGGCGATCGGGTGCAGGTTCTTTTGACCGTTGCACTGCTCGTGGCGTGTTCGCTGAACGTGATGTTCCTCTGCGCGCTTTAGGCCGCACCCATCGTTTTCCCGACATCTCTTGAGAGCCTGGCACGTTGCGCGGCGTCACTCTGCGTTTCGGCGAACGGAGGGCGAATGGTTCGTGTCCAGCGATCGATGGTTAGTAAATAATTAATCGGCTGGCCCGACGATGGATCGTTAACGCTCGCTCTCTCACCTGAGGAAGCCCATGGACGCGCAAACAATTGCTGTCGACGCGGTTGTCGTTCTCACCGGCTGTAACCGCGATACGGTGGCCGCTCTGATCGAGAAGCTCTACCGGGACGGCGTGAGGGACCCCAAGCGCCTGACCTTCAAGGGGCTGCAGGCCGTCGCCCGGAACTGACCTCGTTCACGGCTCACTGCCAGCAGTACAGGTGGTGGAGGTCGCCGGTTACCGTAGGTCGGTCCGGAGAGACGGTTTTTCGAGTTTTTCGCCGGTTTTGCGGACGTTTTGACCGAGGGACGCCGATCCCGATTGCGGAGCCCGGTATCTCGCCTAAATAGCGGTCCGAGCAGCCAGAACTTGGACGTTCGCCCCAGATATGGTATCTCGCCACTGCCGCCCTTAGTACCACCCAGAGCCGTCCGCACCCGACTTGAGGCTGCGGCGGTGGAGACATTTTTTCCATGAGCTCATCTGCCAAAACTGCCTCTACGCCCGACACGTTTTTCACGGCCTCGCTCGCCCAGGCCGACCCCGAGATCGCCGCCGCGATCAAAGGTGAACTCGGTCGTCAGCAGCACGAGATCGAGCTGATCGCGTCGGAAAACATCGTCAGCCGCGCCGTGCTCGAGGCGCAGGGCTCGGTGATGACCAATAAGTACGCGGAAGGTTATCCGGGCGCGCGTTACTATGGTGGTTGCGAGTTCGTCGACGTCGCCGAGACGCTCGCGATCGAGCGCGCCAAGAAGCTGTTTGGTGCGAACTTCGCCAACGTGCAGGCGAATTCCGGCAGTCAGATGAACCAGGCCGCATTCCTGGCGCTGCTGCAGCCGGGTGATACCTTCATGGGTCTCGATCTCGCAGCCGGTGGGCATCTCACCCACGGTGCGCCGGTCAACATGTCCGGCAAGTGGTTCAAGCCGGTGCACTACACCGTGCGCCGTGAGGACCAGATCATCGATATGGATGCCGTGGCAAAGCAAGCCGAGGAGATCAAGCCGAAGCTGATCATCGCGGGTGGCTCGGCTTACTCGCGCGCCTGGGACTTCAAGCGTTTCCGCGAGATCGCGGACAGCGTCGGCGCTTACCTGCTGGTAGACATGGCGCATTTCGCGGGCCTCGTGGCCGGCGGTGTCCATGCTTCGCCGGTACCCTATGCCCATGTCACCACCACCACGACGCACAAGTCGCTGCGCGGTCCGCGCGGCGGTCTCATCCTCACCAACGATGAGGCGATCGCGAAGAAGATCAATTCGGCGATCTTCCCAGGCCTGCAAGGCGGCCCGCTGATGCACGTTATCGCCGCGAAGGCTGTTGCGTTCGGCGAGGCCTTGCATCCAGACTTCAAGATTTACGCGAAGAACGTCGTCGAAAACGCCAAGGCTCTGGCGGAAACGCTGCGCTCCAACGGTTTCGAGATCGTCTCCGGTGGCACCGACAACCATCTGATGCTGGTCGATCTGCGGCCCAAGGGGCTCAAGGGCAACGTGTCCGAGAAGGCGTTGGTGCGCGCGGGCCTGACCTGCAACAAGAACGGTATTCCGTTCGACCCCGAGAAGCCATTCGTCACGTCCGGTCTGCGTCTCGGCACGCCTGCGACGACGACGCGTGGCTTTGGTGTCGCGGAATTCAAGCAGGTGGGTGCGCTGATTTCGGAAGTGCTTAATGCCGTTGCGCAGTCGGGCGAGGGCAGTGCGCCGCTCGTCGAAGCGTCGGTGAGGGAGCGCGTGAAAGAACTGACCAGCCGCTTCCCGATTTATCAGTAAAGGCATCAGTAAGGGCAAAACCAGGAAGGCAATCCACGCATGCGCTGCCCAAGCTGCAACAGTCTCGATACGCAGGTGAAGGATTCACGGCCGACGGAAGATTCGTCCGTGATCCGCCGGCGGCGCGTGTGCATGGCCTGCAACTTCCGCTTCACCACCTTCGAGCGGGTGCAGCTTCGCGAGCTAACAGTGATCAAGCGCAACAGCCGCCGCGTGCCGTTCGATCGCGACAAGCTCATGCGCTCGGTCCAGATCAGCCTGCGCAAGCGCCCGGTTGATCCGGATCGGGTCGAGCAGATGGTGTCGTCCATCGTGCGTGAGCTTGAAAGCGGTGGTGAATCCGAGATCTCGTCGGAGGTGATCGGCGAGACGGTGATGGAGCATCTGCGCCAGCTCGATGATGTCGCCTATGTGCGGTTCGCTTCGGTCTATCGCAATTTCCGCGAGGCCAAGGATTTCGAGACCGTGCTCGGCGAACTGACCGGTGAAGAAGAGACGCCGCCGCCCACGGCGCCACGCCCGCTTGTCATGCGCAAATGATGTTCGTGCGCTACGGCATCGAAAATGCAGTCTCAGTCTATGCCGGACGCTTCTGACCAGCGCTTCATGCGCCTGGCGCTGGAGCTCGGCCGGCGCGGGCAGGGCCGGACCTGGCCGAACCCGGCTGTCGGCGCCGTCGTCGTCAAGGACGGCGTGATCGTCGGCCGCGGCTGGACCCAGCCCGGTGGTCGCCCCCATGCTGAACCGGAGGCGTTGCGGCGCGCCGGCGAAGCAGCGCGCGGTGCGACGCTTTATGTCACCTTGGAGCCTTGTTCGCATTTTGGCCGGTCGCCGCCTTGCGCGGATGCGGTCATCGCAGCAGGCATCGCCCGCGTGGTCTCGGCGATTGAAGATCCCAATCCGGACGTCGGCGGGCAGGGGCATGCCCGGCTGCGCGCTGCCGGCATCAAGGTCGATGTCGGGCTCTTTGCCGATGAAGCCGCGCGTGATCACGCGGGACATTTCCTGCGTGTGCGCGAGAAGCGGCCCTACACCATTCTCAAGATGGCGTTGTCCTCCGACGACAAGATCGCGGCTGCCGGGTATCGCCCGCTTGCCATTACCGGCGATGTGTCGCGGTCGCGTGTTCACCTGTTGCGGGCTCGCAGTGATGCCATTCTGATCGGGATCGGAACGGCGCTCGCTGACGACCCGCTGCTCACTTGCCGCCTGCCGGGCATGGAAGGCCTGTCGCCTGTGCGTGTGGTGCTGGACCGTGCGCTGCGGCTGCCCGGCGACAGCCAGCTGGTTCATACGGCACGAGAGCATCCTCTTTGGATCATGACGTCTGATCTGGCGGAGGCGCCTGCCGCTGCCAAGCTCGGAGGGGCCGGTGCTCACATCATGCGCATTCCGGCGATCGACGGCCAGCCGGGTCTTGATCTAAAGGCTGCGCTGCATGCGTTGTCCGACAAAGGCGTCACGCGGCTCTTGGTTGAGGGCGGCGCACGGGTGGCGTCGTCGTTTTTGTCGGCGGATCTTGTGGACGAGATCTGGTTGCTGCGCGGACCAGCCGAAATCGGTTCCGAAGGGATCGCCGCACTCGACGCGCAGCCGGTATCCGTGATCACCCATTCGCCGCGCTGGCAGGTGCATGCTACTGAGGCGTTGGGTCAAGACACTCTCACAATTTACGAGCGAGCTTAATGTTTACCGGTATCGTCACCGACGTGGGTGAAATTGTCAGTGCAGCGCCGACGGCGCAGGGGCAGCTACATCGGCTGCGCATTGCATGCCGTTACGATCAATCCACAATCGTGGATGGCGCATCCATCGCCTGCAACGGCGTGTGCCTGACGGTGGTCGCCTCCGGTGTCGATCAGGGAAAGACGTGGTTCGATGTCGATGCTGCCGCTGAGACGTTGCGCCTGACCACCGCAAAGAATTGGAGGCAGGGAACGCGCCTCAATCTCGAACGCGCGTTGAAGATCGGCGATGAGCTTGGTGGCCACATCGTGGCCGGGCATGTGGATGGGATCGCGACCATCGTCTCGCGTGAGGATTTGCCGGATATGGCGCGGTTTGAGCTGCGTGCTCCGCGCGAACTCGCACGGTTCATCGCGGCGAAAGGCTCGGTCACGCTCGATGGTGTGTCATTGACAGTCAATACCGCCGTTGATGACAGTTTCACCGTGCTCATCATTCCTCATACGCTGCAGGTCACTACGCTGGGTAACTGGCGCGAGGGCTCCGAAATCAACATCGAAGTCGACCTCATGGCGCGCTATGCCGCGCGTCTGACGGAAATGAAATAGCAGCTATTCCGCAGGCCTTTAACGTCTTGCCTTTAACGGCTTGGCTTTGCGTTAAGCTGCCGCTACAAACGCTGTAATGCTGACAGTTCTCACACATGTTGACTGTCAATCCCCGCATGACCACCCTGGAAAGCACTGGATTGAACGATGGCCGAACCGCGCCGCGCTGAACTGAAGGATGAAACCGATATTAGTGGCGCGCATGTCGTCATCATCGAAGCTCGGTTCTACGACGATATTCAGGATGCTTTGCTGGCCGGCGCAGTTTCCGAACTGGAAGCAGCCGGAGTGGGTTACGATGTCATCAGCGTTCCGGGCGCACTGGAAATTCCGGCTGCGATTGCGATCGCACTTGATGCATCGAAAAGGAATGGCCGGCCCTATGATGGCGCGATTGCGTTGGGTTGTGTGATCCGTGGCGATACGATCCATTTTGAGATCGTGTCCATGGAGTCCTCGCGTGCGTTGATGGATCTTTCGGTTGCGCGGAGCCTGCCGCTCGGCAACGGCGTTATCACGGTCAATACCACCGAGCAGGCATGGGAACGTGCGCGGGCCGACAAGCTGAACAAGGGCGGCGATGCGGCCCGTGCAGCATTGACGATGATGCGTATCAAACGCCGTCTGGCAAAACCGCTATGAACGACACGAAGAAAAACGCTGGCAGAAATTCTGGCGAGAAGAAAGCCAACCGGCGCGGCGCGGCTCGGCTCGCGGCCGTGCAGGCGCTTTACCAAATGGACATCGCGGGCGCCGGCATTAACGACATTTTCGCGGAGTTCGAGAGCCATTGGCTTGGCAATGAAGTCGAAGGCGACACGTATCTGCCGGCTGAAGCCGCGTTCTTCAGGGACGTCGTTGCCGGTGTCGTGCGTGACCAGACCAAACTCGATCCCTTGCTTGACGATGCCTTGAACAAGGGCTGGCCGTTGAAGCGCATTGATGCGATCCTGCGCGCGACGTTGCGCGCCGGTGCGTATGAACTCGAACATCGCAGGGACGTTCCTGCGCGCGTTGTCGTCAAGGAATATGTCGACGTCGCCAATGCATTCGTCGATCGAGATGAAACTGGTCTGGTCAACGCGGTTCTTGATCAGATCGCCCGGCAGTTTCGCGCGGACGAGTTTTCGCGCATCAGCGGCTAGATGAACATGACAGCGCGCGGCCAAGGTGGCTCCGGTGAGGACAATCTGATCGCGCGTTACTTCCGGCCGCTCGCGACCGACGCAGGGGCGCTAAGCCTTATCGACGATGCGGCAATCCTGGCCGCGACGGGCCAGGATGTGGTGGTGACCACTGACGCCGTTGTGGAGGGCATCCACTTTCTTCCCGACGATCCGCCGGACACGGTCGCGCGCAAAGCACTGCGCGTGAACCTGTCGGATCTTGCCGCCAAGGGCGCTGTGCCTGCGGGCTTCGTGCTGACGCTCGCGTTGCGTGATGCAGGGGAAGCGTGGCTCGCACCGTTTGCAAAAGCCATTGGTGAAGACGCTGTGACGTTCGGCTGCCCGCTGTTGGGGGGCGACACGGTGTCAACACCGGGCCCCTTGATGATTTCGATTACCGCTTTCGGCCATGTTCCCGTCGGCAGGATGGTTCGCCGCGACGGGGCAAAGGCTGGCGACAGGGTCGTCGTGACCGGCACTATCGGTGATGCGGCGCTCGGCTTGCGCATCCTGCGGGGGGACATCCCGCGCGAAAGCCTCGATGCGCCATCGCGGGAGCAACTGGTGCAGCGATACCGGGTGCCGCAGCCCCGCAACACGATTGCTCTCCCCGTTCGCGAATATGCCAATGGGGCCATGGACATCTCGGATGGTTTGGCCGGTGATCTCGCCAAACTGTGCGCCGCTTCCAGCGTCTCCGCGACGATTGATATCCCGGCTCTTCCGCTTTCAGAGCCGGCTCGCACCATGCTCGCTGAGGCGCAGGTAAATCTGGAAAACATCGTCGCAGGGGGCGACGACTACGAAGTGCTTTGTACGGTTCCAGACGATCGATGGGACGCCTTCTGTGCCGCGGCGCTCGAGGCGAACATGCTCATCACAACTATTGGCAGGGTCGTTGCGGACCGGGCGCCGCCCCGGTTCGTCGACGCTGACGGGAACGCGATCACGCTGAAACGCCTGTCTTACAGCCACTTCTGAATTTTCCGCACTGCAATCGTCTCGCATTGTAACGTCCAAAAACTCCAGCGTGATCAAATCGCTGGCGGCGTTGCGTCGCGAATATGATTTTGGCATGCTTCGTTTTGAATTGAGGCTGCTCCCTCTCTTCTCCGGGGTTTGCCTCGTTTGACGTCCTGACCGCTTTGTGCGGAGCAAAAATAATTGGGGCGTTGGGGAAACACACGGGATTTGAGGCAAAAATAGATGACAGCTTTGTGGTTGATTGTGCTCGCAGGGGCGCTTTCCATTGTCTACGCCATCTGGGCAACGTCTTCGGTGCTCGGTGCGGACGCGGGTAATCCGCGCATGCAGGAAATCGCCGCCGCGGTCCGCGAGGGCGCGCAGGCCTATCTCAGGCGACAATATACAACGATCGGTATCGTCGGCATCGTGATCTTCGCGCTGCTGGTTTACTTCCTTGGGACCCTCGTGGCGGTCGGCTTCCTGATTGGTGCCGTCCTTTCCGGCGCTGCAGGCTTTATCGGCATGAACGTCTCCGTTCGCGCCAACGTGCGCACCGCACAGGCGGCGACCAAATCGCTGGCAGGCGGTCTCGAGCTGGCGTTCAAGGCAGGTGCGATTACAGGGCTGCTAGTTGCAGGCCTCGCGCTTCTCGGCGTCACGCTCTACTTCGGCTATCTCACCCAGATGCTGGGTCTGGCGCCAAACAATCGCGTCGTCATCGATGCTCTGGTGGCGCTTGGCTTCGGTGCTTCGCTGATCTCGATCTTCGCTCGTCTCGGAGGCGGTATCTTTACCAAGGGGGCGGACGTCGGCGGCGATCTCGTCGGCAAGGTGGAAGCCGGAATTCCGGAAGACGATCCACGCAATCCGGCGACCATCGCAGACAACGTTGGTGACAACGTCGGCGATTGCGCCGGCATGGCCGCGGACCTCTTTGAAACCTATGCGGTGACGGCGGTTGCGACCATGGTGCTGGCCGCGATCTTCTTCGCGGGTGCTCCAGCGCTTCTGCCCAATATGATGATCCTGCCGCTTGCCATCGGCGGCATTTGTATCCTGACCTCGATCATTGGCACCTTCTTCGTGAAGCTCGGGGCCAGCCAATCGATCATGGGTGCGCTCTATAAAGGACTCATCGCAACCGGCGTGCTCTCGCTGTTCGGCGTCGCGTTCGCCATTCACCAGCTCGTCGGCTTTGGCCCTCTGCAAGGGGTGAAGTACACGGGGCTTGCGCTGTTCGAGTGCGGCGTCGTCGGCCTTGCTGTAACCGGCCTGATCATCTGGATCACCGAATACTACACCGGAACAGACTTCCGTCCGGTGAAGTCGATCGCGCAGGCATCCGTCACGGGCCACGGCACCAACGTGATCCAGGGGCTTGCGATCTCGATGGAGGCGACAGCAGCTCCCGCCATCGTCATCATTGCCGGCATCCTGATCACCTACAGCCTTGCTGGTCTGTTCGGCATCGCGATTGCGACCACCACCATGCTGGCGCTGGCTGGCATGATCGTCGCGCTCGACGCCTTCGGCCCGGTGACCGACAACGCTGGCGGCATCGCGGAAATGGCGGGCCTTCCGAAAGAGGTCCGCAAGTCGACCGACGCGCTCGACGCAGTCGGTAACACCACGAAGGCCGTGACCAAGGGCTATGCCATCGGCTCAGCTGGTCTCGGCGCCCTGGTGCTGTTCGCCGCCTACAATGAAGACCTCAAGTTCTTCATCGCCAACTCGGCCCAACGCCCCTACTTCCAGGGCGTGACGCCGGACTTCTCGCTGAACAATCCGTACGTCGTGGTCGGCCTGCTGTTCGGCGGCCTGCTGCCGTATCTGTTCGGCGCGATGGGCATGACGGCGGTTGGCCGCGCGGCCGGTGCGATCGTGGAAGAGGTGCGTCGTCAGTTCCGCGAGAAGCCCGGCATCATGCAGGGCACCGACAAGCCGGACTATGGCAAGGCGGTCGACCTTCTGACCAAGGCCGCGATCAAGGAAATGATCGTCCCGTCGCTGCTGCCGGTGCTGTCGCCGATCGTTGTCTACTTCGCGATCTATGTGATCGCGGGCGGAGGCGCGGCAGGCAAGTCGGCTGCGTTCTCGGCGGTTGGTGCGATGCTGCTGGGCGTTATCGTGACGGGTCTGTTCGTTGCGATCTCAATGACGTCGGGAGGCGGCGCATGGGACAACGCCAAGAAGTACATCGAGGACGGCCACCACGGCGGCAAGGGCTCTGATGCTCACAAGGCTGCCGTGACCGGTGACACCGTCGGCGACCCCTACAAGGACACGGCGGGACCCGCCGTCAACCCGATGATCAAGATCACCAATATCGTTGCGTTGCTGCTGCTGGCAATCCTGGCACACTGAGACGCAACAGATTGGGATCAACAGAGGCCCCGCAGCGCGAGCTGTGGGGTGTTTCTTTGCGGCAAAAGTTCGGTTGATTCGCTTCGAGTTGATGACAATTCGACGCGGCTGAGCCGGATATATTTTTCGTCTGTGCCCGGAAACCCGCCTCAGTTGCCGCGTTATCTGCGTTCAACGAGGGAACATACCATGGCAGCTGATGATGGAGATCCGTTTGAGCAGGGAAAGCTTGCACGGGTCAACAACGAGCCGCACGAGAATCCCTATCCGGAAAATACCGAAGAGCATGACCGCTGGGAGGCCGGCTACCAATTCGTAGAGCGCGGCCTGACAGCGGTATGATGGATCGGTCACAAGACAGGACGGCCCCCTGAACGGCGCCGTATTGGGGATTCATTGATGCCAACGCGAGCGAGCGCGATGTCCGTCAATTGACGTCCATCTTCAGTCCCTCCTTCTCGATGATCCCGGCAAACTTTTTGATCTCGGCGTTGATGAATCCAGTGAACTGCTCAGGCGTCCCATAGTCGGGGACAGCGCCCATCTGGCTGATGTTCTTCTTGATGTCGTCGCGCGCCAGCATCTTTTTGATTTCGCCATTCAGTGCATCGACCGCGGGCCGCGGCGTGCCTTGCGGCAGAAACACACCGAACCAGGACGAGACGTCAAAGTTCGCAAGCTCCGGCGCGCTTTCCCGCATCGTCGGAACGTGAGGCGCCATGAAGCTACGCTCCGGCGTGGTAACGGCCAGCGGCACAAGCTTTCCATCCAGTGCCTGAGGCAAGGTGGGGAAGAGGTTGTCGAACAGGATCGATATATCGCCTCCTAGCGCTGCCGTGAGTGCTGGGCCTGCGCCACGGAAAGGAATGTGCGTCATCTTCAAGCCCGTTAGCTGGAGAAACCAGACGGCAGTGAGGTGCGGGCTTTGTCCGACGCCGGATGAGCCGTAGTTCAGTTTGTCGGGATTGGCCTTGAGATAGGCGATCAATTCCGGAATCGATTTGATGCCGCTGGAGGGATGAGCGGACACGATGTTCGGAATGCGGATCGCGTTGCTGACCGGCTGCAACTGGTCGGCTTTGTAGGGCAGGTTACGGAAGATGCTGTAGGCCACCGCGTTCGGTCCGGGATTGCCGACCAGGATGGTGTGCCCGTCAGGCTTCTGCCGAACGAAATCGGCCGTGCCGATGGTCCCGCCCGCACCTGATTTGTTGTCAACGACCGCAGATTGTCCCCACGCGGCCTGAAGATGTTGCGCGAGGTAGCGTCCGATCACGTCAGTGCTGCCGCCAGGAGCCGCAGGCACAACGATGCGGATCGTCTCAGTGGGACGCCAGTCGGCTTTCGCATGGCGCGGCCAGAATAGACTTGTGGAGAGAGCGGCACCACCGGACAGCACGGTGCGGCGAGACAGCGGACGCGTCATCGATATCCTCCCATGTGTATCTCTTTGCGAGATTTTTATCGGGAGAGCGTACCGGTCACATTTCCTAGTGTCCAGAATCCAAAGTTCGCCTCATCGTCCAGCGCGCTCTTTAGCGAACTTTGGATTCGAGAGTGTGGTTCAGGTTCAGAAGTTCGCTGAAAGGACTCGCAGGAAAAATCGGGCGAACTTCTGAACCACCGCACTAGCGGCAAGGTGATTGGATCCAGAGAAGATGGCGCAACGCAAAAGCCCCGCAGCAGCGCTGCGGGGCTTGAGACATTCGATGTGCCGCGGGTCAGCGCGGGCTGAGGAGTTTGAACAGCGGTGTCAGGTAGCTCATTTCCTGACCACTGGTCGGCGTGGTGCGGCTGATGAAGTCGAAGATCTTGCCGTCCTTGAGACCGTAATTGGCGATGCGCTGGACGGTCCGGTTCTTGTCGAAATAGATCGCGATTACGCGCTGGTCGATGACCTGCTGCGGCATGAAGGCGACCTTCCGCTCGGAGCGCTGGGAGATGTAGTAGAACACCTCGCCGCTCAGGGTCGCGACGGTGGAGGGGGTGCCCATCACGATCAGGACCTGATCCTGGCTCGCCCCGATTGGGATTTGCTCCAGTGCGCCTTCCGGCAGGATATAGCCCCTCTGGAATTGTTCGCCTGTACAGGCGCCCAAGGCGCCGCAGACAACAGCGACTACAGCGATTGCGCGCAACTTCCGCCAGCCGGCAACAAAGCCGAGCCGGCCTTTGGTCGCAGGACCAGCTTGACCGGTAACAGTCATACTTGGGATTGACCTTCCTCTTGCGTCGATCGAAGCGTTGACGTACCGGGCAGGGCTTCCGATTTCAACACTTCAGAAGCCTCGGGTTATCTAGTGGGTCCCAAGGCCTCAGCGCGGAACCAAAAATGCTCTGGCCCTTCAATCGCTTGAAAAATCCTCACGCCCCGCCGCGCGGCACCATTGAAGCCATCTATGGCATGATCGTGGCGCAGGCGCGAGAACCGGCCTTTTACGCAAGCCTCAATGTGGCCGATTCGGTTAATGGCCGGCTGGATATGCTCATCCTCCATCTGTGGCTGGTGTTGCGCCGATTGCGGTCGGTGGACGGAGGGGAACAGTTGGCGCAGGCCCTGTTCGATCATTTCTGTACCGATATGGACGACAACCTGCGTGAAATGGGAGTTGGCGACCTGACCGTGCCGAAACGAATGCAGGCCTTCGGCGAAGCCTTTTATGGCCGGTCCACCGCTTACGACATGGCGTTTGAGGCCGGTGACGAGGAGCTGACCAAGGCGCTGATGCGCAATGTCCTCAACGGCGAATTTCCGGATAGCGCCCCGCGTCCTTACGAACTACGTGCGGGCGGTCAGTGCTGCTCTCAATGCCGCAGAGCCCAAGGCTCTTTCTGCAGGTTCATGGACGTTTCCCAAGCCGATGCTTAACTCCTGAACAGGTGGTGGCATGAGCAAAGCTGACGAGATGACGGAAAAGATGATTCCCTGGAGTTTCCCGGTTGCGGTGGCTCAGCTACCCGAGAAGGGCGCACATCAGAACTTGGAGGCCACGGCGGCGCAGCGTGACGCGATCGCAGTCCTTGCGGAGCTGCCGGCGGTGATGGAAGCGAGGGCGGAATTCGATCTGGCCCATGCTCCGGGTGGCCAGGTTCACGTCACTGGGCGCGTGAAAGCACGTGTCGAGCAGACCTGCGTGGTGAGCCTCGATCCGGTCGAGAACGACATCGACGAGCCGATCGACATCATGTTTGCGCCGCCCTCGCAGATCCCCGTGAGCGCCAAGGTCGTCCAGTCGGAAGAGGGCGACGAGTTCGAGATCCCGGATCCGCCAGAGCCCATCGTCAATGGCTTTATCGATCTTGGGGTGTTGGCAGCCGAGTTCCTGATTCTGGGATTGGATCCCTATCCGCGGAAGCCCGGGGCGGAATTCGTCCCGCCGGAGGTTCCTGAGGACCCGGAGGAGCACCCCTTCGCCGCCCTAAAGGCCCTCAAGGACACTCCTGCCTCTCCCAAGGCCAAGAAGCCAAAGAAGAAGTGAAGAAACCGGGTATAGGGCCATTGACCGAACGGGTCTGCCGGGTCAAGGCGTTGTATCGGACAACGAAAACGCTATTGTCGCTGCCCGGCTGGGGGCCGGTACCGTATTTTGGTCCGCCTTTGCCTCACGCCTAACCCGCGGTTCTCTGAGGCCGCAAGAATCAGGTTTCCAGGACGCCCATGCCGCAAAAGGTTCGAATCGCGCTTGACGCCATGGGCGGCGATTTCGGTGCGTCGGTGGTTGTCCCGGGGGCTGCGCTGGCGTTGACACGGCATCAGGATGTGGAATTCCTGCTGTTTGGTGACAGCACGCTGATCAATGCTCAACTGGCTCAGCATCCGGCCCTTAAGGCCGTATCACGCGTGTTTCATGCTGACATCGCCATCAGCATGGACGAGAAGCCAAGTCAGGCGCTCCGGCGGGGCCGCAAGTCGTCGTCCATGTGGCTGGCGATCGATGCGGTCAAAAAAGGCGAGGCGGATGTTGCGGTCTCGGCCGGCAACACTGGCGCGCTTATGGCCATGGCCAGGCTCAACCTGCGGATGCTGCCGGGAATCGAACGCCCGGCGATCGCTGCGGTCTGGCCGACGGTGCGCGGTGAATCGGTGGTGCTCGATGTCGGCGCGTCGATCGGCGGCGATGCACGTCATCTCGCGTCGCTTGCGATCATGGGCGGTGCCATGGCCCAGGTGCTGTTCGATCTCGAGCGTCCGACCGTCGGTCTGCTCAATATCGGCGTCGAGGAAGTGAAGGGCGTCGAGGAGGTTCGCGAGGCTGCGGAGTTGCTCCGGGCCATGAACCTGCCTCAGCTTGATTTCATTGGTTTCGTCGAGGGCGACGGCATCGGCAAGGGTGCCGCCGATGTTATCGTGACAGAAGGGTTCACCGGCAACATCGCGTTGAAGACGGCGGAGGGCACCGCGCGCCAGATCGCGGAATATCTGCGCAGTGCCATGAGCCGAACTTGGCGCTCCAAGCTCGGCTATATTTTTGCACGTGGTGCGTTCAATGCGCTGCGCGACAAGATGGACCCTCGCAAGGTCAATGGTGGCGTATTTCTTGGACTGAACGGGGTGGTCATCAAGAGCCATGGCGGCACCGATGCGGAAGGCTTCGCCTCTGCTGTCGATGTCGGTTACGACATGGTTCGCTACGATCTCCTGCCAAAGATCAATCATACACTTAATCGCGACGGCAACGCACTTTCCAAGATGCCGAGCGCGCAGGAGGCTGTCTCGTGACTGTGATGCGTTCGGTTGTGCTTGGCTACGGCGCTTATCTGCCGGAGCGCATCCTGACCAATGCCGAGCTGGCGACGATGGTGGACACGTCCGACGAATGGATCGTTCAGCGGACCGGCATCAAGCAGCGCCACATGGCGGCGGAGGGAGAGTTTACGTCGCACCTCGGCCTCAAGGCCGCGCAGGCCGCGATCGCCAATGCAGGTATCGATACGCAGTCGATCGACCTGATCGTGCTCGCGACGTCCACTCCGGACAATACGTTTCCGGCGACGGCGGTCGCGATCCAGAACGGACTCGGCATTACCCATGGCGCCGCGTTTGACCTTCAGGCGGTCTGTTCGGGATTTATCTTCGCGTTGGCGACGGCTGACAACTTTCTCAGGAGCGGAGCTTTCAAGCGCGCGTTGGTGATCGGCGCTGAAACGTTCTCTCGCATTCTGGACTGGAACGATCGCGGCACCTGTGTGCTGTTCGGCGACGGAGCCGGCGCTGTGATCCTGGAAGCCCAGCCGCAGTCGGGAACCTCGGCTGATCGGGGCATCCTTACAACTCATCTGCGCTCAGACGGCCGCCACAAGGATAAGTTGTTCGTGGATGGCGGTCCGTCGACGACCCAGACCGTAGGACATCTGCGGATGGAAGGGCGCGAGGTGTTCAAGCACGCAGTGGGCATGATCACTGATGTGATCGTCGATGCGTTCGAGGCGACGGGCACCACGGCAGAAGACATCGACTGGCTGGTTCCACATCAAGCCAACAAGCGCATCATCGATGCATCCGCAAAGAAGCTACATATTGCGCCGCAGAAGGTTGTGCTGACAGTTGATCTCCACGGCAATACGTCCGCCGCATCGATTCCGCTTGCATTGGCGGCTGCTGCTGACGACGGACGCATCAAGCGTAATGATCTGATCATGCTCGAGGCAATGGGTGGCGGCTTCACGTGGGGCTCAGCACTGTTGCGCTGGTAGACATTTGTGTAAAATGCCGATCGTATTTTACTTATAAATTTCATGCCGTTGCATTGATGAGCAAGGTTGACCCTCGCTCACTAAGCTCATAATTTCCGAACAGATTTTTTTTCGCCGTAAGTGGGGCGGGCGATGACCGGAACCGGAAAGACTGTCACGCGTGTGGACCTATGCGAAGCCGTCTACCAGAAGGTAGGGCTGTCGCGTACGGAATCCTCTGCATTCGTCGAATTGGTGTTGAAGGAGATCACTGATTGCCTTGAGAAAGGCGAGACAGTGAAGTTATCATCATTCGGCTCGTTTATGGTGCGCAAGAAGGGCCAGCGTATTGGCCGCAATCCAAAGACGGGAACGGAAGTTCCAATCTCTCCGCGTCGCGTGATGGTGTTCAAGCCTTCGGCAATCCTGAAGCAGCGGATCAACGGCAATCACAGCGCTGCAAGCGCCAATGGTTCCGACGACTGACTGAGCGTTAGGACGGCCCTCAGCAAGGAGCGTGCATTTGGACAAAGCGCCGGATGCATTTCGGACGATCAGCGAAGTCGCCGACGACCTCGACGTGCCACAGCACGTGCTGCGTTTCTGGGAAACGCGGTTCACTCAGATAAAACCGATGAAGCGGAGCGGCGGTCGCCGCTACTATCGCCCTGATGACGTCAACCTGCTGCGCGGGATTCGTCGGCTACTGTACGGAGAGGGATATACGATCCGTGGTGTGCAGCGCATCTTGCGCGAGCATGGCGTCAAATCAGTCCAGAACCTGACTGATGCGTCGGAGCGGCCTGCTGCGCTCTTCGACGGATCAGCTCTGGTCGAGACGCTCCATGATGGCCCTGAGCCCGAGGAGATGGACGACGCTGAGGACGATGAGCTCCATGCCGAGGACGAAGGCGGCGAGGATCCCGGTGACGAAGCATTCTCGTCCGAGCTACAACATGAACGCGGAACCCCGCTGCGAGCCAATGCGGTGGTCTATGGTCCGGTTTTGCCCGCCCCGGTCATTGCCAAGCCAGTGCAGCCCAGTCCGCTGAATACCGGTCCGTCCGGACCTACAGCTTACGCTCCGCCCAGCATCCGTAACAGCAGCGCTGCCGGTAGTGTGAGGCCGACCGATCGCGGCAAGCTGCAGGCCGCGCTCGATGATCTGATCGGGGCGCGAGCCCTGATTGATGAGGTCCTGAAAGACGGGTAGGGCTCGGATGGTGGTGCTTCGAGTAGAGCCTCCAGTCCACCTCCGTGGACAGACCGAAAAGGCGATGCCGGCCTTCTTGCGCGACGAGCTGAACGAGGCTACAGCAGCGGAGCCGTATGGCAGGTTCGGAGCGTAGCGCAGCCCGGTTAGCGCACTAGTCTGGGGGACTAGGGGTCGGAGGTTCAAATCCTCTCGCTCCGACCATTGATTTCACAAAGAAAATTGCCCTGTGCGGGTCCCTCGCAACCGATCGCGGCATTCAGCCAAACTACAGTAGATTGCCAGCCGGAAATTGGATTTTTGGCAATGCGACCCGACCTTGCAGAAGAGAGTAATGAGGCGGCCCGTGCCCTATGGAACCGAAAAGCCGTGGGCAGCGATCGTGCATTGGGGGCCGAAAAAGCATCGAGCGCCTACTTTGAGCGCATCAGGGCTTATCGCTACGGGTACGAGACGCCGTTTATCCCAAGGACATTTGCATTTGATGCACTCTCAGGAAAGAGGGTCTTAGAAATCGGGGTTGGCAATGGCATCGACGCAGTCGAGATGATGAAGGGCGGGGCGATCTACACAGGTCTCGACATCACTGAAAATCATCTTGATCTAACGAGACGCCATGCTGCTCTGTATAATCTCTCTTCTCAGGTTGAAGCGCTGATCCATCAGGATCTGCTTTCTACAGAACTTAACGCGCAATTCGACGTCGTTTATTCGTTCGGCGTACTTCACCACGTATCGCACGAGTTGGACTACCTACGTAAGATACGTGCGCTGTTGAGACCGAATGGAGAGCTGCGCATCGCTGTCTATTCAAAGTACAGCTTCTTCAACGCTTATCTGTTCGCAACATGGGTGGTCAGAAATAGAATGAAGAACTCATTCGATGATTGGCGAAGCCACGTCGCCGAACACTCAGAGCTAGGCTCCCCTGTTACGATAAAAATTCGATCTAGGCGCGAGGTGGAAGCCGTGCTGGTTTCTGCCGGTTTTGCGATCGCCCGATACGAAAAGCGCGGCTTCGTCCAAAACTACATTCCAGTTTTAGGAAGGTTGTTGGCTCCTGATGGGCCGACGCTTGCAGCATTCGCGCGCCTGCTCGGCTGGTATCATTGCTTCATATGCAAACCAATTTAAGGAAGCACACTTGCTTTCAGCGGATTAGATCGACAACCTCACACGCCCCGACTTCCTTTTGACTTCGGGCTTTAAAAAGCGTGCCGCGATCTGATTGCCGTTCAGCCGCACCATTTGACAGCGGCGATAGGCAAGACCGGTTGATGACAGCAGCAGGAAGAATTCTCTGATGTCCAGTCCGGCAATTGGATCCTTCATAATTAAAAGGACGCCGGAAGCAGACACGTCTTTCATCAGGCACTCTCGACGCCAAGTGCCGTCAATAGCCATGATGTAAACACTAATGCCGCTCTCAAAATCGACGCGCGGACAAATTCGCCGTTCGCTGCCCATTTCCACACCTTTCGCGGTGTCGGCTCTGGCGCTGCATGAACACGCCGGCAGTCGGCCGGTGCAGCAATCTCAACAACAAACTTCGCTAATTAATTTGGCGCCCGCTTATGGACTGACGCCATGAGCCGCACTTAAAAATTAAATCAATTTATTCTACCGAAGGATATTGAAAATTCGTTAACGGCTGCGGCTGGGATTTATCAGAAGTTCGCTGGAAGGACTCGCTGGAAAGATCGAGCGAAGTTCTGAACTACCACACTAGCGAAGTTTTCCCCGTGCAACAGTCGGAAGCGTGCCGATAATCTCGTCACCACGAACCATCACCACCTCGTCAGCCATGTTGACGACGACGCAGACGTGATTTGGCACGATGCGCACCACATCGCCGATAGCGGGCCGGCTGTTGGTTTTCGACAGGTCGAGAAAGCCGTGTTCTTCAGCAAAGCGTGCGATTTTGGCTTCCGGATGTTCAAGGATCAGTCCATAGCCATCAAGGCCGCCTGAATCCGCGGTCAATGTCTTGGAGCCGGCGTCGAGAATACCTCGCTCCGGTGCGGCACGGCTGACGACCGTGGAATAGACGTGCAAGGCGCAGTCGTCCCACGAGGCAACGCCAGCGGCGACTTGCATGCGATCATTGTAGATGTAAGTGCCGGGCCGATGTTCTGTCGCGCCGTCAAGTTTTCCGACGTTCTTTAAATTCGGGGAGCCACCGGTCGATACGATGGTCGGAGTGAGGCCCAATTGCCGGACGCCGCTCAAGGCATCGTTATAAAACTGTTGCGCCTCCTGCCATCCCGTCTCGGTGGGGTACAGCATAAAACCTGCGAAAGCGAGGCCGGGTGTATCGGAAATTTGTTTGGCAAGAGCAATCGCCTCTGCAGGCGTTTCGACGCCCGCACGCTTGCGGCCGGTGTCACACTCGACAACCACGGGGAGAGGGCGTCCTGCGGCGATCCCAGCATCGGAGAGTCCTCCGATCACCACGGCATTGTCCGCCGCCACTGTGACATTTGTCCTTGTCAGCAGGGCACCAAGGCGGGCAACCTTTTCCTCGCCGATCAAGTTGTAACTGATCAGGATATTGTCGAGGCCGGCTTCCGCCATCACTTCGGCTTCGCCAAGCTTCTGGCACGTGATGCCCTGAGCTCCGGCTTGAATTTGAAGTCGCGCCAGGATTGGACTTTTGTGTGTCTTGATATGCGGCCGATTGGCGACGCCCGCCGTGTCGCAGAGGGCCTGGATGCGCGCAATATTCCGTTCAACGCGGTCCATATCGATGACAAGTGCAGGCGTGCCGTATTCCTTGGCAATCTTTGCGGCGAGCGGGGTGGTCACGATGGCTCCTTATCTTCACGACATCAGCGGCTTGCGATCCTCGCCACTAGGGTCCCGAATTCAAAGTTCGCCTCAAATTGCGGCACACTCCGCAGCGAACTTTGGATTCGAAAGGACACTAGCAAACTTATGATTCTAGTGTCCCGATTCCGAAGTTCGCACAGGCTTGCTCAGATGCGAACTTCGGAATCAAAGGGGCACTAGTAAGTCTATGATTTGAGTGCCGCTTTTGGATTTGAAGTTCTTCATCGAGCTTGCGGCTCCACTCGGAAGAACTTCAAATCCGCGGCACTAGTGTCCCGTCTCCGAATAACCGACCTATTTGCCGCGCGCTCGCACGGTTATTCGGAGACGATAGGACACTAGCAAAATCAAAATGCGAGTGTGGCTTTGTCTCGCAATTGCCGATAAGGGGCCAGCCGCAAGACAGGTCGGCAATTGCGAGACGCCACACTCGTGTGGTTTAGGTTTCAGAAGTTCGCTGGAAGGACGCACGGGAAAAATTGGAGCGAACTTCTGAACCACCACACTAGAACGAAGCCTATCTTTATTTGTTGGTGGATTGAAGCCTGCTCCAGTCGGGCGCGCCGGAAACGATGTCCCGAATCCAAAATTCACCTCATGCAGCGCGTTCCGTAGCGAACTTCCGAATCAAAGGGACACGAGCAAGCCCATGATTTAAGTGCCGCTTTGCGATTTGAAGTTCATCGAGCTTGCGGGATCACTCACAAGAACTCCAAATCCGCTCCACTAGGACTCCGTCCTAAATTCCACCTTCATTCTGAGCCGATCATGTCAGGGACTTCGATACCTCTTTAAAAGTGAAGAGCCGCTCTTAAGTTTATCCAGCCTGTGGATGGTGCAGGCCTTGGCAAATATGTGAGGCACAGATGTTTTCGTTTGGATCGGTCGGAAAAAGTGTGGCAGCGGCAGCTGTTTTGGGATTGTCACTGGTTGCCACCGAATCTATGGCGCAGTCTTCTCAACCATTCGCAGGCATGTCGGGCGTCTGGTCGGGGAGGGGCACCATTTCGCTGGAAGGCGGAGCCCGCGAAGCCATTCGTTGCCGGGCGACCTACGCCGTGAGAGCCGATGGCAACGGCCTGCAGCAAACCCTGCGTTGTGCGAGCGATAGCTACAGAATCGAGCTCTCGAGCAACGTCATTGCAAATGGCGGTAGATTGACAGGGACCTGGAGCGAAGCGACGCGCAATATCAGCGGCGAGCTTCGAGGGACCACATCGGGCGGCCGTTTCCACGTGACCGTCAACGCCGGGTCCTTTGCTGCGGATTTAACTTTAACAACGCACGGCAATTCGCAGGCCGTTGTGATCCGCTCCGACAGCGGCGAATTCAGGGGCGCCAATATCAGGCTGTCCCGCACGTAGCGGTCAGTTGCTGAAAGTCTGGTAGACGGACACCGTTGGTTGATCGAGACAGACTAACTGGCGGTGGTAACGCGCCGTGCAGTCGCGTTGAAGAAAAAATTATCTATATGGTTCAGTGATATAACAGCGGTTCGTTGCCTTGACGGTCTTCTGTCCGGGCTGTAACCGGGTGGCAGATGAAGGCAATCGACACCTACACCATTCGGACGACGCTGCTGGCGTTCCTGATGGTCCTCGTCTCTTTGACGGGGATCATTTGGGTGACACAAGCGTTGCGCGGCATCGATTTGATGACCGGGCAGGGACAGTCGGTCCTGGTCTTTCTCGGCGTCACGGGATTGGCCATTCCTCTGCTCGGCATGATCATTGCGCCGATCGCGTTGCTTATCGCGGTGATGCATTCGCTGAACAGGTTTGCGACTGACTCCGAAATCATCGTGATGAATGCGGCCGGGTTATCCCCCACGCAATTTCTTCGGCCGTTTCTGATTGCGACCTGTGCGGTGAGTGTGCTGGTCGCGTCACTCTCGATCTATATCGCGCCGGAGTGCCTGCGTGCGCTGAGGAAATGGCAAACCGAGATCGGTGCGGATGTCCTCACCAACATCCTTCGGCCAGGTGAGTTCACGAAATTGGGCCCGCTGACCATCCGTGTTGATGGCCGACAGCCCGGGGGCGTTCTGGTTGGTATCTTCATCGACGATCAGCGAAATCCGGCAGAGCGAATTGACATCCTAGCCGAGCGTGGAACCGTCCAAAAGAATGAAAGGGGATCATTCCTCGTTTTGCAGGATGGCAATCTCCAACGGTTCGAAGCCGGAAAGCGTGATCCCGCACTGGTCGCATTCAAGAGCTATGCATTCGATCTTTCGCAATTCTCGAATATGACGCAGAATATTACGTACAGCGCCCGCGAAAGATCGTTCGGTGAGCTTCTGTCGCCGCCTCAAGACGATCCGATGTATCAGCAAAGGCCAGGGGAATTTCGGACGGAGCTCCATGACAGGATCATCGCGCCGATCTACCCATTTGTCTTCGTGCTCATGGCCTTTGCGGCTCTCGGTGCGCCGCGCACGAACAGGCAGAATCGCAACTTCGCGATCGCAGTGCTCATCGTCGGCATTCTTGTCGTTCGTATCGCAGGTTTTGGTTTTTCGACGGTGTCAGCAAAGATTCCTACTGCGATCATAGGGCAGTATGTCATGCTTGCGCTTGTCTGCGCGGGAAGTACGTGGCTGATCATGCGGGGAGTTATCATCGATGCTCCCACCAACCTGCTTGCAAATGTGCAACGCTTGATCAATCGATTCACGCCCGCACGAGCGCGGGCGTCCTAGTATCCCGAATCCAAAGTTCGCTATGGAGCGCGCTGCACGATGAGGCGGACTTTGGATTCGGGATACTAGCGGTCGAAGCGTATCGTCTTATTCGTGGTAATTATACGCCGTGAAACCTGCGCTCTGGACCAAGTGATCACGCTGGGCTGCAGTGAAGTCTTCTTTGACCATTTCGGCAACGAGTTCCTCGAAGCTGATTCTAGGTGACCAGCCGAGTTTTTCGCGCGCCTTGGTCGCGTCGCCGAGCAGGCTTTCGACTTCCGCCGGCCTGAAATAACGCGGATCAACAGCGACAATCAGCTTGCCATTGGCATCGTAGCCTTTTTCGTCGACGCCTTTGCCCTTCCAGGTAATCGTCATGTCGAGCATGCGTGCAGCAACGTCAACGAACTGACGAACGCTGTATTGTACCCCGGTCGCAATGACGAAATCCTCAGGGTGCGCCTGCTGCAGCATCAGCCATTGCATCTCAATGTAGTCTTTCGCGTGCCCCCAATCGCGCAGGGCGTCGAGATTTCCGAGATACAGTGTGTCCTGCAACCCGAGCTTGATGCGCGCTAGCGCCCGGGTGATCTTGCGTGTGACGAACGTCTCACCGCGCCGCGGCGACTCGTGATTAAACAGGATACCGTTACAGGCATAGAAGCCATACGCCTCACGGTAATTGATCGTGATCCAGTATGCATAAAGCTTCGCGACAGCATAGGGACTGCGGGGGTAGAAGGGCGTTGTTTCCTTCTGCGGGACTTCTCGCACCAATCCATACAATTCCGAAGTCGAAGCCTGGTAGAATTTGGCCTTGTCCTTGAGCTTGAGGATGCGCATGGCTTCCAACAGTCGCAGCGTACCCAGCGCGTCAGAGTTTGCTGTGTATTCCGGCTCTTCAAAGGATACCGCGACGTGGCTTTGTGCTGCGAGGTTATAGATTTCGTCAGGGGCGACGTCTTCCATAATGCGGATGAGCGAGGAGGAGTCGGTTAAATCGCCATGATGAAGCACGAAATGGCGATGCTTGACTTCAGGACCTTCGTAGATGTGGTCGATGCGGTCGGTGTTGAAAAGCGAGGTACGGCGCTTGATGCCATGTACTTCGTATCCCTTGGCCAGCAGAAATTCGGCCAGGTACGATCCATCCTGTCCGGTCACACCGGTAATAAGTGCCTTCATATGCTTCGGCTCCTAGTGTCCCGGTTCTAACGTTCGCATCACTTTGCAGCACTCTCGTTTGCGAACGTAGAACCAGGAGAGACACTAGCAACTCTATGAAGCTAGTGCGGTTTTGGATCTGACGTTCGTATAATGGACTCGCGGTTAATTCTGATACGAACGTCAGATCCACCGCACTAGGTCAGCTACGCCGGGATGTGCGGCGAAGACTGATGATCGCCGAGAGTCAATTTGCGCCACCCCTAACGGCTTGAGGCCTTGAAGACAAGCTACCGGATTGGGGCTGGAAGTCGCAAAAAAGAAGCAAGCCAGCGGCTCCTTGCCGAACAAAACCACATTTGGCACGTTAGGGGTGACAATGGCGCCAATCCCTCTGGTTCGTAACGGTTGGGTGTGGATTTGTTGCGACGCAAGAGTTTTTCCATCGGATTAGGCATATTCGCGGCAGTTGCCGCTGGAAGCCTTGTTGCCGGTCAGACCATTCAGGCCCCGGCAACTCAGAATAAGCCTCGCGCGCTACAGGATGCGGCGGCGGAAACGACCGGAAGTGTCCCGCCGTCCACGGATGCGGTCAAACCGGTAGATGCTGCTAAACCGGCGGAAGCTCCCAAGCCTTCGTCAGCGGATCAAAATTCTGCAAACACTTCGCAGTCATCGGAGACGCCAGCACCGCTACAACTTTCGCCAGCGGAGCAAAAGGCAGCGGAAGCAAAAGCCGCGCTCGACCGGCTGTTGGCTGAAGCCAGCGCCTTGAAGGCGAGCTACGAGGACTACAAGCGCGGCCGGAGCAAGACACCGGTGTCTTTGTCCGCCTTCCGCAGCATGGAATTGAGGCTGATGATGGCAGCCGCAGCAGATCCCACAAATACCAAGGCGCGTGAGATGGCTGGAGCCATGCGCATGGCGCAGTTTGAAATCCTCCGGCCATCCGTGCAAATCGCAGCTATCGCCAATCGCCAACTCTATGCGCATGCGATGGCGGAACGGATGCGCGACGACGGCATGCAGGTCGAGGTATCTGGTCGGGACAACAGCATCGTGCGCTTCGTGTCGCCGCAGATGACCAAGCAAATGGCCATGCAGCTAGCCGACAGCGCGAAGATTTCAGAACAAGCGAAATCTCTGCAGTTTAGCCGCGTGGTGTTCAGCAACGGCCGGCGCTCGTGGACATATAACGTTCGCAGGGGACGATTCCGCTAACGCCAACCTTACAAAAAAGAGAGCCGGCCCAAAGAAGGCCGGCTTTTTTACTGAGACCTGTTTGTCGTCTATGCCTCGAGTACCGCAACAATCTCAAGGGTCCGCGGATTGACTACGACGATCTGGTCCCTGACGACGAAGAATTCATATCCGCGCCAGTCGGGGTAGATCGTGACGACTTGAGCAGGAAGCGGATGGAATTCAACGCTCCGCGGAACGCGGGTGCCTACCGAAATCGAGAAGTCGACGTTCGTGACCGACCTCACGTTCTCCTTGGTGATGACGTCCCGGACCTGCGTTCGTTGCTCGGTCGTGAGCTTGGCTCCCGACGCGGCCTGCCCAGTGGTCGTTCCACTTCTTGCGTTGTTGTCGGTTGCGTTCTTCTCGGTCTTCATGCCGTCTTTCGAACGATCCATCGTGCTGTCGGAGCGGCCTTTTTGGTCTTGCCGCATGTTATCCTGGGTACTCTTGCCGGGCTCTCTCTCGTTGTCGCGAGTGCTTCTGCCGGTGGTCCCCCGCTCTTGATCCGGAGCGTTCTTGCCAGTGGCCTTCCCGCCGGGTCTCATCTGATCGGTTTGAGAGTCGCGCATGCCGCCTTCAGGCTTCATGCCGCTTTCTGACCCGCCGCGGCCGGTAGTCTCCCCGCGATTCATCTCTCCACGATTCATCTGACCGGTGCCCGAGTGACCAGCTCCCGAGGGGGCGTTAGGCGCGGCAGATGGAGCTGATTGCGAGGCGCCTCCTGTGCTCGGCGCATTGCCTGGCGATTGAGCGGAGGCGAAACCTGTCGCGCTGATCAACGCGGCAGTTGCAACAGAAATAAGAAACTTCTTCCTCATCATTGTTCTCCTCGTTGTCTGCCCGAAATTCAACGAGGATTGACTGCTGCCGTTCCGCAGGAAGTCAGCGTTTATTTGCTGAAAGCCTGTTCATTCTGGAACAAGGAAACTTGGAATGTGCGAATTATGTGGCGGCGATCGTTCGCACGTGACGTTGATTGTATTGATAAGCATGCGCAGCGGCGAACATCGCCCACATTGCGCCCAGCATCATCCAGAAATGGCGCCAGTGATCGACGTCGATGATGAAGGCTTCTGCAACAGTGCCAAGGAACGCTGCGAACAATGCAAGATATGGCCTTTGCCACGGAACGCGCACGAAGATCAGCTTGAAACCATGGATCACAGTGATGAAGACGAGGGCGGGAAAACAGATGCCCGCAATCCATCCGCCTGACATGAATGCGTTCAGGAATGAATTGTGCGTATCCTCGGGAAAGTACTTCGTGAATTGAAGCGGTCCAATTCCAAGTGGCATTTCAAGAGCCATCTGGAAGCCCAGCACATGTCGTCCAAATCGTCCGAAGCGCCCGCTATCGTAGGTTTGATGGAAGCTTGCACGTTCCTTGAACAGATCTCCGATCGAACTGAATGATAGAAGAATGACCATCACAACTACCGCTATGACGACCGCCGCAACAGCCATGGTCACGATCCGCCGACGCTCTTTGGTCGATGGACTGGTCAGATACATCAAGATCAGCATGAAGGCCGAGCAAAGGATAAGCTGGCCCCAGGATGCGCGTGAAAACGCCAGCAGCACCGCAAGAGTGATTGTGCCCAATGCCAATACGCTTGGAAATGATTTACGCAGAGACTCAGTCACCACGACCTGAAGCGAAAATAACGCGGGCAGGATGAGGAACGCCGCGAGCACGTTTGGATCCTTGAAAGTTCCACGTGCCCGGCTGTACAGGGTTAGCAGGTCGTAGCCGCCTGGTATCAGATGAAAGTAACCGGCGACCCCAGAGGCTGAAGCAATGACAGCCCCAACAATCAGGCCACGGCGAAGGTAATCAAGCCTGTTGGCTGTGTCTTCGGACAAGACCATCGCGAAGAACAACACCGTGATCGCCAAGTACCAGGACGTGAGGATCCAGTTCACGATCTCCTTTTTGTCCATCAGGTAGGCGGCGCAGATCGTGTAGCCGAGGTTCGTGAGAAACAGCAGGATCAGAAGCGGTATGAAAGCGGGCCGCATCCGCAATCCCGTGGCAAAGAAAAAGATCAGCGCGGCCAGCGTCGCAAGCTCATAGGGACTTGGTTCGATGAACACGATGGCGCCGCCGGCGCCGACGGCCCACACCAACCCACGTTGAATCGAAGCGATACCGGGGGGCGTCGCCGAAGTCGGAAGAGCATAATCTGCCGCGGCCGGTACCATGTGAACCAAGGTCCTCTTCGCGCACGCGCTAGTAGGCGTTCTCACCCTTGATCAGGGCGAACGGGGTCTTGAAGAGGATGTAGAGATCGAAGAATACCGACCAGTTCTCAATGTAATAGAGATCGAACTCGACACGCTTCTGGATCTTCTCCTCACTGTCCACTTCGCCGCGCCAACCATTGATCTGCGCCCAACCGGTAATGCCGGGCTTGACGCGGTGACGCGCGAAGTAGCCGTCGACAGCTTCGTCGAACAGGCGGCTCTGCAGTTTGCCCTGCACGGCGTGCGGCCGCGGGCCGACCAGCGAAAGATTGCCTTTGAACACCACATTGAAGAGCTGCGGCAGTTCATCGAGGCTCGATTTGCGGATGAAGCGCCCGACGCGGGTGACGCGCTTGTCCCCCTTGGTGACGACCTTGGACGCCAGCGGATCGGCCTGATCGTGATAGAGCGATCGAAACTTGAAGACATCGATGCGTTCGTTGTTGAAACCGTAGCGCTTCTGGAGAAACAGCACGGGGCCGGGGCTGTCGAGTTTAACGGCGAGCGCGATCAGCGCCATGATCGGCGAGACGAGAAGAAGGATGATTGCGCCGACCACACGGTCGAACACCGATTTCATCACCATATCCCAATCCGTGATCGGTTGTTCGAACACGTCAAGTGTCGGCACTTCACCAAGATAGGAATAGGAGCGGGGACGAAAGCGCAGCTTGTTGGTGTGTGCAGAGAGCCGAATGTCGACCGGCAGCACCCAGAGCTTCTTTAGCATTTCCAGAATGCGGGTTTCCGCTGAAATCGGTAGCGCGAACAGCACCAGATCAACGCGGGTTCGGCGGGCGAATTCGGGAATGTCGTCGATCTTGCCGAGCTTTGGTGCGCCGGCGCAGGTATCCAGCGCTCGCGAGTCATTGCGGTCGTCGAACACGCCGAGAATTTGAATGTCGGAATCGCTCTGAGCGTTGAGGGCGCGAATAAGATTTTCGCCGTTCTCGTCCGAGCCGACAATAATCGTCCGCCGGTCGAGACGCCCGTCGCGGGCCCAGCGCCGGATAAGCGAGCGCAGCATCAAGCGCTCTGCGATGAGAGCGGTAAGGCCCACGAAGAAAAACGCCGCAAGCCAGACGCGCGATACCGCGTCACCCAGTTTTGCGAAGAACGATGCGCCGATGAACAGAAGAAAGACGAATGCCCAGGACGATATGATCCGCGTCAGTTGGCGGAGCTGACCACGGAATACCTGCAGGTCGTAAATGTCGGCGGCCTGGAAGCTGATCACGCCGACCAGCGCAATCAGGAGGACCGCTTCGATATACTCCCAGGAGAACCCATCAAGGGGCGTCACGTATGTCAGATACAATACGATGCCGATGGTACTGAGCAGGAAAAAGTCGACAGCACGTACTGCGCCAGTGATGACGATGGCGGAATATGCGCGTGGAACTTTCCGATTCGCGACCGCGAGGGCTGCGGGGGAAAGTCTTTTGCGGCGTTCCACTCTCGGAGTGCCGTCAGCAGTGCTTGCGGTGGCTGCTGCCGCCGCGGCTGCATTCATCATCGAGCGAGCGTCGATCGGTTCCACGAATAAACTTCCGTTGTTGCACGTCAGGTGGCGACGGGGCTAGTGTGGCAGTTCAGAAGTCCGCATCATTCGTGCAGCGTGTCCGAAATGCGGACTTCTGAACCAAAGCCACACTAGATCCAATAACTTGCTAGTGTCCTTCGATTCCGAAGTTCGCAAACGAACGTGCAGCGCAATGATGCGAACTTCGGAATCGGGACACTAGGGAACGTGCAGCCCCATCGCGCCTGCCTTAGCGAACAAATCGGAAGATTTGGTTATCGTTGGTAAAGACCGGTTAACGCGAATTAAACGCGTCGCGATACCCGTTCATGACACCATCGACCATGGCGTTTTGTGAAAAGTGCATGAAGATCCGTTCCCGGAGCTCCTTTGCACGCTTGCGGGTGGCGTCCATATCGGTGAGAGCCGTTTCAACAGCATCGGCGATTGCGCCTGCGCTGTTCGGGGCGAACAGTCCCGAAGTGTATGGTCCGAATATCTCCGGGATACCTCCGACATTGGCGGCAAGCATCGGGATGCCTGCTGCCGCAGCTTCGATCACCACATAGGGCATGGAATCCCCGCGCGATGGAACGATCAGGAGCTTACCCTTCGAGAATCCGAACCTTGCCTTGACGTGTCCGATGAAGCGAACCGCGTCTCCAAGGTTCAGCTTCTTGATCAGCGCCTTCAGCTTTTCGGTTTCCTCGCCATCGCCAGCAAGGGTGAGGGTGACAGGCTTGCCGTCGGCCCGAAGCCGCGCCACGGCCTGGATCAGCAGATCGGCGCCTTTAATCTCACGGAATTCACCGACGTACATCAGATCTGTTGCATCTTCTGCCGGCATGACGGGATCAAATTCGGACGCCGTTACACCATTGAAAACGCAGCGCACGAGACCGGTCGTCGGCTTGCCAATAACCCGTTGATAGGTATCGCGGGCAAAGCCGCTCTCGAACAGAAACAGCTCGGTTCGGTCCATCAAGGCCCGCTCGAGTTTTGCGTAGAGCGCACCTTTCAGCGTATTCGGCGGATAGTGCAGGGAGCCGCCATGGGGCGTGTAGACGCGGATGGCGTTCTTCGACTTGCCCTTGAGGCGCACAAAGGCACCGGCCTTCGCGCCGTGTCCGTGCAGGACATCGAGATTGAGGGATTTCGCGATCTTCAAAAACTGAACTGAAGCGGTTGTATCGGCGGGATGAGGCTCCCTGCGAATCGCGAGCCGGTAAACGCCGAGCTTGAGTTTGGGCTCAATCTCCTTAAGGGCCGCCTGCGCGCGTTCGCCGCCGGTAAGGCTATCGGCCAGAATGCCGACCGCATGTCCCCGCTCGGCCTGCCCAACGGCAAGATCGAGGATATGGCGAAAGATGCCGCCAACAGGCGCGCGGACAGCATGAAGAATGCGGAGCGGAGAAGTTGCCATTTCAGGCATCAGAACCACCGTTCAGTCACGACGACTGTATCGCCGGGTTTGAGGACCGTGCCGGGCGGCACGGTGGCCCGCTGGGTGCCGGCTTCGCTGGTACGCGTAAGCTGGACATCACTGCGTTGGGCGCGGGGCGTAAAGCCTCCGGCGATGGCGACTGCACTCTCAACTGTCATATTCGGTACGTAGGGGTACTGCCCGGGCGCAGTGACTTCTCCGAGAATAAAGAACGGGCGGTAGGTCTCGACCTCAGCCGCGACGTAAGGTTCACGCAGATAACCTTTTTTCAGCTGCACTGTCACGGCTGCGGCCAATTCGGCAGGCGTCAAGCCGCGTGCGCGAACCGCGCCAATCAGCGGCATGGTGATCGAGCCGCCGGCATCAACTGTGTAGGTGTTGGTCAGGCCTTCCTGACCATAGACAACGATCCGCAGCCGATCGCCAGCATCCAGGCGGTATGGCTCGTCGTGCGGTGCGTAGGCATACGAGGCGGGCACCGCCGTTCCCTGTGGGCGCTGATAGCCACCGCCACCGTAGGCAAGGGCATCGAGGCTCGGATTGGGAGCGGACGCCACCGGACTACGAGTCCTCATACAGCCCGACACCGCGAGCGCGAGAAGAAGACAGGTGAATAGCGCTCGACTGCGCTGCATGGGGCAATCCAGAATAAGTACGATTCCGATTAACCACTTGTATGGTTAACAAAGTGTGACGTTGCGCGCTCGCGTGCCGGAAGTTGGCTTCAATTAACCGGGTGGCAACCTTAATAGACTGTAATCGCTTCCATCGATCGGGTTTTGAGTCTGTACAGTAAGTGGTCGGTGGAGAGAGTTGCATGCGTTTCGCGTTTCCGCGTGAATGGGTCAGCAAGAGCTGGTCTAAGATCGTCGCCGCTGTCGCCCCGCCCGTTGGACCTGCTCCAGCGCCGCGACCGGCCCCTTCATCGGAATTGAGTGACATCGACCTGCGCGCCATCTGGCAGGAGCTGGTGCGAAAACGGGCATGGGTGGTCATCCCGACCGGGCTTGCGCTGCTGCTCTCGCTAATCGCCGTCAACATGATTACCCCGCGCTACAAATCAGAGGCGCGTATCCTGATTGATGGCCGTGAAAACGTCTTCCTGCGCCCCAATGGCGAGCGCAATGAAGAGCGGGGCACCATCGACGCAGAAGCGGTCACCAGCCAGGTTCAGTTGCTGTTGTCGCGCGACCTTGCGCGTGAGGTCATCAAGAAGAACAAGCTTGCTGATCTTCCGGAGTTTGATCCTGTCCTGCACGGGATTTCGCCTCTGAAGACGCTCCTGTCACTGTTCGGTATCGGCAAGGATCCGTTCAAGATGACACCCGAGGAGCGGGTGCTTCAGGCTTATTCCGAGCGCCTGACCGCGTATGCCGTCGAAAAATCACGCGTCATTGTCGTTGAATTCCAGTCGCGCGATCCCGATCTTGCGGCGCGCGTGGCGAACTCGATTGCTGACGAATACCTCATCTTCCAGCAGGCGGCCCGGCAGGATCAGGCGAAGTCTGCGTCTCAGTGGCTGCTGGTCGAGATCGAAGGGCTGCGCAAGAAGGTTGCGGAGGCGGAAGCGCGGGTCGAGGAATTCCGTGCGAAGTCCAATCTCTTCATTGGCACCAACAGCACAACGCTGTCGAACCAGCAGCTTGGTGAGCTGAACTCTCAGCTCAACAACGCGCGCGCGTTGAAGTCCGATGCTGAATCGAAGGCACGGTCGATCCGGGAAATGCTGCAGAGCGGCCGCTCCATTGAAGCTTCTGAAGTTCTCAATTCCGAATTGGTTCGCCGCCTGTCGGAACAGCGCGTGACATTGCGTGCCCAGCTCGCTGAGCAATCATCGACGCTGCTGAGTGGGCATCCGCGCATCAAGGAGTTGAAGGCTCAGATCGCGGACATCGACCGCCAGATCAGGGAAGAGGCGAGCAAGATTTCCCGCTCGCTTGAAAATGACGCGAAAATCGCCAGCGCCCGTGTGGATGGGCTGAACGGAAGCCTCGATCAATTGAAGCGCCAGGCGACGTCCACGAACGGTCAGGATGTGCAGCTCCGTGCACTTGAACGCGAAGCCAAGGCGCAGCGCGACCTTCTGGAATCCTATCTGGCCAAATACCGTGAGGCGACCACACGCGAGAATATCGATGCGGCTCCTGCAGATGGTCGCATCATTTCCCGCGCCATTGTTTCGAACACGCCGGCATTCCCCAAGAAGCTGCCGATCGTGCTTATTGCCACGCTGGCAACGTTCATGCTCAGCGCGGGCTATATCGCAACCGGCGAGTTGCTGCGCATGACAGCGCCCCGTGTCATGGGCGAGCGCGCGGTCTCGGTATCGTTGCGAGAAACGACGTCGGAATCGCCTGAAATCACCGGCGAGATCGAATGGGTCGCCAGTTCGTTGCGGGCCGGCGGCGATGCGTCCCGAAAGATCACGGTTATTGGCGCCCACCAGAATGAGCGTGTCACATTGACGGCGTTGACGCTGGCGCGTCTTCTTGCTCGCGGCTCCAAAGTTGTTCTGGTTGACCTGTCGATGGCTTCGCAGACGCTGGCGGCGACCTCGTCCGACCCCACTGCGCCGGGCCTGACGGATCTCATGCAAGGAGCGGCATCGTTTGGCCAGATCATCACCAAGGATCGGATGTCAGGCGTTCATCTGGTCGGCGCGGGCCGCGATACAGGACAACGTTCTCTTCTGCAGCTCCCGCGCGTGAACCTTGCTATCGACGCGCTGTTGCGCGCGTATGATCATGTGGTGCTGGATGCCGGTACAGCGTCGAATTTGCCGGCGACACTTATCGCGTCACAGGCGCACGCGATCATCATTCCGGATCCCAATATGGCAGCGCAGGCCTGCGAGACGATGCGCGGCCAGTTGCTGGCGACAGGCTTTGTCGGCGTAACCATTCTGAAGGCCGCCGTGCAATCGGCAGATGTCGCGGCTTCCAGCGATCGGATCGCAGCCGCCTGAGGTCGTTCTCGAAAACGAGTGCCGCGGATTTGAAGTTCTTCCGGGTGAAGCCGCGAGCTTGTGCGAACTTCGGAATCGGGACACTAGCGGTGGATGGCGTTGCGCAGGAGCTGCGCCATCTGCATCAGCGCGGGGTTATGCTTCACAAGGCGCTTGGCATGCGTCAGTGACGACATGCCCAAGGCGGCCAGTCTGCCGCGTGCAGTCAAGGGAATGAAGCTGTCGAAGATCGGCTCGTCTTCCTTGCAATAGATCATCTTATAGTCGTCCGAGCCGACGCCAAAGTCGAGCGAGCTGTAGCCGAGCCCGCCGTAATAATCGATCATGTCACGCAGCAGGATAAGACCCGGGCTGTAGCGGGCATTCTCCGAGATCGTATACGTGTTGAACATGGTCGAGAATCGCTGGCCATCGGCAACGCACGCGAAAATCGAAATGATCTCGCTGTCGCATTCCAGTGCATGGATCGCGATGGCGCGTTCGCCGTTGGGCAGCTTCCTTAAGCAGGCCTCGCGAATGAAGGCCTGGGTGGCGGAATCCGCAAAGACGTTCGGAAGTTTGGAAAGCGCCATGCGCTGCGGTTTGATGATGAAGAAGCCATCGAGCAGGCGGTTGATGTCCTCATCAGTGGTCGCGATGAAATAGCGATAGCCGGGCAGGGCCTGGAGCTTGCGCTCCTTGTTCCGCAGGCGGCGGCGCGTCGAATTGCTGACGCGTTCTTCAGGCTTGCAGCCAGGCACCATCGTCATCAGCGGGCAGCGGTTCGTCGATGGTTGTCCGCCAAGGTGCCCGAATGGATTGGTCACGCCCTGCCATTGTTTCGGCTGTTGGGTAAAGGCAAGCACATCGACGCGGTTGCCGATCCCCGCCGTGAGAGCGTCGAGATCGGTCTTGGTTGCGGATGCGGCGAAGTCGCGTTGCCATAAGCCCATATTGAACGTCGGGTGCTTGCCACCGATAAAGCGGGCGACAAGCGCTCCGTTTTCGCGACCAACGGTGAGCGGCAAGAGCAGCAGTGGCTGGTCGTGTTCGCCAAAAGCAACGACGATGAATGGAGTGGTGCCTTCATCCTCCCCGACTGTCTTCTGCCAGGCATCGAGCAGTTCAAACCGCTGATAGGGGGTCGAGAGGAAGTCCGGACCTTCGAACTTGCGCCAGATCGCTTCGGCATCCGCCATGTCGCGGATCACATCGACGCGGGCGATGCGAGGGGCGCCGGAGCGCGACTGGCCATGTTCGGTTTGAAGCGCGGCAGCCATGGTCATGCAAGACCTTAACTCGTGGATTAAAAAAAGGTCGTCGGCGACTAGTGTCCCGATTCCGAAGTTCGCATCATTCCGCAGCACGTTCGTCTGCGAACTTCGGAATCGAAGGACACTAGCAAGTTATTGTTCTAGTGTGGCTTTGGTTCAGAAGTCCGCATTCCGGACACGCCGCCCGAATGATGCGGACTTCTGAACCGCCAACTAGTGTGGCGTCTCGCAATTGCCGACCTCGTTTGCGGATGGTCCCTTATCGGCAATTGCGAGAGACGGGACACCAGGGCGACCTTATTCAAACAAATGTCAACAAAGAGTAATGACAATGCCGCTCCACGGATGGTGGCGGGTAAGGATTCGTCGTTGTTTTCCTGGAAGCGGATGCTGGTGAATGCCGGGCTGGAAGCCGCATATTTCAGCGGTCTGGCCCATTTTGCGGAGAGGAGCGCGCGGGGTTCGGGCGTTATCCTCAAATTCGAGCATGTCCGACCATTGCACAAGGATCCATTTCAGCCATTGCGGTCCCATGAAATCACTCCTGAATTTCTTGACCGTGTCATCGAGGCGCTGAAGCGCTGGAAGTTCGACTTTCTGTCCATCGATGAGGTCGCAGAACGCGCCGGACGGCCGGCGGGCACGCGGCGTTTTATTGCTCTGACGTTTGACGGCGCGTATTGCGATTTCATGACATCGGCCTATCCGGTCTTATCGCGCCACCGTGTGCCTTTTGCGCTGTACGTCCCGACCGGATTCGTCGATGGCATTGGTCAGGTGTGGTGGCTTGCATTGCGTGAGGTCATTGCGAAGAACACGCGCATCGCACTGTTTATGGATGGCGTCGAGAGACGGTTCAACGTTTCGGACCGCGCTGGCAAATACGAACTCTATGCCGGCCTGCATGCGTGGCTGTTGTCATTGCCGCCGGATGACCTTTCGGTTGCGATCAACGATTTGTGCCGGCGCTATGGCGTAGACCTTGCCTCGGTTTCGCGCGGCATCACCATGACATGGCAGGATCTTGCGGTGCTGGCGCGCGATCCGCTGGCAACGATCGGCTGTTCGACGGTGAACTATCCCAATCTGCGGCACACCAAGGGGACGGTCGTCCTGAGGGAAATGGCTATGGGGCGCAAGGTCCTCGAGACAGCGCTCGGCGTGTCGTGCCGACACTTTGCCTATCCCTATGGCGACCGGGACAGCTTTACGCCGCGGGATGTGATGTTGGCGGGGGAGGCAGGATTTGCGACGGCCGTGTCCTCTGAGGCCGGCCTCGTTGGCCGCGACGGTCAACCGGACCTCATGCGGTTGCCTCGCATCGCCTGGGACGGTCGCAGAACGTCGCTGCGTGTTTTACGCGCGCTCCTTTCAGGTATCACCGTACGTCGCACCAAGGAGCGGGAGCCGGAACCCGCGATCAATTACGGCTGAGGATCGGGCCGCGACATCCACGAAATGAGCGGCATGGCGGGCAGCACCCAGCCGAGCCCTGCAACCACATAAAAGATCGCCTGAGCGAGCTTCGAGGCGGCGAGCAACGGGGCCTGGGCGATCGCCATTGCGGTCAGCGACCAGATCACGACCAGTCCCAGAAGCCCAATTGTTCCAATAAGTTTGCGGGTGCGGATTGTCATAACAGCATTGTGCGGATCGTGGCCGGAGCGCAGCTTGCGCGATAAAGTGCGGGGACTATAAGGTCCGCGCGAATTCATTCAAGGCTGTGTTTCTAAATGCTCTCCGCTGTGATCGATCGACCAGAAAAGCCCGTGGCAAGCCTGCGCGGAGTGCGCATTTGGCTGGTCTGCGTAGCCGCGCTCATCGTGTGCATGGTGCTGGTCGGCGGTGCGACGCGCCTGACGGAATCCGGCTTGTCGATTGTCGAGTGGAAGCCAGTCACAGGCACTATACCGCCGCTGACAGCAGCGCAGTGGAACCAAGAATTCGAAGCCTACAAGACCATTCCGCAGTACCGCGAGATGAACGCGGGCATGTCGCTGTCCGAATTCAAGACAATCTTCTTTTGGGAGTGGGGCCATCGGCTGCTGGGGCGCCTGATCGGGGCTGCATTTCTGTTTCCGTTTCTTTGGTTTCTCTGGAAAGGCGCCTTTAACAACGCCGAGGGGCTGAAGCGCAGGCTCTGGATGATCTTCGCCTTGGGCGGGCTGCAGGGGGCCGTCGGTTGGTGGATGGTGAAGTCCGGTCTCACCGACCGTGTTTCTGTTTCGCAGTATCGGCTTGCAGCGCACTTGATGCTGGCGCTGTTCATCTTCTCGGCCATCGTCTGGACGCTGCGACGGCTGGAGAAGCCATTAGCCATCGTCGCGTCTGCCCGGGTGAAATTCACGAGCCGCTTGTTGCTTGTGCTGGTTTTCCTGCAGCTCTATTTCGGAGCGCTGGTGGCTGGTCTCCGTGCGGGCAAGGTGTTCAACACGTGGCCACTGATCGACGGCGGTTTTATCCCGTCAGCTGAACGGCTGTTCTTTGAACGGCCCTGGTGGCGCAACTTCTTCGACAATACCCTCACGGTTCAGTTCACTCACCGAATGATCGCTTATACGTTGCTCGTCGTTGCGACTTTGCATGCGATCGATGCCGTCCGTTCGCGGGCAAGTCCTGAAGTCGTGAGCAGGGCACTGTGGCTGGTCGTCGCAATGATCGTGCAGGCATCGCTCGGCATCATCACGCTGCTCAATCAGGTGCCGATCGATCTCGGTCTAGCGCATCAGGCTATGGCGATCGTGGTCCTGACAATGGCTCTGTTTCAGACGGAGCGGCTGGGCGCAAAGTTGGCCGCGACCACACCGGCCAAACTCAGCCTGGTGGTCAGCAATCCTCGCTAGTGGAGTGGATTTGACATTCGCTACCCACCTGGCAGCGAGTTCGTCAAGCGAATGTCAAATCCAAAACTCCACTAGTGTGGCGTCTCGCAATTGCCGACCTGTTTTGCGGCTGGTCTCCTATCGGCAATTGCGAGACAGAAGCCACACTAGCATTTTGATTTTGCTAGTGTCCTTTCGTCTCCGAATAACCGTGCGAGCGCGCCGCAAATTGGTCGGTTATTCGGAGACGGGACACTAGAAATTTATATTTGCTAGTGGTCCTTTGATTCTAACATTCGCAGGAGGTGTCTGCCGAAACGGGATGCGAATGTTAGAATCGGACCACTAGGTCGAGCTATTCTAAAGTAAACAACTCGCGCGAGAAATGCCTGATTTACGGGCGTTTCTTTCATTTTGATGTCTCTTCACAACTTAGTGCGTGATGCGCCCGCTTTCACTGCAACAAGTCGGGGAATAGAACAACATCATCCAGAAGATGATGTCCTCGAGTCTCGTCATGTCGAACGCATTTGTTCAAGCCGCTGTCATTCTGTTGCGCGAGGGGCTGGAAGCCATGCTCGTGATCGCCGCGCTGGCGGGCTACCTGCGCAAGGTCGGCGGCGGGCATCGTATTGCGGCGCTCTATGGCGGTGCGCTTGCGGCGATTGGCTTCAGTCTCATCGCGGCCTGGCTGTTCGCGGTCTGGAATTCCGGCGAGCACAGCGATGTGCTGGAAGGATTCATCATTCTCGTTGCTGCCGGGTTGATGCTCTACGTTAGCGGCTGGCTCATGGTGAAGCAGGATCCGCGCGGCTGGCAGGACTACCTCGCTGCGAAGGCCGATAACGCGCTGGCGCAGGACACATCTTGGGCGGTCGCCGTGCTCGCGTTTCTCGCGGTCTTCCGTGAAGGCGCAGAGACGGTGCTGTTTATCAATGCACTTGCCACCACATCGGGCGGCTGGAGCGTTGGTCTGTTTGCGGGGCTCGGCGCCGCAACACTTGGCCTTGTCGTGCTGTTCTACTTCATCAATTTAATTGCGAAGAGAATCCCGCTGCGGCCGCTGTTCATCATCACGTCGGCATTCCTGTTCGCGATGGGCATCAAGTTCATCGGTGAGGCGGTTCAGGAATTCCAGGAACAGAGCATCGTGCCGTTCACCGAACTGAAAGGCTTCGGATGGCTGGAGTCGCTTGGCCTCAACCCCACCGTCGAGGCGTTGTCGGCGCAGTTGCTGGTGATCTTGTTTGCGCTCGCGACCTTCTCGATCGTTCAGCGGAATGCGCGTTTGAGCCGGGAGGACAAAGCGTCTGCCGCATTGCGCGCTTCAAAATCTTAAGTTTTCAAAAAAAGTCCATTTGCTCTGTAAACTAAAAACGCGGCGCCAATCCCCGGCGCCGCGTTACCTTTGAGAGACGTCTAACTTAGGCCTTCAGCGCCTGATCGAGATCGGCGATCAAATCTTCCTTGTCTTCGAGGCCGACCGACAGACGTACCACGTCAACGCCTGCGCCAGCTTGCGCCTTCTGCGCGTCACTGAGCTGGCTGTGCGTGGTCGATGCCGGATGGATGATCAGCGAGCGAGTGTCGCCGACATTGGCAAGGTGCGAGAACAGCTTCACGTTCGACACGAGATTGATGCCCGCGTCGTAGCCGCCCTTGAGGCCGAAAGTGAACACCGCGCCTGCGCCTTTCGGGGCGTATTTGCGGGCGAGATTGTGATAGCGATCGCCGGGGAGGCCGGCGTAGTTGACCCATGCGACGGCAGGATGGTTCGACAGGAATTCAGCGACCGCCTTCGCGTTGTCGGAATGCCGCTGAACGCGGAGCGACAAGGTCTCAATACCAGTCAGGATCAGGAACGAGTTGAATGGCGAGATTGCCGCTCCGATGTCGCGCAGGCCGAGGACGCGGGCTGCGATGGCGAAGGCGAAGTTGCCGAACGTCTCCTGCAGCTTGATGCCGTGGTACTCAGGGCGCGGCTCACTCAGCGCCGGATAGCGGCCATCGCGCGACCAGTCGAAGGTGCCAGCGTCAACAAGAATGCCGCCCAGCGAGTTGCCATGGCCGCCCAGGAACTTGGTCAGCGAGTGCACGACGATGTCGGCGCCGTGATCAATCGGGCGAATGAGGTAGGGCGAGGCGAGGGTGTTATCGACGATCAGCGGCACACCGGCATTTCGCGCAATCGTTGCGATGGCCTCGATGTCGGTGATCGTGCCGCCAGGATTAGCGATCGACTCGATGAAGATCGCCTTGGTCTTCGGCGTCACGGCGCGCTGGAAGCTCTGGACATCGTCGGTATCGGCCCACACCACGTTCCAGCCAAAGTTCTTGAAGGTGTGGTTGAACTGGTTGATCGATCCGCCGTACAGCCGCCGTGCCGCGATGAACTCATCTCCAGGCTGGAGCAGCGTGTTGAACACCAGCATCTGCGCTGAGTGGCCGGAGGCGCATGCAACCGCAGCGGTGCCGCCTTCCAATGCTGCGACCCGCTCTTCGAGCACAGCCGTCGTGGGGTTGGTGATGCGGGTATAGATGTTGCCAAAGGATTGCAGACCGAACAGGGACGCAGCGTGATCCGCATCATTAAAGACATAGGACGCGGTCTGGTAGATTGGCGTCGTCCGCGAACCCGTCGTCGGATCCGGCTGCGCGCCGGCGTGAATGGAGAGCGTGGAAAATCCCGGTAAACGGTCTGTCATGTGAAATCCTTCGTTCAGTGCCGTGAACCGGCCCTAGTGGTCCGATTCTAACATTTGCATCCCCGTTTCAGCAGGCGTGTTAGCAAATGTTAGAATCAAAGGACCACTAGCAAATATGAGTTTCTAGTGGAGTTTTGGATTTGACATTCGCTTGACGAACTCGCAGCCGGGTAGGTAGCGAATGTCAAATCCACTCCACTAGATTGGAATCCTGCGGGCGCGCGCAAAATCAGTCAAGCGGGGTGCCACGATCGGCGTTAATGCGGAAGGAGATTGGTTCGTTTTGCCGCAGTGAAGACGAACATGCTGCGAAATCACGGCATCATGAAACGTCGTTCTTGTCCTTTGCGACACGATCCGCTGCGGTGGTCGCGCCGCCACTGACGCTTGCACGATTCAATGACAGACGCATGCTGCTGGTAGGGATCGGTGCGCGTTTCGAGCTCAGGGTGCGCGAGTTCACGCCCATCCACTGAATTTCTGAAGTCAGGCGACCATATTCGATTTTCGGGCAGCGATTCATCACGACCTTGATGCCGGCCGCTTCTGCCTTGGCCGCCGCGGCATCGTTGCGCACACCAAGTTGCATCCAGATCACCTTCGGCAATGTCGAAAGCTGCAAGACCTCGTCGACAATCGCGCCCGCATGATCTGAGTTGCGGAAGATGTCGACCATGTCGATTGGGCGTCCAATATCTTTCAATGAGCCGACGAAGGGCTTTCCAACTAGGCTTTTGCCGACCTGCCCCGGGTTGATCGGAATCATGTCGTAACCGCGCTCGGCGAGGTATTTGAACGCAAAGTAGCTCGGACGAACGTTGACCGGGGAGGCGCCGACCATGGCGATGGTTTTGACCCCGGTGAGAATACCGCGGATGTAAGCGTCGTCGTATGCGTCGTGATTCATCTTGGATTTTCCGCCGGCCTTACCGGTCTTCCCACTTGGGCGCGCGCTTCTCGATGAAGGCTCCGATGCCCTCCTGCGCGTCGCGCGCCATCATGTTCTCGGTCATCACCTGTGCCGTGTAAAGATAAGCATCCGCAAGGCTCATTTCGGCCTGCCGATAGAATGCCTCTTTGCCGATCTTGAGGGTGTAGGCCGACTTCAGCGCTATTTTCTTCGCAAGGTCGATCGCGGCCTGCCGCACCTCGCCGGCAGGGACGACGTTGTTAACGAGCCCGAGCTCCTGAGCCCGCTGTGCGGAAACCGGCTCGCCGGTCAGCAGCATATGCATCGCCTGCTTGCGCGAGATGTTTCGCGACAGCGCAACCATGGGGGTGGAGCAGAACAGCCCGATGTCGATGCCGGGCGTGGCGAACGTTGCTTGCTCGGACGCCACCGCAAGATCGCATGTCGCAACCAACTGACAGCCTGCGGCGGTTGCGAGACCCTGCACAGCGGCGACCACGGGTTTGGGAAGATGCACGATGGTCTGCATCATCGTGCTGCAGGCCGTCATGACCTGCGCAAAGTAGGCGCGTCCGTTGTCCGGGTCAGTGCGGCGCGCGGTCAGTTCCTTCAGATCGTGTCCCGAAGAGAATGCGGGGCCATTCGCTGCAATAACGACAGCGCGGATCACCTTGTCCTCGCGGACGGAGTCCAGTTGCGCCTGCAGCGACGCGATCATCGCTTCTGACAGCGCGTTGCGGGATTTGGGGGAATCCAGCGTCAACACGGCAATGCCGTCGATCGTTTCGCGCAACAAAGGCGAGGGTGATTGAGTCGGTGGTGCCGTTGCAGCCTGGATCGTCATGGCGATGTCCGTTGTCATTACGCCGTTTGTAGGCGAGGGGACGCCGATGTGAAATCTGTTTCCACTTTTGCTGATCGCCCTGTGTGTTACAAGGCCGTCATATAAGCACTAGCGTGGCGGTTCAGAAGTCCGCATCATTTGTGCGGCAAGTCTGAAATGCGGACTTCTGAACCAAAGCCACACTAGATCAATAACTTGCTAGTGTCCTCCGATTCCGAAGTTCGCAAACGAGGGTGCAGCGGAATGATGCGAACTTCGGAATCGGGACACTAGTGGTCCAATTCTAACATTTGCATCCCGTTGCAGCAGGTACGTTTGCAAATGTTAGAATCAAAAGGACCACTAGCAAATATAAGTTTCTAGTGGAGTTTTGGATTTGACATTCGCTTCCAGGCTTCGCTGCTACATGGGTAGCGAATGTCAAATCCACTCCACTAGCCAGGGCAGACCACCCATGAATAAAGCTAAAATGACTGTGGCGGAGCTTCAGGCGTTCCTCCACAAGGAGTTTCCGCAGGCTTTCGCCAGCGGTGAAATCCTGATCGAGAGCGCGGACGGCGCAACCAGCCTGCTACGCCAGCCTTATAATGCGCGGATGCTGCGGCCAGGCGGAACGGTTTCGGGGCCGACGCTCATGGCTCTGGCTGATTTCGCGATGTACGTGGTCTTATTGTCAGCAATCGGCCCCGTCGGGCTCGCGGTGACTACAAGTCTCAACATCAACTTCCTTCGAAAAGGACAGCCGGGACAGGATATCGTCGCTGCCGCCAAGCTCATGAAGCTTGGAAAGCGGCTTGCCGTCGGCGAAGTGCTGCTGCTGTCTGGGACATCCCCGGACCCGATCGCGCACGTGACCGCGACCTATTCCATTCCGAATGCTCAATGATTCTACAGGTATCAAAATACCATATTTTTAAGTTATTGATTTGTAAGTTCTATTTCGTGCGATGAGGCGTTGACGTGTGCGGCGCCGTTATTTAGAAACCGCGGCAGCTTTGGCGATTTGCGCCGAACATCAATTTCACGGATCCCTCACATGAAGACGTTTTCGGCCAAGCCAGCCGAGGTCAATAAGAAGTGGGTGCTGATCGACGCCAAGGGTTTGGTCGTCGGCCGTCTCGCTTCTTTGGTTGCCATGCGTTTGCGCGGCAAGCACCTCCCGACTTACACGCCTCACGTTGATTGCGGTGACAACGTCATCATTATCAACGCTGCTCAGGTCGTCCTCACCGGACGCAAGCGTGAGAACAAGGTTTACTACAAGCACACCGGCTTCATCGGTGGCATCAAGGAGCGCACCGCAAAGTCGATCCTTGAAGGCCGCTTCCCGGAGCGCGTTGTTGAGAAGGCTGTCGAGCGCATGATCCCGCGCGGACCGCTGGGCCGCGTACAGATGGGCAACCTGCGTGTCTATCCGGGTGCCGAGCATCCGCATGAAGCACAGCAGCCTGAAGTCGTGGATGTTGCATCGATGAACCGTAAGAACATGAGGGTCGCATAATGTCCGACACCATGCAGTCCCTCGACCAGTTGTCGTCGCTCAAGACCGCGACCGCCGAAGGTCCGAAGTACGTCAAGAAGGTCGACAAGCTTGGCCGCGCTTACGCTACCGGCAAGCGCAAGGACGCGGTTGCCCGCGTCTGGATCAAGCCGGGTTCCGGCAAGATCGTCGTCAACTCCCGCGAAGTCGAAGTCTATTTCGCTCGCCCGGTGCTGCGCATGATGATCCAGCAGCCGATCGTCGCTGCTGCCCGTCAGGACCAGTACGACGTGTTCTGCACCGTTGCAGGCGGTGGTCTCTCCGGTCAGGCGGGCGCTGTGCGTCATGGCATCTCGAAGGCTCTCACCAACTTTGAGCCTGAGCTGCGCGGCGTCCTCAAGAAGGGCGGCTTCCTGACCCGTGACTCGCGTGTCGTCGAACGTAAGAAGTACGGCAAGGCCAAGGCCCGCCGCTCCTTCCAGTTCTCGAAGCGTTAATCGCGACGATCAAATTGTCCGCAACCGCGGATTGGTTTCAAAGGGCGCCTCTTGGGGCGCCCTTTTTGCTTGTCCGAATCCAAAGTTCGCCTCTGATGAGTTCCAGACGTTGCGGAATTGCAGATAATTTTTCGCGAAAATTGTGTGACGGGCGCAAACGGAGTCCCAAGATACCGCCGCTAGCCTCTGATCGGCTGAGGGGGCTATTCCGGCTCCGTCTTTTTTCAAAGCGCACTATTAAAGATGCCCGCTGGATCGCACCTGTCGCTGGATATTTCCACGCTGTACCTCATTGCCACGTTAGCCGCCGCACTTCTCGGGATCATGCTGCTGTTCTTCTGGCGGCAGGAGAAGATCCCGGCACTCGGATGGTGGGGCGCGGCCTATCTTTTAGGTGCGGCATCGATTGCGTTATGGATCGCAGGCGGTGCGCAACTCGGTCAATGGCTGTCACTGGCGGTGAGCGCTGTAGGCTTCTTCGCCTGCGGTCTGGTCTGGGACGCCGCGCGCGTCTTTCACGGCCGCGCCCCGAACTGGATCCTTGTTCTCGCCGGTCCGGCGCTTTGGGTTGCAGCGATGATCGCGCTTGATCCGCTCGATCCGGAAAAGCGCATGATCCTGAGTGCCGGCATCGTCGCGGTCTACGCTATGCTCACAGCGAGTGAGTTATGGCGCGAGCGCCGCAAGAGTTTACGGGCGCGGTGGCCTGCGATCATCGTTCCAGTTCTGCATGGTGCCGTGCTGGTGATGCCCATCGTGCTCGGAGATATGATGCGTGCGACCGGTGCCACTATTGGAGCAGGATGGGTCGCAGTCTTTGCGGCAGAACTCGTGCTCTATGCCGTGGGCACGGTGTTCATCATCTTCCTGCTGGTTTCTGAGCGGACGGTCAGCGCACACAAGACCGCGGCGTCGATCGATCCGCTCACGGGTCTGCTCAACCGCCGCGGATTCGGCGAGGCAACGTCACGCATGATTGAGCGGGAGGCCAAGGCGGGCCGTCCGGTGACCGTAATGATTTTCGACATCGACCATTTCAAATCCGTCAATGATCGCTTCGGCCATGCGGCCGGTGACGATATCTTGAAAGTATTCTCGCATTGCATTGTCACGTCTTTGCGGATCACCGATCTTGTCGGCCGCGTCGGCGGCGAGGAATTTGCCGCGCTTCTGCCGTGCGCCATGGATGAAGCGCTGCTCGCGGCCGAACGCGTGCGTGAAGCGTTCGAGGCATCCGGCGTATGCGTCGATGATGAACCACTGGCAACGACCGTGAGCATAGGTGTTGCGGGCGGTCCCGCGAACACGGAGCTTGAGGTGCTGATGGCCTCAGCCGACACCGCTCTTTATCAGGCCAAACGTGGTGGGCGTAATCGGGTGGAGGCGGCTGCAGAACAGCGTCCGCTGTCGCTTGAACAGTCGCGCCGCAAGATCGCTGGTGCATCGCACCATGACGTCCATCCAGTTCCAGCGATGGAAATTCGGATCTGATGCACGGACCACGCAATAGGGCTGCATCAAACGTCGATGCGGTCCGCAAAAGTGCGGCTGGTACTTTTACCGAAATCAACTAAAGCTCCCGCTCCCTCACGATCCGAGGGCGGGGATTTCGTTAATGCTTGGTGCAATTTATGCGGCGCTGGCCGCGCTCACATTCGCCATGAACAACACGGCGATGCGCCGGGGCGTGCTGACGGGCTCGGTCACGCAGGCCATGGCCATCACGGTGCCGCTCGGCGGAGTGGGCTTCGTTATCATTGCGGCGATCTCCGGCCAGCTCGGTTCTCTGTCTTCGTTTCCTCCCATTGCTTTGTCCTGGCTTATCGCTCAGGGCTGCCTGCATTTCCTGTTGGGGCGGTTTTTCAACTACCAGGCCAACAAGCTCGTCGGCGTGAACATCTCCGCGCCGGTGGTTCAGCTCCAGGTCGTGGTGACGATGTTGCTCGCCGTTGTACTGATGAAGGAACCGTTCACGGTGCTTCAACTGTTCGGCACGATCTTGATGCTTGCCGGATCATTCGCGACACAACTGCATTCGACAATCGGTAAGCGCGTTGTGCGCTCCGAAAAGGTGGTTGCCGTTGAGGCCGCACCTTCGGCGGCCAAGCCCATGTTCAAGCCGCAATACCTGCCAGGATTCTTGAGCGCGCTGGGGGCGGCCACCTGTTACGGCATTTCCCCGCTCATGGTGCGCATGGCGTTCGAAAGCATGCCGGTAAAGAGCCCCATGGCGGGAGGCGTGATTGCCTACACGGCGGCCACCATCGTGCTGTGCTTCCTGGTCCTGCCATCCCCATCGATCCGCAAGGACGTGCTTTCGCTGAATCGAAGCAACGCGATGTGGTTCGTGGGGTCCGCTATCCTCGTCGCGATGTCGCAAGGCTTCGTCTATGCGTCGCTGGCTGTTGCGCCGCTGATGGTGGTGACGCCCATTCTGCAGTTGTCGCTGGTCTTCCGGCTGTTCCTGTCGCAGATGATCAATCGCGAGCATGAGGTGTTGAATACATCCGTTGTCGTCGGGGCCTTAGTGACGATCGTTGGCTCCATCATCGTTTCGCTGGACACCAACTACGTGCTGTCGTTAGCGGACCTGACTGGCCGTGTTGCCGATATTCTGCGCTTCCGTCTGGATGGCGGGGGTCCCTAGTGGTCCGATTCTAACGTTCGCATCCCGTCTCGGTGGGCACCTTTGCGAACGTTAGAATCGAAGGACCACTAGCAAATATAAGATTGTAGTGGAGCTTTTGGATTTGACGTTCGCATCACGAATTCGCGGCAAGCAGGGTAGCGAACGTCAAATCCGCTCCACTAGTCCGGGCACGGCGTTGCACGCGCTTGCCGACGAGATGATTGCCTTTAAGCGCGCATTAGACGAACGACAGTTCTTCCGCCGATTCCAGAATGCGCCGAAGTTGGGTGAGGGCGCGCCTCAGATCGTTGTCGGTCTTCGGATGGCCCAGACAAATACGCACACCCAGGGTGCCGCGATCGACCTGCTGTAGAGCTCCTGGAGGCGCCAGTGTGATACCCGCCTGCGCCGCTTGCGCGACAAGGGCGATCAAGGTGCGTCCGGCAGGGATCGGCAGCCAGCGATGGAAGCCGGGCGTATCCGAGACAATGGGAAGCCAATTGCCGAGCACTTCATCGGCAATCGCGTTGCGGCGCACGGCCTCCGCGCGCTTGAGCTGAACCTGGCGCAGCAAGTCGCCGCTGTGAATGAGGCGGACCACCACTTCGGCCATGATGGGAGAAGCCATCCAGCCGGTGGCGCGAATGGCATTGATACAGCGATCGCGGAATTGATCCGGTGCAATCATAGCGGCAATGCGCAGACCCGGGGCCAGGCACTTGGCGAAGCTGGTGACGTAAAAACTCCGCTCGGGCACCATGGATGAAATCGGCTTGGGCGGCGTTGTGAATAAGAACGCGTAAGCGTCGTCCTCCAGCAGGAAGCCGTTATGCTTGCGAATGATGTTCGCGATGTCCTGACGGCGCTCGTTGGGCATCACCGTGCCTGTCGGCGTCTGCAGGGTGGGCGTGACAAACAACGCCCGCGCGCCGGTTTCCGAAAATGCGCGGTCCAACGCATCCGGCAAAAGGCCGTGCCTGTCGCCCGCGACGCCGTGCAATTGATAGCCGTTCATCGCGGAAAGCGCGATCATCCCCGAATAGCTGAAGCGTTCGGTCAGCACCGTTTCTTTCGGTGCAGCCACCATGTTCAGCGCGATAGAGAGAGCATGCTGGCCGCCGTGCGTAATGAACAGATGATCCACGTCAGTGGTGATGCCAAGCTGGGCGAGCCATTCGGCCATCACGCTGCGATGATAGGGAAGTCCTTGATGGGGCAGATAGCCGAGCAGTGGCTTCAATGCGCCATCGGCGACGACTTCTTCCAGAACGGAAGCGATCAGTTCGTCTTCGCCGGTCGATGGTGGCACGTTCAGGGCGAGATTGACGGTCGTTGCCGCAGGGCCGCCATTTGCGTTTTGTGCGTGATGGCGCCGCCGCTGCACGAATGTCCCGCGCCCGACTTCTCCTGAAATGAGGCCGCGCGCTTCAGCTTCTGCATAGGCACGCGAAATGGTCCCGACACTCAGTCCGAGCTGCGCCGCCATGTCTCGTTGCGGCAAAAGACGCGTGCCCGGCTTCAGCGCGCCGGATTCGATATCGCTCTCGAGCGATTGCACGAACGCGAGGTAACGCGGCCCCCCGGTGTCGGAAAGAACCGGGATCCATTCAGGTGATGTGGTGTCTTGAGACACGGAAATATCCTCAAATCGGGTCATCCTCGAATAGTACAATTATGACATTGTTGCAATCATTCGAAGCTTCTGGGCGGTAGAATGTGGAGAAAATATCGAAAATCGGTCCTATTCACTCAGATTCCACGAATTGCTGCGGTGCAATCAGAGATTTTTGCCTAATTGAACTATAATAAATTTGACAATGCTCCTGTCTTTGATTTTATCGCGCTCAAACGCTGAGCACTAAGGAGCCGTGCATTGATCTACGAAATTCGCGTGTATGAAGCCGTTGAAGGCAAAGCCGAAGCGATGAGGGCCCGGTTCAAGACCGAGGTGGTTCCAAGGCTCCCGAAGCATGGAATTGAGCTGCTCGGCGTGTTCGAAGCGCCTGCTGAAGACGGCCGGCTGACTTATATGACCCGTTTCAAGTCCGAGGATGATCGGACGAAGGCATGGGCAGCTTTCGGCGCTGATCCCGAATGGCGCACCATCAAGGCGGCAAGTGAAACAAACGGGCCACTGCTGAAGAACCAGAGTGTGTCGGTTCTGTCGCCCAAGGTCGCCGGATTGCTTCTCGGATAATTCGTCTTCGTCTCAGGGTGGCGGGGGCCGCACTGGGATATGTGTCACACGTGAAAGGCAGAGCACTATGAAGCCAGCCCCTTTCGAATATGTCAGGCCGGAATCCATCGCAGAGGCCTGCACATTGCTCGCAGCCGATGAGGATGCGCGCATCATCGCGGGCGGACAGACCCTGATCCCGATGTTGGCGATGCGGCTCGCACGGCCGGCAAAGCTTGTCGATATCTATCGTTTGCCTGAACTGAACGGCATTCGAACCGAAGACGGTTTTGTCGTCATCGGCGCGACAACGCGCCAGGTGCAGGTGGAGAACAGTGCGACGACGCGCAATGCGCTGCCGCTGCTAGCGAAAGCGTTGCCATGGGTCGGGCATCCGCCGACGCGCAACCGCGGCACGGTCGGAGGCTCGGTATCCAACGCCGACCCATCGGCGGAAATTCCGCTCGTTGCAGTCACGCTTGGTGGCGAGATCGAGATCACCAATCCCGATGGAGTTACCACGATGCCGGCCGATGACTTCTTCATCGGTCCGATGCTCACCGCGGTGATGCCGGGCGATTGCGTCAGCGCTGTCCGTTTTCCCGTGTGGTCGCACGCCAAAGTGGGGACTGGTTTCCACGAAGTCAGCGCGCGCAAGTCGGACTTCGCCTTTGTTGCTGCTGCGGCCCAGGTCGCGCTCGACGATGATGGACGCTGTCTTGACGTTGCGCTGGGCATCGGTGGCGTCGGCGATCGTGCGATCCGCCTCGATGTGTCCGGATTGATTGGTGGCTCCCTCGACAAGGCATCGATCACTGATGCCGTCCGTGAGGCGACGAAAGTGCTTGAGCCAACAACGGACCTGCATGCATCGGCGGAATACCGTATGCGTGTTGCCAATGTTCTCGGAAGCCGTGCGCTTGAAGATGCAATTGCCGACGCCAAGTCGCCGGCAGCTCGGAGCGCTGCCGGAGTCGTGCAATGAAAGTGAATCTTAAAGTGAATGGCCGTTCGCGGACGGTCGATGTCGAGCCGCGCAAGACCTTGCTCGATACTCTGCGGGAAGATCTCGCGCTTGTTGGCAGCCACGCGGGATGCGAGCACGGCGTTTGCGGTGCGTGCACCATTCTGCTCGATGGCGTGCCGGTACGCTCGTGTCTGATGTTTGCAGCTCAGTCCGATGGATATGAGATCACAACCATCGAGGGGCTGGCGCCTGCACCGGGCGAGCTTGGGGTCATCCAGGACGCCTTCTGCGAAACCCATGGTCTGCAGTGCGGTTACTGCACGCCGGGCATGATCCTGACCGCTCACTCTCTGCTTGAGCGCGTGGAAAATCCGACGCGCGAGGACATTGTCGAAGCCATCTCAGGCAACATCTGCCGTTGCACCGGATATGGACAGATCGTGGAAGCGATCGAGTTCGCAGCCGATCGTCTACGCAAGGCCAACGCACCACGACACCTCAAGGGATCGCACGCCAATGAGCCGGTAAAGGATCCCAACGCGAAGACCGATGCGCCTCAAGAAGGCATCCTTGAAGCCGCAGAAGCGGACACGCCCCATGGAGGACGCTCATGAGCGGGGAACCGACAACACTGAAGTTCGTTTCGTCGAACCGGCGCGTCCGCGAAGACCGGCGCTTTGTTGCCGGCCATGGCCGTTATGTCGCGGACATCGCGCTCGACGAGTTGCTGCATGTGGCCTTGGTGCCGTCGCAGCATCCAGCCGCAAAGATCAAATCGATCGACACCAGTGCCGCGCTGAAAATGCCGGGCGTGGTCTATGCGCTGACCGGTGAAGAGCTAGCCAAGGCTGTCGATCCTCTGATGAACGGCCTCGATACGCCGAAAGTGCGCCGCTATCCGCTGGCCGTTAATCAGGTGCGATATGCCGGTGAGTGGGTTGTGGCGGTGGTCGCTGAAACCCGCGCACAGGCTGAAGACGCTGCGGAAAAGGTGAAGATCGATTATGAACCGCTGCCGTACGTCATCGACGCGGAAGAGGCGATTACCGACGCGAGCCCCAAGGTTCATCCCGAGCACGGCACCAACGTGTTGCTCGACAAGCTGTTCGTCTGGGGCGAGGTCGACAAGCATTTCGCTGAAAGTCCGCGTCATCTGTCATTCCGGGTGGTCTGGGGCCGCAATTCGACCGTGCCGATTGAAACGTTCGGCGTGGTCGCGCAGTGGGATCCGTGGCGCGAGATGCTCGACGTCTGGGCATCGATCCAGATGCCGAAGTATCCGGATCAGATTTCCCGCGCACTTCGCATCCCGACCAACAATGTCCGCGTGCATCAGGATGTCGACGTCGGTGGCAGCTACGGCGTCAAGCGCGGTATCAAGCACACCGTGCTGGCGTCGCATCTGGCGCGCATTATCGGTCGTCCGGTGCGGCTGATCGAGGACCGGCTCGAGAACATGCGGGCAGGGGATGCCCATGGTCCTGAGCGCATCTTCGACGTTGAGGTTGCATTCAACGACGACGGCATCGTCAAGTCGATGAAAATGCGGGCACTGGACAACGTCGGCGGCTATGCCGGCCGTTCGCCGTTCCAGCTCGGCAAGCCGATCGGCGCCATCGTCGGCCCCTACAAGATCGAAAGCGTGCAGTATCGCGCGATGGCGACGATGTCGAACAAGGCGGCGCAAGAGGCGGTGCGCGGTTTCGGTCAGGCGCCGACGAATTACGCAATCGAAACCGCGATCGATAAGGTGGCGGCTGCGGTTGGCCTCGACCGCCTCGAAGTTCGCCGCCGGAATTTCATCCGCAAGGAGGAATTCCCTTACCTGATCCCGAGCGGAACGCATTACGACAGCGGCGACTATCACACCGTCGTCGACAAGGTGTTGGCGAGCGCGGACTACGAGGCGCTGGTCAAGGAGCGTGATGAGCTGCGCGCGTCCGGCATGATGGCGGGTATCGGCATTGCGGCTTGTCTTGAGCCGAGCGGCGGTAACTCGTCGTTCGAGCCGTTGCTTAACGAGAAGAACACGACCACCACGTGGATGGACTCCTGCCGCATCAACGTCGATGGCGTCGGGTTCGTTACTGTGACCATTCACACGACGTCGGCCGGTCAGGGCCATGAGACGCTCGCGGCAACCGTCGTTGGCGAAGTGCTCGAGATCGACCCTGACATGATCCGCGTTGTGCGTCCGGACTCACTGGCGAGCCTGCCGTCGAATACACCGGTTGGCAGCCGCATGGCGATCATGATGGGTGGTGCGTGCTATCACGCAGCCCTCAAGCTCAAGGCCAAGCTGACCAAGATTGGTGCACATCAGTTCGGTCTCGGCGAAAACGATGTCGAGTATGCCGGCGGTGCCGTCTCCGACCCCAAGTCGAAGAAATCGCTGTCCTGGGCTGAGCTGGTGAACATCGGACACCGTCACTTCCATGCGCTGCCCGAGGGCATGGAGCCAGGTCTGGAGACGACGCATGTGATGCAGGTGCCGACCGGCACCAAGCTGCCGGAGAACGGCCGCGTTCAGATGTATCCGTGCCATTCGTTCGAGTTTCACCTCGTTCTGCTGGCGTTCGACCCGCAGATCACGAAGCCTGAAATCCGGCGTTACCTCATCGGCCATGACTGCGGCACGGTGATCAATCCGCACATCGTCAAGGGCATGACCCTCGGCGGTATCGCCCACGGCATCGGCGCGGCACTACTGGAAGAGTTCGCCTATGACAGCGAGGGCCAGCTCCTGACCCAGAGCTTCATGGACTACCTGCTACCGTCGTCGCACGAAGTCCCGCATGTCGAGATCGTGCACCACTGCACACCGTCGCCGTTCACCGTCTTCGGTCAGAAAGGCTCCGGCGAGAGCGGCTATCTCGGCTCGCCTGCGGCGATTTCCGGCGCGATCAACGACGCAGTGTCGCCACTCAACATCTCGTTCTCGAAGCTTCCCATCCGTATCGCGGCGATCAGTGATGCCATCGCTGCGGCACAAGCGACTAAGTAAGGACTGAGAATGATCATCGATTGCCACGCCCACCTTGTGCCCCCCAGCCTGCTCGACGCGATCCGTGCAGAGAAGGCGAAGTTTCCGTCGATCCGCCTGATCGAGGAAGGCGGCAGCCTCGGCTTCTCGTTCGCTGGCAACAAGCCGACGCGGCCCGTGTCGAAGCCTCTCAGCGACATCGCTGGCCGTCTGCAGTGGATGGACACCAACAAGATCGAAAAGCAGGTCGTCGGCGGCTGGCTCGATATGTTCGGCAACGAGATCCCTGCGGAAGAGGGCACCCGGTGGGCGCGGTTGATCAACACCCATCTCGCCCAGGCGGCGAAGGAGCAGCCTCGCTTCATCCCGCTGGCAACGGTGCCGCTGCAGGACGGCGCTCGCGCCGCCGAGGTGCTGCGTGAAGCGCACGGTCTCGGCTTCAAGGGCGTGATGATCGGAACGCAGCCGAAGGGCAAGGGCGGCGTGCTCGACGATCCGTCGCTCAATCCATTCTGGGAAGCCGCCAACGATCTGGGCTCGATCATCTTCATCCACCCCGTGTTCGAGAGCGGCGACGACCGCGTGCATGACTACGGTATGGCCAATGCTGTCGGCCGCATCACCGACACGCTGATTGCGATGTCGCGCATGATCTATGCGGGTCACATCACACGCTATTCCAACATGAAGGTCGTTGCCGGTATCGGCGGCGCGGCGCTGCCTTACGTGATCGGCCGTCTGCGCCGCAACTATTCGCTCGACAAGGAGAAGCTCGGCGATCCGGATGCCGCGCTGGCGGCGATGTATTACGACACCATCGTGCAGGACACGCGCGCGCTGCGTTACCTCGCGGATGTGGTTGGCGCAGATCGCATCATGATGGGATCGGACATGCCATTCCCGATCGGCGATCTGGCTCCATTGAATATCGTCAAGGAAACCTCGTTCTCCGACAGCGAGCGCGCCTCCATTAATGGCGGCCTCGCGAAGAAACTGTTCGGTGTCTAAGGAGGCAGCATGAAACTCGAGATTGGCGGCAGCGAAACAGTTCCGGCACCGGTTGAAGCGCTTTGGGTGGCGCTGAACGATCCCGTTGTGCTGACCCGGTGCATCCCGGGCTGCAAGAGCATGACGGAAACCGCTCCGGATTCTTACAAAGTCGAGATGCAGCTCCGCGTGGCTGCGGTCGGCGGCTCGTTCGAAGGTGAAATCAGCCTTTCGGACAAGGACGCGCCGCAGGCCTGCAGCATCAAGGTATCAGGAGCGGGCACGCTCGGACACGGCAACGGCACGGCGCGCTTTGAGATCGAGCCCGATGGCGAGGGTTCGTCCAAGCTGATCTACAAGGGCACGGGTGAGATCGGCGGTCTGGTGGCCGGCGTTGGACAGCGAATTCTGTCCAGTGTGTCCAAGCATTTGATCGGCCGTTTCTTCGTTGCGCTTCGCAAGGAGTTCGAGGCGCCGGTGCACGGGGCTGCGGAGTAACGCATGGCAATGACGTCATCACGCATCGAACGAATTGAGGTCGAGCCGGGTGTGCGGCTGGCGGTGGAGGTTGCTCCGCCGTCCAGCAAACCTGTCGTGATGCTGAGCAGTTCGATCGGTGCCAGCATGACAATGTGGGACGAGCTCGTCGAACGGATGTCCGACAAAGTTCGGATCATCCGCTACGACACCCGTGGTCACGGGCAGTCGGACGTTCCCGCCGGACCTTATTCCATTGACCGGCTCGGTCAGGATGCAGAGGCCATTCTCGCGGCGCTTGATATCCAGAGCGCCGTGTTCTGCGGCTTGTCGCTTGGCGGTTTGACAGGGATGTGGCTTGGTGCCGCACGTTCAAAGCGCGTGGCCGGGTTGATCCTTGCCAACACTGCAGCCAATTTTCCTCCCGCAACAATGTGGCAGGAGCGAGCGGCTGCGGTGCGGACCAACGGCCTGCAATCACTCGTCGGCGCGACGCTCGATCGTTGGTTCACCAAGTCGTATCAGGCGAAGCATCCCGATCGTCTCGCGGAGTTGGGGAAGATGATCGGCGCAACGCCGGCGGAAGGCTATGCCGGATGTTGTGAAGTGTTGGCCGTGGCCGATCTCAGACCGCGTCTGGCCAATGTTGCATGCCCCGTTCGCGTGATCTGCGGACAGCATGATCCTTCAACGCCTCCGGCGCGCGGCGAGGAGATCGTCGCTTCGATCGCCGGTGCCGACATGGTGGTTCTTGATGCAGCTCACATTTCGGCGGTGGAAGCGCCGGACGCCTTTGCCGAGGCGGTGAGCCAGTTCCTATCCCGCACGTTAAGCGCGGCCACATGATCATCGGGAGGAGACGTACTGTGAAGAAAATTGCATTTGCATTGGGATTGCTTTCCGCCGTTGTCACGGCATCGCCGCTCTCCGCGCAGGGCTTGCCAAAGATCTCGATTGTGGTGTTCGGCGCGCCGTCGCTCGGCGCGTTCCTGCCGCCCGTCATCAAGGCACAGAAGCTCGACGAGAAAAACGGCATCTCCATCGATTTCCAGGAGCGGACCCCTGACGCTTACACCGCGCAGTTCAACTCCGGCGAATTCCAGGTCGGCGGCAGTGCTGCGCTGCTGACCGTTGGCCTTGCCGACGTTCGCGGCGTCAAGGTGACGTATCTCTTCAATTTGTTCGACTTCTGGGGCGCGGTCGTGACCTCGCGTCCAGAGATCAAGTCGCTCAAGGACATTGAAGGCAAGGATCTCGCCGCGGCCAAGGGCACCACGAACTATGTGATGTTCGACTGGTTTGCCCGGCAGCTTGGCGCGGATACCAGCAAGTTCTCGGTCATCAACACCGCAACGCCTGGCCTGGTCGGCTATGCGCTCGCGGATCGTGCTTCGGCCGTCCAACTCTGGGAGCCAGCCTACACGACGCTGCACGCCAAGAAGCCCAGCGTCCGAATGCTGGATCTGAAGATCACCGAGAACTGGAAGAAGTTCACGGGCAGCACCAACATTCCGTACCTCGGCGTGGCTGCTCATGTGGCCTGGGCTGAAAAGAACAAGGACCTCATTCCAAAGCTCTACACGGCCTACAAGCAGGCGGCTGAATGGGTTGCAAAGAACCCGGACGATGCAGCCAAGCTGATTGCGGCCAAGGGCACCGAGGACGACCGCAAGGCGATTGCCGAGCTCATTCGCGCCAACGATCGTCTTGGCATGAATCTGCGCACCGCGGCCGAGGTGAGCAAGGAAATCAAGTCCGTCTATGAAGCTGGAAAGTCGATTGCCTTCTTGCCGTCGGATCCAGCACCGTCAACGATTTACGAAGGGCCGATGAAATGACGGCATCCGCAACGCAAAGCGCGTCGGGAATTGTAAGTTTTGGTTCGGGCGCATTGCGCAAGGCAGTATCTTACGTGCTGCCTTTCGCGGTCGTCGCGGGGCTGTGGCAATTTGCGTCGCTGTTCTTCCCGCCATTCCTGTTTCCGTCGCTGGTAGACGTCTTCTGGCGTTTTCTGAGCATCGTGACGGATTGGTCGCAGTTCGTCGACGTTTTCGCGACAGTCATGCGCATTCTCGCGGGGCTCGCCGGTGCATTCATCATTGGTGCAATCCTGGCTGTGATCATGGCGAAGTCGCGTGCGGCAAACGACTTCCTGTCGCCGATCCTGACGCTGTTTCAGGGTATCCCGGCGCTCTCGTGGGTGGTGTTCGCCATCATTTGGTTCCACGGGATTGAGCCGCGCATCTTCTTCATCATGGTGATGACGACGCTTCCTGCGTTTGCATTCCAGGTGCTGGGTGCGCTGCAAGCGATGTCGCGAGATCTCACCGAAATGGTGATGAGTTTCCGGCCCACCCGGTACAAGTTGCTCAAGTCGATGATCTTCCCGGCCGTCCTTCCGGACATTCTCACCGCCTGGAAGGTCAACCTCGGCAACGCATCGCGTGTGGTCGTGGTCGCCGAACTCGTCGGCGCCACCGGTGGCGTTGGCTATCAGCTTCTCCAGCAGCAGCAGGTGTTCGATATGGCGGGCGCGCTGGCCTGGACGCTGCAACTGGTGCTGTTTGTTCTGATCGTTCAGGCCATCCTGACTTTCATCGAGAACATCGCCTTCCGCTATCGTGCTGTTTCGGAGCGTACGCTATGACCAACGAAACCCCGAAGGCTGCGATCAGCCTCGAAAAGGTCTCCAAGATTTTCGGCAAGGCGAAGTCTGAAGGCTCGTACGTCGCCGTCGACAAACTGAACCTTCAGGTGGCGCAGGGACAGATGCTTGCGCTGCTCGGCAAGACTGGTTGTGGCAAGTCGACGATCTTCAACATGATCGCAGGCTTGACCGAGCCGACCGAAGGAAAAGTGACCGTTGATGGACGCGATCCTTTCCGCGAGTTCGACGCGTTCCGCGGCAAGATGGCGATTGTCTTCCAGAACGACCGGCTATTGCCATGGCGAACGGCCATCGAGAACGTCGAACTCGGACTCGAAATGCTCAATACGCCGGCAGGAGAGCGCAGGGCGACTGCCCAGCGCTGGCTGGAGACACTCGGCCTGCGTGGCCACGAGCACGATTATCCGCATGCACTGTCGGGCGGCATGAGGCAGCGTGTCTCAATTGCCCGGGCCTTCGCGACCAATGCCAACATCCTGCTTTGCGACGAGCCGTTTTCAGCGCTCGACGAAATGACCGGCAAGAAGCTGCGGGCGGAGTTCGTCAAGCTGGTGAAGGAAAACGGCAAGACGGCGGTCTTCATTACACACTCGATCAACGAGGCTCTGGAGATCGGGGATCGGATCGTCGTGCTCAAGCGGCCTGCCAACATCGCCGTCGATATTCCGCTAACGTCAACGACCACAGTGGAGAACAAGGAAGTGATCCGCGGGCAGATCCAGGGCGTCCTGGCTGCCTGAGGCTAAATAAGACTAGAGCTTCGGCTTACACCGAAGCTCTAGATTCTATTTCTGACGCGTTTTCTTCACGCGAACCGAAAAAGCTATAAAAAAATACTTAGGGGAGTGAATTCATGTCGATTAGGATGACGCGCCGCCGCGCTCTCGCGGCGGGCATGACTGGTGCTGCCATTGCGGCAACCGGGTTTGAGGCCGCTGGTGCGCAGCAGACAGCAAAGACCTTCGTATTGGTGCATGGCGCCTGGCACGGAGGATGGTGCTGGCGCCGGGTGTCCGATCTGCTCGAGAAGCAGGGGCACAAGGTTTTCGCGCCCACGCTCACAGGGCTTGGCGAGCGCTCTCATCTCCTAACTAAAGATGTCAATGTCAGCACGCACGTCACCGACATTGTGAACGTCTTGAAGTGGGAAGATATTAAGGACGTCGTTCTGGTGGGCCACTCCTACGGTGGACTGGTCATCAGCGGCGTGGCTGAGCAGGCTGCCGACAAGATTTCGTCGATCATATTCCTCGATGCGTTCTTGCCGGAGAATGGCGACAGCCTGCTTGAGAAGTCATCGCCCGCGTTCAAGTCGGCCATCGAAGCCGCGCTTGGCCGCAACGAAGTCTCGTTCAAGGCCCCACCAGCGTCAGCGTTCGGTGTCGAGGAAAAGGATCGTGCGTGGGTGGATTCAAAAACAACCCCACAGCCGATCGGCACGTACACCGAGAAGGCAACCTACACCGGAGGCCGGGAGAAGATCGCCAAGAAGGCCTATATCCGAGCCGAGGGATATAAGAGCCCGACCTTTGACGCGAACGTCGTTAAGGTGAAGGGGAAATCGGATTGGAAACTTGCCGAGATGCAGACCGGGCACGACGCGATGGTGACTGCGCCGGATCAGCTTGTTACGCTGCTGCTGCAGTTCGCGTAACTGTCCGATCGGATCATCCCGACCGCTTCTGATTGGCGTTGGCAACCGCTGCAGCCGCAGTCCGGTTTTCAACGCCAAGTTTCGCGTAAATCTGTTCGAGATGCTTGTCGACCGTGCGCGGGCTGAGCCCGAGGATCTGCGCGATATCCCGGTTGGTCTTTCCCTTGCTGAGCCAGGACAGCACTTCACCCTCGCGGCTTGTCAGTCCCAGCTCCTGGCTGAATTCCGCGGGTGATGCCGAGCTGGTATCGCGCGCGAGCCGCAGAAGAAATTCATTTGATCCGAGCCTGCCCATGTATTGCAGGCGAAGCTGATGGTTTTCCGAGAAGGTGAGGGTTTCCGGTGGCTTTGTCTTGGCCTGGCTGCCGGCGATTTGTTCCAGCCATTCGCGCCATGGCCGAGGAAGAATGAAACCATTGCCGGGGCTTTCGGCAGAATCTTGCGCCAAAAGCTTCTGCGCCTGCGGGGTGGACCACATGATCGCTCCAGAGCGGTTAACTGCAAAAAGAGAGCGTCCTGAGACGTCCAGCGCAGCTCGGGCGCTTTGAGTCAATCTGGCGTTCGCAAGATGGACCTTGATGCGCGCAAGCATTTCGGCGACCACAATCGGCTTGGCAACGTAGTCGACGCCCCCGGCTTCAAGGCCGCGAATGATGTGCTCTGTCTCCGCGAGCCCCGTCATAAAGATCACCGGGACGTGGTCGAGGCCGGAAACTCGTTTCAATCTGCGGCAAGTCTCAAACCCGTCGATTCCCGGCATGACCGCGTCCAGCAGAATAATGTCCGGAGTAATCTGTTCCACAATGCGCATCGCGGACGCGCCATCTAGCGCAACCATGACTGTCATGCCGGCATTGTCGAGTGCATCGGTCAAGAGCCGCAGCGTGTCCGGGGAATCATCGACAACAAGCGCGACATCGCGCTTCTTTGCATCATTGTTCATGTGGCTCGAGTATCTTTAGCGTGGCAAAATATTGATTGAAATCGAACTGATCGATGAGCCCGCGCATGCGGGTCACGAAGGCGGCCTGTTCGGGATAGTCGGCGCTGAGCTGGTCGAGCTTCTCGTGGATAGCTTTGACGTGCCCGATTTGTCCAAGGTCAATCAGTTCAGCGACGTCTTGTGCTGACGGATACGCACTCTTTCCAGGCGCCCAGATCGGCTCGGGAATATCGTCGCTGGCATATTGCCAGTCGATTTTGAGCAGCTGTCCAATTTGTTCGAGAAGCCGATGAACATCCACGGGCTTCATCAGATAGCCGTCATGATAGGGCTCAGCCAGCGGCGTCCGATGGGCCTCAATGGCGCTTGCGGAGATCATCAAAATACGCGCCTGACGATGACCGGTTGCGCGGAGTGTCTTCGCCACGGTCCAGCCATCCATGCCAGCCATCGATATATCCAGAAGAAAGAGGTCCGGTTGGCAATGCTGCGCGAGTGTCAGGCACGATGGTCCATCCTGCGCGCTGAGCATGATAAAGCCGAGTGGCGCGAGGATTTCCCGTAACAGATCACGTTGGGTCGGGTCGTCGTCGGTGACAAGGATGGTTTTGCGTGGTCCGTGATAGCCGAACACGGGTTCTGCAATCGGAGCGATCCGCTTCGGATTTGTCACCTCGGACAACAGCAGCTTGACACGAAACGTGCTGCCTTTGCCGACGGCACTGGAGACGTTGATGTCGCCGCCCATGACACCAGCGAGAAGGCGGCTGATGGTGAGTCCGAGCCCCGTGCCAGTATGCGGTTGGGCTTCGCCCAGGGCACCGCGCTCAAACGGTGCAAAGATGCGTTCAAGATCATCTGGCCGGATACCGGGCCCGGTATCGATGATCTCGAATTCTGCCACGGGGCTGCGATAGTGCATGACAAAGCACACGCCGCCACGCGACGTGAACTTGATGGCGTTCGACAGAAGGTTAATCAGTATCTGGCGAAGGCGCTTTTCATCGGTGTAGACAACAGGCGGAAGGTTGCCGTGGCGCTGGAAGAGGAATTCGATGTTTTTGGCCGCGGCTTGCAGGCGGAACATGCCGACCAGCTGATCGAGAAAATCACCGAGACGAACTTCGTCGCGCGAGAGATAAAGCCGTCCCGCCTCGATCTTTGAGATGTCGAGAATTCCATCGATAAGGCCCGATAAGTGATCAGCACTTCGCCGCATGACCCGCACCTGATCGCGCGGCTTGGCCGGTAGGCTTGCATCCTGTTCTAGGAGCTGGGCATAGCCGCTGATGGCATTGAGCGGCGAGCGCAGCTCGTGGCTCAGACCGACAACGTATCGGCTTTTCGCCAGATTGGCGGCTTCGGCAACTTCCTTGGCTCGCTGCAATTCGGCGTCGGTGCGTTTGTGAGCGTCGATTTCCTGAATCAGCAGCGCGGTCTGCCGTTTTGTTTCAGCTTCGGCCGCGTGGCGGCTCTGCCGCGCCAGCACGAACAGCCACGCGACAACGCCGATGATGATCGAGAGGGCGAAGAAGACCTTCCATAGAACCTCGGAAAGATGAGTTTGATCGAATCCGATCGCAGCGGATGTCTGCAGGTAAATGAGGCCGAGGATCAAACCGACGAGCCCGGCTGAGGCGGCGAAGACGCCGAGATAATGCCCAAGCTGAGAGTTGAGGCGAGCGTAGAGCGTTTCGGGAAGAAGCTTTCCAAGTGTCTCTGCAAACTGAGCCGGCGCGTGCGCATGAGGTTTGCAGAGGTCATGGCATCGTGCGTCGAGAGAACAGCACAACGAGCAGATCGGGCCTGAATAGGCGGGGCATGATGCCATGTCTTCAGGTTCGAACGCGTGTTCACAGATACAGCACTTGATGGTCTCGAGGTTTTGCCAGCTTCGCTTAGGCTTTCGCGCGATGTAGTATTTTCCGCTCGTAGCGAATGCGATGGCCGGTGCAGTGATGAACGCAGTCAGGAGCGCGACGAACGGCGCAAGCGCTTTCGCGGTCGGGCCGAAAAATCCGTAGAATGCGCTGATCGATACAACAGTCGAAATGGCCATGGCACCAACGCCGACGGGATTGATGTCGTAAAGGTGCGCACGCTTGAACTCCATTGTTGGCGGCCGAAGACCGAGCGGCTTGTTGATAATCAGATCTGCGACAAGCGCGCCGACCCAAGCAATGGCAACGTTGGAGTATAGCGCAAGTGTCTGTTCCAGCGCCTTGTAGACACCGATTTCCATCAGCAACAAAGCGACCAGCACATTGAAGACCAGCCAGACAACGCGGCCTGGGTGGCTATGGGTGAGCCGCGAGAAGAAGTTCGACCACGCAATGGAGCCCGCATAGGCATTCGTTACGTTGATCTTCAACTGGGAGAGGATGACGAAGGTCCCGGTAAGGGCAAGTGCGACGTCCGGCTGCGCAAATACATACCGGAAGGCCTCCAGGTACATATGGGACGGCTCAGCCGCGTATTCTGCGGAAACACCGTGCTTGAGCGCAAAGTAGGCCAGGAAGGAGCCAGCGAGGAGCTTGACGGTGCCGGGGATGATCCATCCCGGTCCGGCGCTGACCATGGCGATCCACCATGATCGTTTGGATGTGCGTCGATCACGTGGAAGAAAGCGTAGAAAGTCGACCTGTTCGCCGATCTGCGCCACCAATGAGAACACCACGGCGGCAGCGGTGCCAAACAACAGGAGATCGAGTTGTCCTGACGGATCTCCATGCTCCCCGGCAAATGCGCGCCATTCGGCGAAGGACGTGGGGCTTTTGATCGCAATGGCCGCAAAGGGAAGGATGTGGAGCAAAATCCAGAACGGCTGGGTCCACAGTTGGAAGCGGCTGATCAGCGTGATGCCGTGCGTCACCAGCGGAATGATGACGATGGCGCCCACCAGATAACCGATGGGGCGGGGCAGGCCGAAGCACAGCTCCAGCGCCATGGCCAGAATGACGGCTTCGATGGCGAAGAAGATGAAAGTAAAGGAGGCATAGATCAACGAGGTGATGGTTGATCCGATGTAGCCAAAGCCTGCCCCGCGCGTCAGCAGGTCGATGTCGACGCCATATCTGGCGGCGTAATAGGCAATCGGCAGGCCGCAACAAAAGATAATCACACTGACGACTAAAATAGCGGCAGTCGCATTGGTCACGCCGTAGTTCAGCGTGATGGTGCCGCCGATGGCTTCCAGCGCAAGGAATGAGATCGCGCCAAGCGCGGTGTTCGCCACGCGAGATGCAGACCAGCGGCGCGCGCTCTTGGCTGTGAACCGAAGTGCGTAGTCCTCAAGGGTTTGGTTCGCAACCCATTGATTATACTGGCGCCTGATGCGGTCTATGCGCTGACGACCGACCAAACCCGCACCTCCCGAGCATTCGTTGAAGCCGATTCAAAATCTACGTCGCGCTTTTGCGGTGCCGTATGCGCGATTTCGCGTATGCGTGCATTGCACAAACCGGGCCATCCTCATCCCACCAAAGCGTTGTTCAACGAGAAGGGGTGGCCATGTCGGACAAAAACGATCGAGGATTACAATCTCCATTCAGGCGTAAGATGTTGATGGGCATGGCGGCTTTGCCCGCTCTGTCGCTGCTACCGACACCGTCCTTCGGCGCGGGTCCGGCGACCTCTGCCGTCAACACCACAGGACTTGCCGTGACCGATACTGAGGTCACGGTCGGTATCCTGCACTCGGCCACCGGCACCATGGCCATCTCCGAGACCGGATCGATTGAGGCGGAGAAGCTGGCCATCGAGCAGATCAATGCTGCCGGCGGCGTGCTCGGCCGCAAGATCAAGTTCATTCAGGAAGACGGCGCCAGCGACTGGCCGACCTTTGCCGAAAAGGCCAAGAAGCTGCTTGTCAACGACAAGGTCGCGGCCATTATGGGTTGCTGGACCTCGGCCTCGCGCAAGGCCGTGCTGCCAGTGATGGAGCAGTACAACGGCATGCTCTACTACCCGACCTTTTATGAAGGTCTCGAGCAGTCGAAGAACGTGATCTACACTGGCCAGGAAGCCACGCAGCAGATCCTTGCCGGCCTGAACTGGATCACGAAAGAGAAGGGCGCCAAGAGCTTCTACTTCATCGGATCGGATTACATCTGGCCGCGTACATCGAACAAGATCGCGCGCAAGCACATCGAGAACTTCCTCAAGCTCAAGGTGGTCGGCGAAGAGTACTTCCCGCTTGGCCACACCCAGTTCAACTCGGTCATCAACAAGATCAAGCTGACCAAGCCTGATGTGATCTTCACCGACGTCGTGGGCGGCTCGAACGTGGCCTTCTACAAGCAGCTCAAGGCAGCCGGCATCGATCTGTCGAAGCAGACGCTTCTCACCATCTCGGTGACGGAAGACGAAATCGACGGCATTGGCGGCGAAAACATCGCGGGCGCCTACGCTTGCATGAAGTACTTCCAGTCGCTCAAGAACGACAACAACGCGAAATTTGTCCCCGCCTTCCAGAAGATGTGGGGCGAGAAGACGGTGATCGGTGACGTGACCCAGGCTGCATATCTCGGCCCGTGGCTGTGGAAGCTGACGGTCGAAAAGGCCCAGAGCTTCGACATCGATAAAATCGCAGCAGCTTCGCCTGGTGTTGAATTCAAGGAGGCTCCGGAGGGCTACGTCCGGATCCACGAGAACCATCACCTCTGGTCGAAGACCCGCGTCGGTCGCGCCCGTCTCGATGGTCAGTTCGACGTGATCTACGAGACCGCAGATCTGGTCGAGCCCGATCCGTTCCCCAAGGGCTACCAATAGCGCTTCTCCTCAGCTCCCTGGCAGCGGCCGTCAAAAGCCGCGCTGAAGACCCCCGCGCCGCACTTGGCCTGCGGCGCGGGATCCTTTCCCTGACGGAGGACGGATCGATGTTCGGCGATTATTCGATTGGTGATCTTGGCGCAATCTTCGCGATGCAGGGCTTCGCGGGACTGATCCTGTTTTCTGTGTATGTGCTGATGGCGTTGGGGCTGGCGATCATCTTCGGCCAGATGGGCGTCATCAACATGACCCACGGCGAGTTCATGATCCTCGGGGCCTACGTCACGTGGATGACGTCGAACTTCTTCCAGGCGCATCTTCCATCCCTGTTTGGGGGCTATTTCTTCGTTGCGATGATCCTGGCCTTTATCGCGTCCGGCGCGCTGGGGATGCTGGTCGAGTGGGGGCTGATCAGGCACCTCTACAAACGGCCGCTAGACACGCTGCTTGCAACCTGGGGCCTGAGCCTCATCCTTCAGCAGGCTTATCGTTCGATCTTTGGCGCCCGCGAAGTCGGCGTTGAATTGCCGCAGTGGATGCTGGGATCGCTGCATGTCACCGATACGATTGAGGTGCAGATCAACGGCATCTTCGTGATGTGCTTGACCGTGCTCATCACCCTCGGTGTCGTGTACATCCTCTATCTGTCGCGGTTCGGCCGGCAGGTTCGCGCGGTCGTGCAAAACCGCATCATGGCGGGCGCTGTCGGCATCAACACCGAAAAGGTAGACCGTTTCACCTTCGGTCTTGGCTGCGGGATTGCAGGAATCGCCGGCAGCGCATTCACCATGATCGGCTCCACGGGGCCGACATCGGGCCAGCTCTACATCGTCGATACCTTCCTGGTCGTCGTGTTCGGCGGCGCCGCAAGCCTGCTCGGCACCATCGCCTCGGCCTTCAGCATCTCGCAGACCCAGTCGACGCTCGAGTTCTTCCTGTCGGGATCGATGGCCAAGGTGATCACGCTGCTGTCGATTGTCGCAATCCTGATGGTGCGTCCGCAGGGCCTGTTCGCCCTCAAGGTCCGCAAGTGAGAGGCAGAAGCCATGACCAACAACACGCGCTTTGCAACCAAGTCTGAACTTCTCGGCATCGCCGCGCTCGCCTTGCTGCTGGTTGTCATTCTGCCGCTGACGCTCGACGTCTTCCGATTGAACCTGGTGGCGAAGTATTTGACTTACGCCTTCGTCGCGCTGGGCCTCGTGATCTGCTGGGGCTACGGCGGCATTCTTAGCCTCGGGCAGGGCGTGTTCTTTGGGCTCGGCGGTTATTGCATGGCGATGTTCCTCAAGCTTGAGGCATCGAGTGTCGAGAACACCAAGATCCAGTCCACGCCCGGCATTCCGGACTTCATGGACTGGAATCAGATCACGTCGTTGCCGTTCTTCTGGCAGCCGTTCCACAGCCTGACTTTCACGATTATCGCGATCATCGTTCTGCCGGGTCTGTTCGCCTTCATCCTTGGCGCAGCGATGTTCAAGCGCCGGGTGGGTGGCACTTACTTCGCGATCATTACCCAGGCGATTGCCGCCATCATGACGATCCTGATCATCGGTCAACAGGGTTACACCGGTGGCATCAATGGCATGACGGATCTGCGCACGTTGAAGGGATGGGACATCCGGCCGGATCACGCCAAGGTCATCCTCTACTTCTTTGAAGTGGCCTGTCTGTTCGGCTGTATCGCCGTCGCGCAATTCATCCGGCATTCCAAGCTGGGGCGCATTCTGGTGGCGATGCGCGAAAAGGAGGATCGGGTCCGGTTTTCTGGTTATAGCGTCGCCAACTTCAAGATCTTCGCGTTCTGCATCGCGGCTGTCTTTGCAGCGATCGGCGGCGCGATGTTTACCCTCGAAGTCGGGTTCATGTCGCCGTCCTTCGTCGGCATCGTGCCCTCCATTGAAATGGTGATCTACACGGCCGTCGGTGGCCGGTTGTCGATCCTCGGCGCTGTCTACGGCACGCTGCTGGTTAACTTCGCCAAGACGAGCTTCTCGGAGTCCTTCCCTGAGTTGTGGCTGTTTGGCCTCGGTGCTTTGTTCATTGCCGTTGTCCTCGCATTCCCGAATGGGCTGGCAGGTATCTGGCGCGATCATGTGCAGTCTACCATCGATCGCTTCATTGCGGCCCGTAAGCCGAAGTCAGACGGCAAGAGTGGTTGGACCAGCGGCTCGGTCGCCGACGGCGCACCGGCAGAGTAGGAGGGCTCACATGCTTGTTGGTCATCAACCCAAAGACTTTCTGCTCGCAGTCGAAGGCCTCACGGTGTCTTTCGACGGATTCAAGGCGGTCAACGATTTGTCGTTCTACGTCGATGAAAACGAAATCCGCGTGATCATCGGCCCCAACGGCGCTGGCAAGACCACGGTGCTCGATCTCATCTGCGGGAAGACAAAGGCGACATCGGGCTCAATTCAGTTTCGTGGACAGGAGCTGACCAAGCTGAAGGAGAACCAGATCGTCCAGGCCGGTGTGGGGCGCAAATTCCAGACGCCCTCGATCTATGATGACCTCACTGTGTTCGAGAATTTGGAAATTTCCTATCCGCGCGGACGCACCGTGTTCGGCGCTTTGACCTTCCAACGCGATGCCGCTGTGCGCGAGCGAGTGGAGGAGGTCGCGGAGACGATATTTCTGAAAGATCGGTTGAACATGAGCGCCGAATTGCTGAGCCACGGGCAGAAGCAGTGGCTCGAGATCGGCATGCTTCTGATTCAAGATCCGGATCTCCTGATGCTGGATGAGCCCGTTGCCGGCATGAGCGTCAGCGAGCGCGTCAAGACCGCGGAGCTCCTCAATCGCATCATCAAGGATCGCTCGGTGCTCGTGATCGAGCACGACATGAAGTTCGTCGAAGACATCGCCCACAAGGTCACCGTGCTGCATCAAGGCCAGATCCTGTCGGAAGGTTCGATGGAGAAGGTGAAGACCGACCCCAAGGTCATCGAAGTCTATCTCGGTCACTGAGCCAAAAGGGAATACGCAATGCTGGCGATCTCGGATCTTCACGTCGCTTACGGTCAGAGCGAAGTTCTCCATGGCCTCAACGTTTCCGTCGCGCCCAACGAAATCGTGGCCATCATGGGCCGCAACGGCATGGGCAAGACTACACTCATGAAGTCGCTGATGGGGATCGTTTCCACCAAGAGCGGTTCGGTAGCGATGGATGGCGCCGAACTGAGCAAGCTCAAAAGCTATGAGCGTGTCGCCAGAGGCCTCGCCTACGTGCCGCAGGGCCGCATGATCTTTTCGACCATGACGGTGAAGGAAAACATCGAGACAGGACTTGTCACGACGAAGGACAAGGAAGTTCCCGGTGACATCTATGAGTTGTTTCCAGTTCTGCTCGAGATGAAAGGCCGGCGCGGCGGCAATCTGTCAGGTGGTCAGCAGCAGCAGTTGGCGATCGCGCGGGCTCTCGCCACCAAGCCAAAGGTGTTGCTGCTCGATGAGCCGACCGAAGGCATTCAGCCTTCGATCATTCGCGAGATGGCGCGCACGCTTAAGCGCATTCGCGATGAGCGCGGGCTGTCGATCATCGTCTCGGAACAGGTGCTGAGCTTCGCGCTCGATGTCGCCGATCGGGTTCTCGTCATTGAGAACGGAGAGATCGTCCGGGATGAACCGCGAGAAGGCATCGATGCCAATCAGGTCGCGAAATATCTGTCCGTCTAAATCGTCAACGCACACCATCACTGTAACCAAGGGGAGCTGCTAAATGCCAGATACACTAATCAAGGTCGACCTGTCGCAGTCGGCTTATGAAAACGACAAGGTCCACAACCGCTGGCATCCTGACATTCCGATGGTGGAATGGGTCAACCCGGGCGACGACTTTATCATCGAGACGTATGACTGGACGGGCGGATCCATCAAGAACAATGACTCGGCTGATGACGTTCGCGACATCGACCTCTCGATCGTTCACTTCCTGTCCGGCCCGATCGGTGTGAAGGGCGCGGAGCCAGGCGATCTGCTGGTGGTCGATCTGCTGGATGTCGGCCCGATGAAAGAGAGCCTGTGGGGCTTCAACGGCTTCTTCTCGAAGAAAAACGGCGGCGGTTTTCTCACCGATCACTTCCCGCTGGCGCAGAAGTCGATTTGGGACTTCAAGGGCATGTACACGTCGTCGCGGCATGTGCCGGGCGTCAACTTCGCCGGCCTGATCCATCCCGGCCTGATCGGCTGTCTGCCCGATCCAAAGCTGCTCGCCACCTGGAACGAGCGCGAGACCGCCTTGATCGCGACCAACCCGACCCGCGTTCCGGGCCTTGCCAATCCGCCATTCGGCCCGACCGCGCATATGGGGCGTCTGAAGGGCGATGCGAAGGCAAAAGCTGCGGCCGAGGGCGCGCGCACCGTCCCCCCGCGCGAGCACGGCGGCAACTGTGACATCAAGGATCTGTCGCGCGGCTCCAAGATCTACTTCCCGGTCTACGTTCCGGGTGGCGGGCTCTCGATGGGCGATCTCCACTTCAGCCAGGGCGACGGCGAAATCACCTTCTGCGGCGCGATCGAAATGGCGGGATGGCTGCACATCAAGGTCGACGTCATCAAGGATGGTGTCTCGAAGTACGGCATCAAGAATCCGGTTTTCAAGCCGTCGCCGGTGACGCCGAACTACAATGACTATCTGATCTTCGAAGGCATCTCGGTCGACGAGCGGGGCAAGCAGCACTACCTCGATGTGCACATCGCCTACCGTCAGGCGTGTCTGAACGCCATCGAGTATCTCAAGAAGTTCGGATACTCCGGCGCACAGGCTTACTCGATCCTCGGCACGGCGCCGGTTCAGGGCCACATCTCGGGCGTCGTCGACGTACCGAACGCATGTGCCACACTGTGGTTGCCGACGGAGATCTTCGACTTCGACATCATGCCGTCGTCGGCGGGACCGATCAAACACATCAAGGGCGGCATCGACATGCCGCTGTCTCCGGACAAGTGAGCGGGGGCGGCACGGGGCGGCGTCGGCCGCCTCGTGTCAATTCATCGCGGCAAGCATGGGGAGAGCATCGATGCCGGTTTACGAATATCTGTGTAACGACTGTGGGCCATTCACCGACATGCGGCCAATGTCCGAGTGCGACGATCCGCAGGACTGTCCGCATTGCGCGACGGAGTCGCGGAGAGTCATTCTGACGGCGCCGCATTTCGCCTGCATGCCGGCGGACCGGCGCAAGGCTCACGCCACCAACGAGCGCAGCGCGAACGCGCCGAAGACGCTCAATGAATATAAGGCGTCGCATGGCCCGGGATGCGGTTGTTGTTCGGGCAAGGCCTCACGCCTCGTCACCAAGACGCGAAGCGGCGCGAAAGGATTCCCGACCGCGCGCCCCTGGATGATCAGCCACTAACGCAGGATCCCAAACGTTCATCGACGGCACGTCACAAATCAAAAGAGAGGCCAGTCCCAATGCTTCACGGTGATATTTCCAGCAGCAACGACACGGTCGGTGTCGCCGTCGTCAACTACAAAATGCCGCGCCTACATACCAAGGCCGAGGTGCTCGACAACGCCCGCAAGATCGCCGACATGCTGATCGGCATGAAGGCTGGCCTGCCGGGCATGGATCTCGTGATTTTTCCGGAATACTCCACTCAAGGCATCATGTACGACTCGAAAGAGATGTACGAGACGGCGTCGGTGATCCCTGGCCCCGAGACCGACATCTTCGCTGAAGCTTGCCGCAAGGCCAAGGTTTGGGGCGTGTTCTCGCTCACCGGCGAGCGTCACGAGGAGCACCCGCACAAGGCGCCTTACAACACCTTGATCCTGATGAACGACAAGGGCGAGATCGTTCAGAAATATCGCAAGATCATGCCGTGGGTGCCGATCGAAGGATGGTATCCGGGCAACTGCACTTATGTTTCCGATGGTCCGAAAGGCATGAAGATCTCACTGATCATCTGCGACGACGGCAACTTTCCGGAGATCTGGCGCGATTGCGCCATGAAGGGCGCCGAGCTGATCGTGCGTTGCCAAGGCTATATGTATCCGGCCAAGGAACAGCAGATCCTGATTTCCAAAGCGATGGCTTGGGCCAACAATGTCTATGTGGCCGTCGCCAATGCCGCCGGCTTTGACGGCGTCTATTCCTACTTTGGTCACTCCGCGATCATCGGCTTCGACGGCCGCACCCTCGGCGAGACCGGTGAGGAGGAATACGGTATCCAGTACGCCCAGCTCTCGAAGAATCTGATTCGAGACGCGCGTCGCACCGGCCAGTCGCAGAACCACCTCTTCAAGCTGCTTCATCGCGGCTATACTGGCACGATCAATTCCGGTGACAGCGCGCGGGGTGTCGCGGCGTGCCCCTACGATTTCTACAAGAACTGGATTGCCGATCCCGAAGGGACCCGCGAAATGGTTGAGGCGATGACCCGTCCGACCGCAGGGACTGAGGAATGCCCGATCGACGGCATCCCAAATGAGTTGACCGCGACCAATTACTAGACCGTTGGGCCTGCGCACCTTGTCACCAAAAGCCGTAGCGGTGCGAAAGGATTCCCAACCGCGCGGCCCTGGATGATCAGTCACTAAGAAGTTGGCTTCTCCGTTATCGTGACCGGCACCTCATACACGCAGTTGCGCGCGTGTGTAGGGGGCTGGACATGTCCTGCATGATCAGTGGCGCGGGCCATCAGCACATATTTACCTTGTGATGGTGGCGTCCAGGGCGTTTCGAACCGTTGCCAGGATCGGTTGACTGCAACCTCCACATTGGCTGCGGTCCAGCTTTGTCCGCCGTCGGTGCTGACCTCGACGCTCTGAATTCCGGCATCCGCCCAGGCCCATCCCCAGATCAGGAGAGGGCCGGGGCTTAATTCGGCATTGGCCGCGGGCGAGACGATGATCGACTCCGGTGCAATCTCCCACACGGGTTTCGTTCGTCCCGTCGGATTCTCTGGCGTCGGTGTGGCGATGACGTCGTTGTAATAGGTCGTCGTGAAAGGGCCGTCCGGGCGATGGTCGGACAGTTCCAGCCGATAGAGCCATTTCACCGAGTTTGTGCCGTAGAAGCCTGGAATGACCAGGCGCAGCGGAAAGCCATGTTCGCAATCAAGTCTCTCGCCATTGAGTTCATAGGCGAGCAATACGTCGCCGCTAGCGAGGCGATCGAGCGGCATATCCTTCAGGTAGACGTGTGACTGGATGTCCTCGAAGGCGCCTTGATCGAGGCCATAAGACCAGAGATAGCGAGCCTCCGCGCGTATTCCTGCAGCCTCCAGCAATGACGCGAGATCGACGCCGCCCCAGGTGACGTTGGCATAGCGGCGGGTGGCGATGTGCGGTGCTTTGGGAAAGCCCGCGCATTCATGCAGCGCCGTCACCTTTCGTTTCGGCATGCGGAGAATTTCGTCGAAGGAGAGACGAAGCGGCTTGTCGACAAGCCCGGCAATATCAAGCCACCAGTCTTCGCCGCGGGCGCGGGGAATGCCGACATGGGCAAGCACGAACACATTCTTCGAAGGCGTAATCCGCTCCGTGTATTGATGCGGTGCAAGCGGAATGTGCCGCACGGTTTTTCGCGGGACCATATCGATCAGGGGCGGCTGCTCGTGGTCGATGGGCGGTTGCGGGTTCCTGGACTTCGACATCATCGCCTCGGCACGCCCTGCGAGCAAAAGAAGCATGTTAAACTGACATATTAGTTTGACACCCAAGTTTTCTCCTGTCTAGATTTTCATTCATCAACACAGGGGGAGGCTGTCGCGATGAGTGCAATCGATAATGTAGTGACTGGGCAGGTGACGGACAGGCAGCGGCTGCTGGCGGTGCTGGCATCTTGCTTCGGCTGGTCGCTGGATCTGTTTGATCTGTTTATCCTTCTTTATGTGGCTCCCATCATCGGCAAGCTGTTCTTCCCGTCGGATCATCCGACGCTGTCCCTTGCCGCCGTGTATGCGTCGTTCACCGTGACGCTTCTCATGCGGCCGGTTGGCTCGGCGATCTTCGGAAGTTACGCGGACCGGCATGGCCGAAAGGCGGCCATGTTCACAGCCGTTTGTGGCGTGGGTATCGTTACTGCGGCGTTCGGCTTCCTGCCGACATTGGCGACTGCGGGGCTGATCGCGCCGATCGCATTCCTTGTGCTGCGTCTGATCCAAGGCATCTTTGTTGGCGGCGTGGTTGCGACGACGCACACCGTCGGCACGGAATCCGTGCCGACGCATTGGCGCGGTGCGGTGTCAGGATTGGTCGGAGGAGGCGGGGCCGGTCTTGGCGCCTTGCTGGCTTCGGTGGCCTTCTGGATCGCGTCGACGCTCTATCCCGGCCAGGAATTCGAGATCTGGGGCTGGCGCTTTATGTTCTACTGCGGAATCGTCAGCTCGATTTTGGGGCTTTTTATCCTGAAATATCTGGAGGAATCTCCGGTCTGGCTGGCTGCAAAGGCCCGGCGTGCGGCCGCTGGTCCGGGTAATACGAAATCTCCCGTATCGCAGTTGTTTACCGGCACCCACCGCAATGTCCTGCTGGTCAACCTGCTTGTGACCGGTGGAGCGGGGGCTGCTTATTATGTGACCTCCGGATATCTGCCCACCTTCCTGAAGCTCATCAACAAGATCCCGAATACGTCAGCTTCGATGATCCTCGTGGGGTCCGCGATTGTCGCGACGATCAGTGGGCCCTTTATTGGCTATCTCAGCGACCGGATTGGCCGGCGTGGCGCATTCCTTGTGGTCGGTGTTCCTGCCCTGGTGTTGCTGCCATTGATGTATCTGTCCATGGCTTCAACGCAGAACATCTCGACGATCGCGTTCTATGCTCTCGCGATCTCGTTCTTTGGAAATGCCGTGCTTGCTCCCGTTCCGATCTTCCTGAACGAGCGTTTTCCGACGGTGTTGCGCGCCAGCGGAACGGGACTGTCGTGGAACATCGGCTTCGCGTTCGGCGGCATGATGCCCACGTTCGTGTCGCTGGCTGCAGGTGAGACCGCCAATATTCCGATGTCGCTTGCGGCGTTCTGTTTCGCGGCTTGTGCGCTCTTTGTGATTGGCGCGATTGTGGCGGGAGAGACCAAGGGTACACAGCTTCATAGCTGATCGACAGGCATGTCAAATTGACATGTTAGATCGCTTGGCGTAGGACCGATCCGCAACGAGTGTTCTGCGAATCTAAGGAGCTGTGAATGCGCATTCTGTGTCTGGGGGCGGGCGCCATTGGAGGTTATTTCGGTGGCCGACTGGTCGAAGGCGGCGCCAACGTTGAATTCCTGGTCAGGGAAAATCGGCAAAAGCAGCTCCGCGCGGATGGACTGCGCATTGAGAGCAAGTATGGCAACGTCCAGGTGCCCGTGACGGCCGTCACAGAGAAAGAGGCGAAGGGGCCGTACGACATCGTTCTGTTGACCTGCAAGGCCTATGATCTTGCGAATGGGATGGCGACGATCGCGCCGTTCGTTGGCGAGAATACGGCGGTCCTGCCGCTGCTGAATGGTGTCGCCCATATCGAGATCCTCAATGCCAAGTTCGGCAAGGAGCGGGTTCTCGGCGGTGTGGCCAAGATTGCCGCGACGCTGACGCCGGATGGCCTGATCAAGCATCTCAATGACTGGCGATACATCACCTTTGGTGAACAGAGCGGCGAGATGTCTCCTCGTGTGACCCGGTTGAAGGAAGCTTTCGACAAGACTTCGGTGATCGCGTCGGCAGTGCCGAACATCATGCAGGCGATGTGGGAAAAGGTGGTTCATCTGTCGACCGTTGCCGGCATGACATGTGCCATGCGTGCAAGCGTCGGCGATATCGCGCGGACGCGCGATGGCACCGAGCTCATGATCGAGCTGCTGGAGCGCAATGCCGAGATCGCAGGCCGCGAAGGTCATCGGCCGTCGGATGCGTTTCTCGCCGAGTACCGGCAGCTTTTCAACGACCAGACCTCGACGTACACAGCGTCTATGCTGCGCGACATCGAGCGAAATGGTCCGGTGGAGGCCGATCATATCCTTGGATTCATGCTGGATAAAGCCAAGCAGCACGGGGTCGATCCATCGCTGCATCGCTTCATCTACGTCCATCTTCAGGCTTATGAGCAGCGTCGCGCCGTTGCGCTGGCAAAGGCTGCATAATGAGCAAGGTTCATCGGATTGCGGTCGTTGCCGGGGACGGCATCGGCATGGAAGTGATGCCGGAAGGCATCAAGGTGATGGAAGCTGCAGGGAAGCGGTTCGGAATTTCATTCCAGTGGGATGAATTCGACTGGTCCTGCGAGCGTTTCCAGAAGACCGGCCGTATGATGCCGGAAGATGGCCTCGATCGCATTCGCAGCCACGATGCGATCTATCTCGGCGCCGTCGGGTATCCGGGTGTTCCGGACCACGTCTCGCTCTGGGGACTGTTGATCCCGATCCGGCGGGAGTTCAATCAGTACGCCAATGTTCGTCCCGTGAAGCTCATGCCGGGCGTTAAGAGTCCGCTTGCTGGCCGGACGTCCAAAGACATCGATATGCTGATCGTTCGCGAGAACACCGAGGGTGAGTATTCAACGGTCGGCGGAATTCGGGACGAGGGAACGGAGACCGAGCGCGCCGTTCAGGAGAGCGTCTTCACCCGCAAGGGCGTCGATCGGATTCTTCGCTATGCTTTCGAGGCGGCGAGGCGTCGACGCGGGCATGTCACGTCGGCAACCAAATCAAATGGTATTGCGATTACGATGCCATATTGGGACAGCCGCTTGGCCGCACTCTCAGAGGAATATCCGGACGTCACGACAACGCAGTACCACATTGACATTCTCACTGCGCACTTCGTCCGCAATCCGCATTATTTCGATGTCGTCGTGGGATCGAACCTTTTCGGCGACATTCTCTCTGATCTCGGACCGGCCTGTGCGGGGACGATTGCCATTGCGCCATCGGCCAACATCAACCCCGAGCGTGAATTCCCTTCGATGTTCGAGCCGGTTCATGGTTCGGCGCCGGACATCTTTGGACGGAAGATCGCCAACCCCATCGGGCAGATCTGGTCCGGTGCGATGATGCTGGAGCACCTCGGCTATCCTGAGGCGGCGGCAGCGGTTGTAAAGGCGATCGAGCGGGTGTTGCTCGAAGGGCCTCATAATCCCGACCTTGGCGGGAAGGCGTCCACCGACGAGGTGGGGTCGGCCATTGCCGCGGCGGTCCAATGAATGAAGAGAGCACTTCCCGGCTGCACCGCGTTGGAATATCTTGCGGGAAACGCGGACTCGTTAGTCCGGGAATTTGCTTTCTAATGGCGTTTTGTGCCTGACACACGCCGGGGCCGACGGGATTTCGAAGACATGCTGGAGCGCACACCTCAAACGGAGAAAGAGCTTTCTGCGGCCGACCTGGCCTATGGCGGGATCATTGATCTCGTCCTGAACAGTGAGCTCAGGCCGGGAGAGCGTACGTCGGTCAACTTGCTCGCGGCGCGCCTTGATCTCGGCCGCACGCCGGTCAAGGAGGCGATCACCCGTCTTCAGACGGAAGGATTGCTGTCCGTGGCCGGCCGCAGCGGCACGATGGTCAACCGCATCGACCATACCCAGACCGAGCAATTATTCGCGTTACGCCGCGCACTGGAAGATTTCGCCGCGGACTTCGCTGTTCAGAACGCGACCGCGAAAGATATTCAGCAGATCAAGAAGTGCCTGCAGAAGCTCGGCCGATCCAATTCGACATCTGAATTCGTGCGGGCGAATGTGGAGTTCCACTCGCTGATCGTCGCTGCGGCGGGAAATCCGTTTCTGATCCGCTTCTATGGGCAACTTCAGATCCAGCTCCAGATCGTGACGTATTTGGTCCGGCGCGGGTTCGATCCGAAAGCGGCTGACGTCCGACAACGGGAACATGCTGCAATCGTGCACGCGCTTGAAAAGCGTAATGCGGCGGCACTGAAGAATGCGCTTCGCACCCACGTTCTCACCACTGAGCGGGCGATCCTGGCGACGTTGAGCGCTGATAACGAACGACGAGAGCGATTGGTGCGGCGCAAATAAGCGCCTCTTTCGGCCTGAATTGACATGTCAGGTTGAGATGTTAGAATTTTTGATGCAAGTGGAGCTCATGAATGGCTGGTGACGATCTTAGAAACTTAAGCAAGCTCGATGGACCGTCCGAGCCGAAATATCTGGCAGCCTGCGTTCAGGCCGCGCCTGTCGCGTTTGATTTGCAGGCGACACTTGAAAAGACGCGGGATCTGGCGGCGGACGCTGCGCGCCAGGGCGCCAAGCTGATCCTTTTCCCTGAAGCATTTATCTCGGCCTATCCGCGCGGAACGAGCTTCGGCGCAACAATCGGCGCGCGGTCGCCTGAAGGCCGCGAACTGTTTCGCCGCTATCATGCATCGTCGATCGAGATTCCTGGACCTGCGGTCGGCGTTCTCGGGCAGGTCGCCAAGCAAAGCCGCGCTTATCTCGTCATGGGCGTCATCGAGCGCGACGGCGGCACGCTGTATTGCACTGTTGTGACATTTGCGCCGGACGGCCGCTATCTCGGTAAGCATCGCAAGCTGATGCCGACCGGTTCGGAGCGTCTGGTGTGGGGATTTGGTGATGGATCGACGTTGCCGGTTTACGATACCGATATCGGCAAGCTCGGCTCCGTGATCTGCTGGGAAAATTACATGCCGATGATGCGCGCGGCCATGTACTCACAGCGCATTCAGGTCTATTGCGCGCCGACTGCCGATGGCCGGCCGACATGGTTGCCGTCGATGCAGCATATCGCGCTCGAAGGACGTTGCTTTGTTTTATCGAGCAATCAGTTCTGCAAACGTAGTGACTATCCGGAGGACTATCCGTCGGATCTTCCGAGCGAGGGCGATGCCATCGTGTCGCGTGGCGGAAGCTGCATTGTCGATCCTCTTGGCAATATTCTTGCTGGTCCGCTTTGGGACAAGGAAGGCATCATCACCGCGGAGATCGACATCGCGCAGGTGGCAAGAGCACAATACGATTTCGATCCGGTTGGGCACTACAGCCGTCCCGACGTCTTCTCGCTGACCGTCGATAAACGCGAGAAGCGCGCGGTCAACTCTTTGATCGCAGGGATCGATTAAGCCGCAAAGCGGCATTGCCTCGAAAGCGGGCCCGTCATGCCCGCTTTATCGGCTTGAGGCTGACATGTTACATTGATATGGCAGACGTCTAGGGAAACGGAGCAGACAATGAACGATCAAGTTTTGGTTTCGGTGAAGAATATTTTCGCTGCGGTTGCCGCTGGTGCGCACGGCAATTGTTCGAAAGCAGTGCTGCATCAGGTCCCGGAATCGGAGACGAGTCTCTTCAGCGTCCACCCCGGAGAAAAACTCGCCCCGCATATCCATACGAAGACATGGGACCTGTTCATTGCTGTGTCGGGTAATGGCGAGATCCGCTGGAAAGGGAAGGAAGGCGAGGGAGTCGTTCCCATGCCGACGCACGCTTTCTGTGCAATGCCTCCCGGGTACGAGCACGAAGTCTGTAATCTGAGCGACGCTGAGCCATTCAGCTTCGTCCTCATTCACGCGCCTTGGACCGGATACGACTTCGTCAAGACGAAGAAGAGCTGATCCGCAGGCTTGGTCCCCCAAAATTTGAAGGTGACTGTGATGAAGCGACTTTGTTCTCTGCTCGCTATTGTCTGTCTATCTTTTGGTGCTGCACACGCTGAGCCCGTCAAGCTCACAATCCCGACGCTTCCATCGCCTTCGCTCGGAGCGTTCATGGGGCCTGTCATCAAGTCGCAGAAGTTTGACGAGCAGAATGGCCTCGATCTGACGTTCGTTCAAAAGCCGACGGCTACCTACCGGACGGACTTTGCCGCGGGTACGGATCAGTTGGGCGGAAGCGGAACGTTGCTTGCTGACGTCGCCCTTCTCAAGGTGAAGGGCCTGGACGTTGTCTATCTGTTCAACGTGTTCGATTTCTGGGGAACGGTTGTCGTGCCCAAGAGCAGTGACGTGAAGACGGTCGCTGATCTCAACGGGAGGACACTCGCTGCTTCTTTGCCAACGGCGAATTTCCCGATGTTCCGCTACCTCGCAAAACTCGGTGGTCTGGATGTGGATACGGTCCAGTTGCGAAATTCTGATTCCTCTGGACTGGTGCCACTCGCGAAGAGCGGACGCACGGACGCGGTGCAGTTGTGGGAGCCGTCATACTCGATCCTGATCCACGGCAACAATGACTTCCGCAGCATCGATGTGATGTCGAAGTGGAAGCAAGCGACGGGGCTATCCGCATTCCCATATCTCGGCATATCTGCGCAGCGAGCGTGGGTCGAAAAGAACAAGCCGCTGATTCCAAAGCTGTACGCCACCTACGAAAAGGCTGCAGCCTTTGTGAAGAGCAACCCGAAGCAAGCGGCGGCGGTCATCTCCAAGGACCTCGGCATCCCTGAAGCCGTGACACTTGATTTGATCTCGTCGGATCGCCTGCAGCTCAACGTGTATTGGGCGGGGGTCAACAAGAAAGCAGCCGAACAGGTTTTCAAGGCCGCGCAGGATTCCGGCTATCTGAAGACCGCGCCGGGAGAGGAGGTGCTCTATGATCCAGGAACGTAACGTGGTTGGAGAAAGCCTCGCACCTCCGGTCGCAACCAACTCCGGACGATCGCTCTGGCAACGGATTAGGGAGCATCAGCCGATCATCGTCGATCTGATCGGCGTTGCAGTTCTCTGGCAAATCTCGACTTACTTCTTTTCGCCGGCGATCGTTCCGCCACTTGGAGATATTGGCGAGGCGATCTGGAAGATCTTTTCGCAGTGGTCGAATCTGGTCAGCCTGCTTGTCACATCTCTCCGTGTGCTCATCTCGCTCCTCCTCGCATTTGTGCTGGGAACGATGCTGGGTGTGATGATGGGACTGTTCAAAGGCGTGCGGACCTATGCGCGCCCGCTGCTCCACATGATCCAGGGCGTTCCGGCACTGTCGTGGGTCGTGTTCGCCGTCATCTGGTTTGCGCAGGTCGAGGTGCGAATTGCCTTCATTCTGCTGATCGGCACGCTTCCGGCATTTGCGTTGTATGTCGACAGCGCGGTTCAATCCGTCAATCTGGATCTCATTCACCTCGGGCAAGCCTTCCGCGCGAGCAGATTGCAAAGCTTCACGAAGATCATTCTTCCGGCGATCGTGCCTGAAATCATGAGCGCGTGGACGGTCAATCTCGGCAACGGCGTTCGCGTGGCTGTGATCGCTGAGTTGATCGGATCGACAGTCGGGGTCGGATTCCAGCTTCTTCAAGCGCAATCCGTTTTCGATATGGCGGGTGCCGTCGCCTGGACGCTCAGCCTGGTTGCCGTGCTGTTCGTCTATCAGGGCATTATCAGCTTCGTTGAAAGCCAACTCTTGTCGTGGCGCCCGAAAAGTGAGGTTGCGTGATGGCCGAAGAACCAGTTGTCGCGTTTTCAGGGGTTACGAAGACCTTCCAAAGAGATGGCGCTCCATTCACGGCCTGTTCGAATCTGAACTTCGACGTGCAGCGCGGTGAGGTGGTTGCCATCGTCGGTGAAACGGGGTGCGGTAAATCCACCGCACTGTCCCTGCTGCTGGGGTTGCAGGAGCCAAGCGCCGGTACAGTGCGCGTTCTGGGCAACGATCCCTTTGCGCAGTTTCAGTCGCTCAAGGGCAGGGTCGGCATCATCTTCCAGAACGATCGGCTTCTGCCGTGGCGATCCGCGCTGGATAATGTCGCCTTCGGTCTGGAAATTCTGCATGTTCCGAAGGCGGAAAGGCTGGAGAAGGCCCGCTTCTGGCTCGACCGCGTGGGGCTTTCTCGTTTCATGAACTCCTATCCGCATCAGCTCTCGGGCGGCATGCGGCAGCGTGTGTCCATCGCCCGGACGTTCGCGCTCAATCCGCCGCTACTCCTGGCGGACGAAGCATTTTCCGCGCTCGACGAGATTACGGCGGCTGCCTTGCGGAATGATCTGCTCAGCCTGATCGGTGAGGAGAAGAAGACCACGATCTTCATCACCCACTCGGTGACGGAAGCGGCTGAACTGGCAGAACGCATTTTGGTGTTCGGAAAGCCGGGGCGCGTGGTCTCTGAGATCAGGGCCAAGGATATGCTGACGAGGGGGCAGTCCCGTGCGGATATCGCGGCCGAGATCCGCAATGGCCTCAAGTCAGCGCGGTCGCTGCAGACCTATTCAATGGCATCGTAATCACGCGAAAGCAAAAGCCGCCGAACTTCGGCGGCTTTTTTATTGGATCAATGCTTTACAGTCGCAAGGGTGTCAGGCGAGGACCGAATCCTGCGGAGTGGTCTCGGCTGCCGTCTCCTTGACGCGTCGTAGTTTCGCGGCCTCGAAGCCGTGCATTCCCGTTTGCCACTGGAATCCGACCACCATGCCTTTGGTCGGTTGCAGAAGCGCCAGTGAACTGAACAGGGTCAGCGGTAGCCACGCTGCGAATTGCAGCCAGTAGGGCGGTGCGTAGGCCGTCTCAACCGCGAGGATCAGCGGCACGATGATGTGCCCAACCACGACGATCACGAGATAGGCCGGGAAGTCGTCGGCGCGGTGATGATGGAATTCCTCGCCGCACACGTCGCAATGGTCCGCAACCTTTAGAAACTTGCCGAACAGGTGTCCCTTTCCGCAGTTCGGACATTTGCAAAGGAAACCTCGCCATAAAGCTCGAGAGAGGGAAACGCGATCCTGGTCGTGCATGGCTGGCCTCCTTGACTGGCTGACGTCCATACAATAATCGTTTGTATGGAAATATCAAAGAAAAGTAGGGGGGATTGCATGGATTGGGTCCCTACAATTTCAGACGACGCCGGTCCCGTGTACCGGCAAATTTCCGACGCTATCGAAGCCGACATCGCAAGCGGGCGTTTGAGGCGTGGTCAGCAATTGCCGACGCACCGCGCTTTGGCGCAGGCGCTCGGCATCGATCTGACGACCGTCACGCGTGCGTACAGTGACGCAAGGCACCGCGGCTTTATCGATGCGCGTGTGGGCCAGGGCACGTTCGTGTCCGAAACCACAACCCGCGCAACGGCGGATGTTCCGCCCGCTGTCAAAATCGATTTGTCGATGAACGTGCCGCCGCAGCCGGTCGAGGCCAGTCTGGATGTGCGGATCGAACGCGGACTGGCGTCGATGCACAGACACGCCGGGATATCCTCGTTCCTCAACTATCAGCAGCCGGGTGGCAGCGAAGAAGATCAACATGCGGTTGCGAACTGGTTGCGCGCGCGCATGCCCAATGTCCCGTCTGATCAGATTGTCATCTATCCCGGCAGCCAATCGGCGATTTTTAATATTCTGCTCTCGTTCGTCTCTCCGGGAGATGTGGTTCTCACGGAGGCACTGACTTTCCCGGGCATGAAATCCGCCGCGGAGAAGCTCGGCATTCGTCTCATTGGCGTTGCCATGGACGAGCAAGGCATCTTGCCTGATGCGCTGTCGAAGGCCTGCAAACACCACAAACCAAGGGCCGTGTATCTCACGCCGACGATGCATAACCCGACGACAGCGACCATGGGACGACAGCGCCGGAAGGATGTTGCCGATGTTCTGCGGAAGTCCGGTACGTTCCTGATCGAGGACGACGCATACGGCGCGCTTGAACCGTCCTTGCCGCTGCTGGCAGAGCTGTTACCCAACCAGACGTTTCTCACGATAAGCCTGTCGAAGTGCATCGCTCCGGCGCTGAGGGTTTCGTTTCTTCTGGCGCCGGATGCGTCGGCCGCGCAGACACTTAGGCATAGCCTGCAGGCGACCACGCAGATGGCGCCGCCTCTCATGAGCGCGCTTGTGATGGAGTGGCTGCGCTCCGGCACGGCGGACCAGATTATCGCGGCGATCAGGAACGAAGCCATTGGACGCCAGCAACTCGCGGCTCGAATCCTGAAAGATCATTCTTTCTCGGCTCATCCGAAGGGGCACCATGTGTGGTTGCCGTTGCCTAGTCACTGGAACAGGCTGGATTTCGTCAGCGAATTGTTTCGGCAGGGGCTTGCGGTCGTCAGCAGTGAAGCGTTCGCCGTGGATCAACGTCCGCCGCATGCGGTTCGCATTTGCCTTGGGGCAGCTCGCAACCGGGCGGAGCTCGGCACGGCATTGCTGTTGCTCGTGAAGACGCTTGGCATGCCGTCGGCGGCGAAGCAGGTCGTCTAGTCGATGACCGGCATACATGACAGCGGATATTCGCGCAGCGATTTCGAGACCGATCGGCGGCCCGAATAGCCCGCGAATTCGAGGAGTTCCGTGTAGTCCAAGCCGGCAGTACCGTCCTGTCCAAGAATGCGATGCAGCGTAACGCTATTATGCCCGCTCGCGCGAAGTGTTTACGGATTGGGGCGACATCGTCGTCCGATTTGGAATTGTGCACGACCGATGACGGCATTTGATTTTTCGACCGACGAGTTTCCGGAGCATGAGAGAATTGGCGTCTGGCGAGAGATGTTCGGAGCCAAGATCGTCAAGCTGGACATGGAGCCGCCCAAGGATCAGCCATTCCGTGGGCAGGTCACGATCAAGGCGCTGCCCGATCTTGCCATCGGATCGATCAGGAGCACAGCCAATCGGATTACGCGAACGCCGAGCCTGATTGCCGACGGCGGTGACGATATCATGCTTGGCGTGGTGTTGAACGGCGCTGCCGCGGTGTCCCAAGTGGGATGCGACGAAGTTGTCGCGAGCTCCGGGGATGCAGTGGTCTGGTCGAATTCATCCATCGGCCATAGTTTTTATAAGGCGCCGATTGAATTTCTGTCGGTCGCCGTTCCGCGCACCTTCCTCGAACGAAACCACGTCCATCCAGACCGGATGATGTTCTCACACATCTCGCATGACTCGACTGCCTTAAGGCTATTGACGAATTATCTGCAGGTTCTGCTGCGCGAGCCCATCCCGTCGGAAACGCAAGCCGTTGTCACTGCTCATATTCATGAGCTTATGGCGATGATCTTGGGACAAGGCTCCGAGCACGATCCCAAACTCCGAAAGGTAAGCGTGCGTGCTGCACGCATGCAGGCTATCAAGTCCGATATCGCCATCAACCTGCGCAATCGGCAGTTGACGATCAGCGCCGTCGCCGCGCGGCACGGCATTTCGGCCAGGTACATCCGCGACTTATTTGCCGAAGAAAATACGACATTTACTGACTATGTGCTCGGTCGAAGGCTTGAGCACGCGCATCAGCTTTTAATGGATCCTCGGTTCGCAGATCACAACATCAGCGCCATCGCATTTGAATCAGGGTTCGGCGATGTCTCACACTTCAACCACACATTCCGCGCTCGCTATCAGTCGACGCCGACCTCTGTGCGTGTTGCGGCCCTGAAGACGTGAGGATGGAGATGGCAACGTCGACGGCCGTGCAAATCTCGGGAAGAACATAACAACCGAGATTCAGATCTTATTTCGCTAACCATCTATTTACCATTCGCGCCATAGCATCCAAGCATGTCTACTGCACACATCCAAGATTCCAAGACTCAGCTCAGCGCGCTTGAGGCGGCTGCCGCCACGGCTCGTGCAGGATTTGCCTGCATGTTCTCCACCTCCGATGAATACGAGAGCGCCTTGATCGCCGCTCGGCGTGCCGAAGGCCGTTATCAAGCGCCATTCGACTGGCAGCCGGTGGCACTCGTCGGCGCCGTTTTCATCCTGTCTGGATTGTTATTGATGGCGCTGTTCTGAGCCACAGGCGAGCATGCATGACGAGCAGGGGCGCTTCGGCGCCCTTTTTCTTTTCCTGTGCATGCTTTTGCGCTAGAGGCTTCTCGTACTCAGAAAAGGCGGAAACACCATGATCACTGAAATTGCACAGATCGAGATCAAGCCGGGCAGCGAGAAGGATTTCGAGGCCGCCATTGCCAAGGCCGAGCCGATCTTCAAGCGTTGCAAGGGCTGGAAGAGCTTTGAACTGCATCGCTCGATCGAGAAGCCGTCGCGTTATCGGCTGCACATCAAGTGGGAGACGCTGGAAAATCACACGGTCGATTTCCGCGAGTCGGCGAATTTCACCGAGTGGCGCGCGCTCGTCGGGCCTTACTTCGCGTCGCCCCCTGAAGTCGAGCACACGAACACCAGGGTCAGTTTCTGAGCTTGTCCGAAGACTGTTCAAACAAAAAGGCGCCATCCGGCGCCTTTTTGCTATTTCATCGCCATCCGCTCACGCCACCTTGAATTCCTGCGGCTTCTCTTCCTCCTGGCGGGCATAGTCGATGATGACCTTGACGATCGCCATGAGGGGGAGCGCGAGCGCCAGCCCCCACAGACCGAAGACGACGCCCAGCAAGATCTGGAATGCGAACAGGGTGGCGGGCGGGATGTCGAGCGCCTGCCGCTGAATGATCGGCGTCAGGATATAGCTTTCAAGCGCATGGACGCCGAGAAAGAGCACGAAGGCGCTGGCCGCGGCGACCCAGCCTGACGCAAGGCTCGCCAGTACGATGATCAGGCCGCCGATTAGCGCGCCAACCGTTGGAATGAAGGCCAGCAGGCCGGCCTGAATGCCCAGAATGAACGCGCTCTGGATGCCGATGGCGGACAGGCCAATCCAGGTCACCAGAAACACCGCCGCCATGGTGATCATCTGAGCGATCAGCCAGCGCTCGAGGGTGTCGCCGATCCGGTCCACCACGGCGGTTACGCTGCCGCGGTAGCGTGCGGGCGCCATGTGCAGCAGCCCCTTTCTGTAGACGCTCGGCTGTGCCGCGAAAGTAAGACCAAGAAACAGCACGATAAAGAAGTTGCCGACGACGCTAACGGTTCCAAGCAGTAGTTTGAGTGTCTGGCTCACGATGGCGCCGCCGCTGGAGGCGAGGGCGCCTGCGCTCGGAAGATTGCGCGGCGCCAATGAAGATGCCGGCGTCTCGGAAGGTGTCACGGCCGTACTGCCCGGAGCCGGCGCGGTGCTGCCAAGCTCAAGATAGCTCGTGTCCACACCGTGCCTTTCAAGGAAGGCTTTGACGTTCACGAGCTGAGACTTGAGGGTGTTGCTCAAGACATTGGCCTGCTGGGCGATGGTGGATCCGCCAAGAAAAACGACGCCGCTGAGGAGGCCGGCGAGGATGACGCAGACAAACGCCAGCCGCAGTGGGTGGGGCCCGCCGATCACCCGCTGCAGCAAATTGGTCATGGCGTTGAGCGCGACGCCCAGCAGGATGCCTGAAAAGATCAGAAACAGCGTGGCCGCAAAATACCAGGCGAAGAGGAGAAAGGCCGCAAAAGCGACGACCCCGATCCCGCCCACGGCGATCGACCATGCCAGATCGGTGCGGGTCTGAACCCGGTGCTCGGGAAGTGTCACAATCGGCCCCTGTCGCTAACGACGATGGAACACTCTTCAACGAAAGACCGGGCGGGATCAAGAGGATCAAGCCGCAAGCCTTCAGCCATGCCCTCGCACCTCGTGTCCCGAATCCTGGCATGGAAAGCGGTGGCCCTCTGGGGGCGCAACAAAAAGGCGTCCCGTGAGGGACGCCTTAGGTCGTTTCGATAAGCCGCGCCGTCAGGCGCAGGGCATCAATTCGAGTAGTACATTTCGAACTCGACCGGATGCGGGGTCATTTCGAACCGCTCGACTTCCGTCATCTTCAGTTCAATGAAGCTGTCGATGAAGTCGTCGTCGAATACGCCGCCAGCCTTCAAGAATGCGCGATCCTTGTCGAGGCTTTCGAGCGCCTCGCGGAGCGAACCGCAAACCGTCGGGATGGTCTTCAGCTCTTCCTTCGGAAGGTCATAGAGGTCCTTGTCCATCGCCGGACCCGGATCGATCTTGTTCTTGATGCCGTCGAGGCCGGCCATCAGCATTGCTGCGAACGCCAGATACGGATTGGCCATCGGGTCGGGGAAGCGGACCTCGACGCGCTTGGCCTTCGGGTTGGTGGTGTACGGGATGCGGCACGATGCCGAGCGGTTGCGCGCGGAGTAGGCGAGCAACACCGGCGCCTCATAGCCCGGAACGAGACGCTTGTAGGAGTTCGTTGACGGGTTGGTGAAGGCGTTGATGGCCTTGGCGTGCTTGATGATGCCGCCGATGTAGTTGAGACAGGTCTCAGAGAGGTCGGCGTACTTGTTGCCAGCGAAGGTCGGCTTACCGTCCTTCCAGATCGACTGGTGCACGTGCATGCCCGAGCCGTTGTCACCGTAAACCGGCTTCGGCATGAAGGTGGCGGTCTTGCCGTAGATGTGCGCGACCTGATGGATGCAGTACTTATAGACCTGCATCTGGTCGGCCATGTGGGTCAGCGTGTCGAACTTCATGCCGAGTTCGTGCTGGGCCGAAGCCACCTCGTGGTGGTGCTTCTCAACCTTGACGCCCATGCGCGCCATGGCGCCGAGCATTTCCGAGCGCATGTCCTGCACCGAGTCCTGCGGAGGCACCGGGAAGTAGCCGCCTTTGGTCCGGATGCGGTGGCCCAGATTGCCGCCTTCATATTCGGTGTCCGAGTTGGTCGGCAGTTCCGATGAGTCGAGCTTGAAGCCCGTGTTGTAGGGGGTGGTCTGGAAGCGTACGTCGTCGAACACGAAGAATTCGGCTTCGGGCCCGACGAAAACCGTGTCGCCCACGCCCATGGACTTCACCATGGCTTCGGCCTTCTTGGCGATGCCGCGCGGATCGCGGTTGTAGGGCTCGCCGGTGCTCGGTTCGAGAATGTCGCAGACGATGACCATCGTCGTTTCAGCGAAGAACGGATCGATCGACGCCGTGGTCGGGTCGGGCATCAGCATCATGTCGGATTCATTGATCGCCTTCCAGCCGGCGATCGACGAACCGTCGAACATGGTGCCTTCGGCGAAGATGTCCTCGTCGATCATCGACACGTCGAAGGTGACGTGCTGCCATTTGCCGCGCGGATCGGTGAAACGCAGGTCTACATACTTTACGTCATTGTCCTTGATGGATTTGAGGACGTCCTTAGCGGTCTTCATGAGTACCCCTTATGTCTTCTAGGTCTGGTCGTTAGTCGTTCGTGGTCAATGGTCTCGCCGGCATCATTCTAGTGGAGTGGATTTGACATTCGCGACCCACCGGCTGCGAGTTCGTCAGGCGAATGTTAAATCCAAAACTCCACTAGCAACTTATATTTGCTAGTGGTCCTTTGATTCTAACATTCGCAGGAGGTGCCTGCCGAAACGGGATGCGAATGTTAGAATCGGACCACTCGCGAGGCGCCTTTGCCCACGGGGCAAGGGCGCGGAAGGTCACCGATCAGATCGCGTCGAGCCCGGATTCTCCGGTTCTAATGCGGATGGCCTCCTCGATGTTCGAGACAAAGATTTTTCCATCGCCGATGCGGCCGGTCTGGGCAGCGCGCCGGATGGCATCGATGGCTTTCTCAATAAGGTCGTCACCGACAACGATCTCGATCTTCACTTTGGGGAGGAAGTCCACGATGTATTCCGCCCCACGATAGAGCTCGGCATGGCCCTTTTGACGGCCAAAGCCCTTCGCCTCGGTTACGGTGATGCCTTGGATTCCGACTTCCTGGAGCGCTTCCTTTACCTCGTCGAGCTTGAATGGCTTGATGATAGCCTCGATCTTTTTCACTGAACGTCTCCCGGCACTTCGAATGCGGCTGGCTGCACTTTGTATTTCCGTTTGCGCGTTGATGCGCGGCTCAAGTGGTGTCGTCTAGGCGATTAACGTCTCAATGTGATTTCTCAACAGGTCAATCGCCGTGAAAGAGGATGATCGCCGTGTGTGCCCTTACTTTGTTGGCAGTCACAGCGCATCCATGTCAGCGCCGTAAAAGCAGGGTCCATGCCAGTTTTCAAGACGGGGCGATTGGCAAGCGTTGTCAGGTTATTAATAGCAGAAGTCGAGATGTTTGATGAGATCCGTCGGAAATCACCAGGCTACAAAATAGGCAAGTGAGTAAATAATAGGCAGGAAAATTGCCTCAGGATGAGGCGGAACGAACAGGTAATCGGCATGGAAGTTCTGACAGTCGGAGAAATGCAACGGGCCGATCAGGCGACGATCGAGGGGGGCACCAGCGGGTTTGCTTTGATGGAACAGGCTGGGCGGGCTGTCGCCGAAGTCGCGGATGCAATTGCCGAGCGAGGAGCGATCCTGATCGTGGCCGGTCGGGGCAACAACGGCGGCGACGGTTTCGTCGCAGCCACGGAGCTGGCCGCCCGCGGGCGCGAGGTGTCCGTGATGCTGCTCTGCGACCGGAATACGTTGAAAGGCGATGCCGCGCTCGCCGCCGAGCAATGGAAAGGGCCGGTCCTGCCGTGGGACCCCGCCGCCATCGGCAAGCCAGCCTTGATCATCGACGCGCTGTTTGGTGCAGGTCTCAATCGCCCCGTGAAAGGCGATCCTCACGTCATGATCGAGGCGATGAACGCAACCGGCGTTCCGATCCTCAGCGTCGATCTGCCGAGCGGCGTCAATGGCGATACGGGAGACATCATGGGCGCTGCGGTTCAGGCTTCGGCCACCGTGACGTTCTTCCGTCGCAAGCCTGGGCATCTGCTGCTGCCCGGGCGGGTCCGGTGCGGCGAAATTCATGTCGCAGATATTGGAATCCCGGACGGCGTGCTCGATGAAATTGCGCCGCGGATTTTCGAGAACATCCCAGACCTTTGGGCCGACCTTTTCCCCGTTCCGCAGATCGATGGTCATAAATATGCGCGGGGGCATGCGGTGGTGATGTCCGGCAATTTGGCCTTTACCGGTGCGGCGCGCCTTTCCGCGCGCGGGGCCTTACGGGCCGGAGCGGGGCTTGTCACGCTGGTGTCGCCTCGTGACGCACTCGCGGTCAACGCGGCGGCTTTGACGGCGGTGATGGTCCGCGCCATCGATACGCCCGAGCAATTCAAAGACTTCCTTGCGGACAAGCGCCTCAATGCCTGCGTGATCGGGCCGGCCGCCGGGGTTGGTGGGCGCACGCGCGAGTTCGTGCAAGCGGCCGTTGCAGCGGGCCGGGCTGCGGTGCTCGATGCGGATGCGCTGACGAGTTTTGCCGATGATCCCGAGGCTCTTTTTGAGATGATCCAGCAGAACGACGATCCGCAGATTGTCCTCACGCCGCACGAGGGGGAGTTTGCGAGACTATTCAAGGCATTGCCGGAAGGATGTTCGACGAAGCTTGAGCGTGCGCGCTTTGCCGCCCAGCAATCGGGCAGCATCGTTCTGCTGAAGGGCGCGGACACCGTGGTGGCGTCACCCGATGGCCGTGCGGCCATCACGGCCAACGCACCACCATGGCTCGCCACCGCCGGCGCCGGCGATGTTCTTGCTGGAATGATTGCAGGCATGCTGGCGCAAGGCGTACCGGCGTTTGAAGCGGCCTGCATTGCTGCGTGGATGCATGGGGAGGCCGCGCAGGAGTTTGGCCCCGGATTGATCGCGGAAGACCTTCCCGATGCACTGCCTGCGGTGCTCCGCAATCTCTACGATGAACTGGATATCGCTTATTGAAGTTATTCGACTAAGTACCAGCGGATGAGCCGTGGCGCGGCCCAGTCGATCGGGATCGCTTCCATCAACCACTTCCCGCCGTGTTCGGCAGCGAAGGCGATGCGCTGAGTTTGACCCGGCGTCACGAGCAGTGTGTCGAGCCAGAATGGCTTCCAGCCATCGTCGAGGCGGTCGAGCAGGCGGAAGTGATGGCCTTGCAGACGGAATGTCACTGGTGCGGGCGTCGGATTGGTGATCGCCATCACCACGGTGCGTCCACGCTTGGCGCGGCAGGCAGGCGCTGAGGCCGCCACAAGATTCGCGGGCGCGACCCAGGACGCCTTGGGATCGGAGGCCTTGGGATCGAGCGAGAGATCGGTCCGCAGGGCTCCTTGAAGGTCGAGACGCGCGGGCAAGCCATTGGACGGCAGAGGTGCCGCGGCCGGTAGCGGTACCGGACGGAGCGGCGCGTCCTTCGAGATGGTGAGCCGCGCAATCGGTTTCGCAGCGGTTCCGTCGTGAAGCATGATCGATGAAGTTGTACCCGGCGCGCCCGTCACGTCGATAAAGACATCGACCCGCGAACTTGGCGGCAACACCACCTGGCCGTCCCGAGCGGAAAACGGTTCAGCCGGCTGACCGTCGATAGCCATCACGCGTACCTCCTGCTTCTCGACCTTGAGGCCTATCGGAGCGCGCTGGCAGCCGTTGATAAACCGCAGGCGGAGGCGTTCGTTGGCCCTGACGCTGAGGTCGAGGTTGGGACGACCGTTGACGGTATAGGTCACGGTGGTGTCCTGAGTGGACGTGCCGGGCGCGATGGCGCGTCCATCGCTTTTCACCCGCCAATCTTCGATCAGCAGCACCTCGTCGCGATCGACCGCGATCTTCTCGGACTCCTCAACAATGAGGGCGCGGGCCAGTGAGGGGTGCTCTTTGGCGTCCCCGAGCAGGCGGGATTCTAGCAGGAATGTGCCGGCATGACGCAGTGGGATGGCCAGATCGGCACGCCCGCTGGCCGGGACTTGTCCTTGGACAATGAGCGGGGCGGTCGCCTGCGCGCCGTCGATCCCGGCCCAATTGAGAGCGGCGGGGACGGGGAGGTTGTTCGTGAACGTCACCTGAAGTTCGTCGTTTCGTCTGAACCGCAGGGGCGCTTCCGGCGTTCCTGTATCGAATGCCCAGATCGGGCTATCCGGCAGATTCGGCACGAGCTTCGCCGTTCCGGGGCGAAGCCGTAGCGAAAGGGCAGGGCGGCCCTGCGCAGCGGCGGGATACCGCAGGCCCGACGTGACGGCAAAGCCGCCTAGTCCAGCCAGGAAAGCCCGTCTCGGAACCAAAAACAGCTGATTTGTCATGCCTTATGCCGATCATTTTCCACTTAGGATGTCTAGCCGGACACCTCGTCGCGGCGTTCTAAGATCGCGTTGCAAAAGCCATTTTTTTGCTGCGAACCGGCCGCCCCATGCTATAAGCCCGCCGCTCGCGGCTGTGCCGCCTGACGATGTGCGCTGCGCGGGCGTGGCGGAACTGGTAGACGCGCTGGGTTTAGGTTCCAGTGACGAAAGTTGTGGGGGTTCGAGTCCCTCCGCCCGCACCAGCGCGATCTTCGTTTGCGCAAAAGATTTTGGAGGACGCGTGCCCTGGCGGAACGCTTCCGCCGCACCACAGGCGTATGCTGAACGGCATCGCCCAACACATTGACAACGACCCGGCCGCCGGCCGGGCCAGACCGGAAGAAGATTGACGCCATGCAGGTCACAGAAACCCTCTCCGAGGGATTGAAGCACGAATTTCAGGTCAGCGTTCCAGCATCCGATATCGATGCCAAGGTCGATGCTCGTCTTGTCGATATGAAAGACAAGGTTCGCATGAACGGATTTCGTCCCGGCAAGGTTCCTGTCTCCCATCTGAAGAAGGTCTACGGCCGTTCGGTGGCCGCTGAAACCGTTGAGCAGCTGATCCGCGATACCAACGCAGGGATCTTCTCCGAGCGCGGCTTCCGTCTGGCGTCGGAGCCGAAGGTCACCATGCCGACGGAAGCGAAGGAAATCGAAGCGATCCTCGAAGGCAAATCCGATCTCAACTATTCGGTTGCGATCGAAGTCGTGCCGCCGATTGAGCTTGCCGATTTCAAAACCTTCAATGTTGAGAAGCCCGTCGCTGAAGTGACCGACGCGGACGTGGACGAAGCGCTGAAGCGCATCGCCGACCAGAGCCGTCCATACGCAGCAAAGGCCGAGGGTGCGAAGGCGGAGTCCGGTGATCGCGTCACCGTGGCATTCAAGGGAACGATTGACGGCGTGCCGTTCGACGGTGGTACCGGCGAGGGCATCCAGGTCGTGATCGGTTCGGGCACGTTCATCCCGGGCTTCGAAGATCAGTTGATCGGAATTGCTTCCGGCGAGACCCGCACTGTGAAGGCTTCGTTCCCGAAGAACTATGCCGCTCCGAATCTCGCGGGCAAGGACGCCGAGTTCGAGACCACCGCAAGCCTGGTCGAAGCGCCGCAGGAATCGAAGGTCGACGACGAATTCGCCAAGACTCTCGGCATGGAATCTCTCGACAAGCTGAAGGAAGCCATGCGCGAGCGCCTCGTGGTCGAATTCGCCGGTGCGTCACGCCAGCGGGTCAAGCGCATTCTGCTCGATCGCCTCGATGAAACCCATCGCTTCGATCCGCCGCCGTCGCTGGTCGACGAAGAGTTCAATCTGATGTGGAACTCGATCAAGGCCGAGATGGATTCTGTTGGCAAGACGTTCGCCGATGAAAACACCACCGAGGATGCCGCGAAGGAAGAGTATCGCAAGATCGCTGATCGCCGCGTCCGCCTGGGTCTCGTGCTCTCCGAGATCGGTGAGAAGAACAAGATCACTGTCACCGATGATGAGGTGAGCCGGGCGCTGATCGATCGTGCGCGTCAGTCGCCGGGCCGCGAAAAGGAAGTCTGGGACTTCTATCGCAACAATCCGAATGCGTTGGCGCAGCTTCGCGCGCCAATTTACGAAGACAAGGTTGTCGACTTCATTCTCGAACTCGCCAAGGTAACTGAGAAGAAGGTCTCGCGCGAAGACCTGATGAAGGAAGAGGACGACAAGACGGCCGCCTGACCCCTCAGGCATTGAGTTCGCGTTAACGATACGATCCGAATGAGCGAAGCGGGGCGTCCGCCTCGCTTTTCGGGCTAGATCGAATCAGCTTCAACTGATGCCGCTTCGAGGCCTTGCAGGATCGGGTTTTGCCGGTCTTGTGGCCGGGCCGTCGGCACATATCTGTAGTGCCTATACGTTTTGCATCACAAGGCGTCCGTTTCCGCCAACCTCCAGGTGATAAATGCGCGATCCCGTTGAAACCTACATGAACCTCGTGCCGATGGTGGTCGAGCAGACCAACCGCGGCGAGCGGGCTTACGATATCTTTTCGCGTCTTCTGAAGGAGCGCATCATCTTCGTGACCGGTCCGGTCGAAGACGGCATGTCGACGCTCATCGTCGCGCAGCTTCTGTTCCTCGAGGCCGAAAATCCGAAAAAGGAAATCTCGATGTACATCAACTCGCCTGGCGGCGTGGTGACATCGGGGCTCGCAATTTACGACACGATGCAGTTCATCCGTCCGCCGGTCTCGACACTGTGCACCGGTCAGGCCGCGTCGATGGGCTCGCTTCTCCTCGCTGCCGGCGAGAAGGACATGCGCTTCTCGCTACCGAATGCGCGCATCATGGTTCACCAGCCTTCCGGTGGTTTCCAGGGCCAGGCGACCGACATCATGCTGCACGCTCAGGAAATCCTGAACCTGAAGAAGCGCCTCAACGAAATTTACGTCAGGCACACCGGTCAGCCTTACAAGGCGATCGAGGATGCCCTTGAGCGCGACAAGTTCCTGACCGCTGACATGGCCAAGGAGTTTGGGCTTGTCGACAAGGTGATCGACAAGCGCGCTGAGGACGTGACGCCGAAGGCGCCGTAAAGAGCAGGGCGTCTACGTCAGTATTTCAAGCGAACGCCGGTTCGGCGTTCGCTTTTTTATTCGTGTCGGAGGTACTGATAGGTTGCTGCGGTAATATAAGGCCATTCGCGGCGATGGAAGCGCGCTGTCTCGTTTGAAATGTGTCGTGCTATATTTGCTGCGGGCAGGAGATTTCAGAATGGGAATTGTGAGACGTGCGTGCGGCCTGGTTTTGGCTGCCGGATTCATGCTTACGGTTTCAGCGCGCGCCCATGCCAACAATATTTTGATCACCGAAGACGAAGCCAGGTTGCCTTTGCCCAAAGAGGCGTCGGAGAAAACGCGTGGAATTACCCGCGGACCGCGCATTGAGTATCTCGCGGAGGGCAACACTGCGCGCTCTCCCCTTCATTTCCGCGTGAAGTTTCAGTCGTTCGGAGGAGCGCGGATTGATACCGAAAGTCTGAAGGTGACGTATGTGAAGAATCCTGCGGTGGACCTCACACCGCGCCTGAAGCCTTTTACTCAGCCTACAGGGATCGATATGCCGAATGCTGTACTCCCGGCCGGGGATCATCTGTTGCGCATCGATCTCAAGGATTCGGATGGGCGCGCGGCAGCGACAAGTTTCACCCTGAAGATTGTTCCTTAGACGAAGGTCGATTGGTTTGCGCGCACCGCGTGACTAACTACCTCCAATGGCGTGCCGATCCTCTCACGTCATAAGTCTAATGTGCGAGGCGGTCGAATGCATCGCGAGCATTGCGTGGCATCTGGTATCAGAAATATCCTGATCTCTCGAATGTTGCCGATGACGCCTAAAGTGTACGACTTAATGCGGGCGGGCTATTGCGTCGCTCGCATACTGGGACAACATGTCGGCGAGGAGCAACTTCGGCGTCGGACGCGCATTATTCAGGATCTGCGGCCGGCCGCTGGTTACTGCAGGGGTGATGGCGACAGCAATTGGTTCACTATATGCCCGACTGAAGGGGATCATTGGGTCATTGAAGCAGACCGGGTGGGTTAACCAAGGGTTCCGAAGGCAAGGAACACGTGTCATTCTCGCAACGCTGCAATGAAAACGCCCGGGTATGGTCGTGAAATGCGCGAAATCTGGCTAGTATTCTGAAGTTTAATGTCCCGGCGATTAGCGAATTCTTGATAGTCGGATGGCACCATGATTGGCTAGGCTGTGTAGGCTTACGATGATCGCGGGATTCGGCAATCCTGTGATTCGACGACAACTGGAGTGACAGGTCTTTTCTGGTATGGTTTTTGCTCCTATCTACACGTGATGCCGGCGTGTACCGGGATGGGGCAATCCCAAGATTGAGATCTGTGGCGGACGGAGACAGGAATGAGCAAGGTCGGCACGAGCGATTCCAAGAATACTCTTTATTGCTCGTTCTGCGGGAAGAGCCAGCATGAAGTCCGCAAGCTTATTGCGGGCCCGACGGTCTTCATTTGCGATGAATGCGTTGAGTTGTGCATGGACATCATTCGTGAGGAGAACAAATCCTCACTCGTGAAGTCGCGCGACGGCATTCCTACGCCAAAGGAAATTTGCAAGGTTCTTGATGACTACGTGATCGGTCAGCAGCATGCCAAGAAGGTGCTCTCGGTCGCAGTTCACAATCACTACAAGCGCCTCAACCATCAGACCAAGCACAATGACGTCGAGCTTGCGAAGTCGAATATCCTGCTGATCGGTCCGACCGGTTCGGGTAAGACGCTGCTTGCGCAGACGCTGGCACGCATTCTCGATGTGCCGTTCACGATGGCGGATGCGACGACGCTGACTGAAGCGGGCTACGTCGGTGAAGACGTCGAAAACATCATTCTGAAGCTGTTGCAGGCGGCCGACTACAACGTCGAGCGTGCGCAGCGCGGCATCGTCTACATCGACGAAATCGATAAGATCTCCCGCAAGTCCGACAACCCATCGATCACGCGTGACGTGTCGGGTGAGGGCGTGCAGCAGGCTCTGCTGAAGATTATGGAAGGTACGGTTGCCTCGGTTCCTCCGCAGGGTGGCCGCAAGCATCCGCAGCAGGAATTCCTGCAGGTAGATACGACCAACATTCTCTTCATCTGCGGTGGTGCGTTCTCCGGTCTTGAGAAGATCATCTCGTCGCGCGGCCGCACCACGTCGATCGGCTTCGCTGCCAACGTGCTCGCTCCCGAAGATCGCCGCACCGGCGAAATCTTCCGCGAAGTCGAGCCGGAGGATCTGTTGAAGTACGGCCTGATCCCCGAGTTCGTCGGACGTCTGCCAGTGGTTGCAACGCTTGAGGACCTCGACGAGACGTCGCTCAAGAAGATTTTGGTCGAGCCGAAGAATGCGCTGGTGAAGCAGTACCAGCGGCTGTTCGAGATGGAGAACATCGAACTGACATTCGCGGACGAGGCGCTTGGCGCGGTGGCCCGTAAGGCTATCGAGCGCAAGACTGGTGCGCGCGGGTTGCGTTCGATCCTCGAAAGCATCCTGCTGGAGACGATGTTCGATCTTCCGGGCCTCGAAGGGGTGGAAGAGGTCGTCATCTCCCGCGAAGTTGTCGAGGCAACCGCTCGCCCGCTGTACATTTACGCGGATCGGTCTGACCGCGCCTCGGAAACTAGCGCCAGCGCCTGATTTCAAGCGTTGGCGGCCATCAAGTTCCGTTCACAAAGGCTGCCGGATGCACCGGCAGCCTTTGTTCTTTGAGGAAGTTGTGGGTTGGAATAACCCTGCATTCACTGGGGTTTTTCGTTCACTTGACACCCTGCTAACCCATAGCCACCTAATGTCAGGCTGCGGACCTTGGCTTTTCGAGATTCGCGGCAAATCTACCCGGGAGCTCTTTCTTTTCCGGCACACACGGCACCTTGTGGCGGTTGCGTCTGAACGGCGGACTGCGTGCAAGGGGGCGCAACATAAGGAATATGGGCATGACTGCCTCAAAGCCTCGTCCAACCATCGTTCACGGCGAAAGCCATTCCTATCCGGTGCTGCCGCTTCGCGACATCGTCGTTTTCCCGCACATGATTGTGCCGTTGTTCGTCGGCCGCGAGAAATCGATCAAGGCGCTCGAAGAGGTGATGAAGAACGATGCGCTGATTTTCCTCGCGACGCAGAAGAACGCGTCCGATGACGATCCGACTCCGGATTCCATTTATGAGATCGGCACGCTCGCCAGCGTATTGCAGCTCCTGAAGCTGCCTGACGGCACCGTCAAGGTGCTGGTCGAAGGCCTGGAGCGCGCGAAGGCCGGCAAGTATTCCGATCGTACAGATTTCTATGAAGCCAGCGCGGTTGCGCTTGCCGACGTCGATGCGAACAGCGTCGAAGCGGAAGCCTTGTCGCGATCGGTCGTCTCCGACTTCGAAAGCTACGTGAAGCTGAACAAGAAGATTTCCGCCGAAGTGGTGGGCGTCGTTCAGCAGATCACGGATTTCGCCAAGCTGGCGGATACCATCGCTTCACACCTCGCGGTGAAAATTTCCGATCGTCAGGCGATCCTGGAAACGTTGTCTGTCTCCCAGCGCCTCGAGAAGGTGATGGGTCTGATGGAGAGCGAAATCTCGGTGTTGCAGGTCGAGAAGAAGATCCGCTCGCGCGTCAAGCGCCAGATGGAGAAGACCCAGCGCGAGTATTACCTCAACGAGCAGATGAAGGCGATCCAGAAGGAGCTCGGCGACGACGAAGGTCGCGACGAGTTGGCCGATCTGGAAGAGAAGATCGCCAAGACCAAGCTCTCGAAGGAAGCTCGCGAGAAGGCTCAGCACGAACTGAAGAAGCTGCGGCAGATGTCTCCGATGTCCGCTGAAGCGACGGTCGTGCGCAACTATCTCGACTGGCTGCTGTCGATCCCATGGGGCAAGAAGTCCAAGGTCAAGAAGGACCTCGTTGCCGCGCAGGAGGTTCTCGACAGCGATCACTACGGGCTTGAGAAGGTGAAAGACCGCATCGTCGAGTATCTCGCCGTGCAGTCGCGCGCCAACAAGCTGACCGGTCCGATCCTGTGCCTCGTCGGCCCTCCGGGTGTCGGCAAGACCTCGCTCGGCAAGTCGATCGCGAAGGCGACCGGACGTGAGTTCGTGCGCGTATCGCTGGGTGGCGTGCGCGACGAAGCGGAGATCCGCGGCCACCGCCGCACCTACATCGGCTCGATGCCCGGCAAGATCATTCAGTCGATGCGGAAGGCGAAGACTGCGAATCCGCTGTTCCTGCTCGACGAGATCGACAAGATGGGCGCCGATTTCCGTGGCGATCCGTCGTCGGCTTTGCTTGAGGTCCTCGACCCTGAGCAGAACTCGACGTTCAACGATCACTACCTGGAGATCGATTACGATCTGTCGAACGTGATGTTCATCACGACCGCGAATACACTGAATATTCCCGGGCCGCTGATGGACCGCATGGAGATCATCCGGATCGCCGGCTACACGGAGAACGAGAAGGTTGAGATTTCGCGCAAGCATCTCATCCCGACCGCGGTCTCCAAGCACGGTTTGAACTCCAAGGAGTTCTCGATCGATGACGATGCGTTGTTGCTGATGATCCGCCGCTACACCCGTGAAGCGGGTGTGCGTAACCTCGAGCGTGAACTTTCAACGCTAGCCCGCAAGGCGGTGAAGGAGTTGATGATCTCGAAGAAGAAGTCGGTGAAGGTGACCGCGGAAGTCCTCGAGGAATTCCTCGGCGTGCCGAAGTACCGCTACGGCGAGATCGAGAAGGACGATCAGGTCGGTGTCGTGACCGGTCTGGCGTGGACGGATGTCGGTGGCGAGTTGCTCACCATTGAAAGCGTCATGATGCCGGGCAAGGGCCGCATGACGGTGACGGGCAACCTGCGCGACGTGATGAAGGAGTCGATCTCGGCTGCTGCGTCCTACGTCCGCTCACGGGCGATCACCTACGGCATCGAGCCGCCGCTGTTCGATCGTCGTGACATCCACGTGCACGTGCCGGAAGGCGCGACGCCGAAGGATGGACCCTCAGCAGGTGTTGCGATGGCGACCACCATCGTCTCGGTGCTGACGGGCATTCCGATCCGGCATGATGTCGCCATGACGGGCGAGATCACGCTGCGGGGCCGCGTACTTCCGATCGGCGGTCTGAAGGAGAAGCTGCTTGCGGCCGCCCGTGGCGGTATCAAGACGGTCTTCATTCCTGAGGACAACGCCAAGGACCTGACGGAGATTTCCGACGCCATCAAGGGCGGACTGGAGATCATCCCGGTCTCGCGGATGGACGAGGTTCTGGCCAAGGCATTGGTGCGGGCTCCCACACCAATCGTCTGGGAAGAAGACACCTCCGTTCCGCCGACGTCCGACGCGTCGGACGAGGCCTCGGGTCTGACTGCGCACTAACGCAAATAGCAATTAGGAGAACGGCGCCTTCGGGCGCCGTTTTTGTTTGGAAGGTGATTGGCTGCCGGACGGAACGGATCCGGTGTCCGCTCTGGTTTGATGCATCTTAGTTGCGGAAGGTTCAGATATGTTCTGACCGATGGCTTGCATCGGCTGCCATTGCAGGGCAAATAGGGCGCTCAGAGAGGGCGGTTAGCTCAGCTGGTTAGAGCATCTCGTTTACACCGAGAGGGTCGGGAGTTCGAATCTCTCACCGCCTACCATTCTCTGTCACGGCTCCGCCATTTTAGCGAACTAGACATCCACGCCCGGCATTGAGGCGGGCAACTTTCAATTGTCTTCCGTCAGCTTGGTTGTGTCCGATGAAATATTTCCTGTGCCGTTTCGTTCCGCCTGCGCCTGATTTCATCAGAACCATGACGCCGGACCAGAAATCACTCATGAAAGAGCACGGGGATTTTCTTCAGGGCTTGCTGGACAAAGGAAGTCTTGTTGCACACGGCCCGGTCGCTGATCCGGCTGGTGGATGGGGCATGTCGCTGTTCGTTGCAGACGATGATCAGAATGCCGAAGATGTGCAGGCAACTGTTTCCGACGATCCCATGATCAAAGCCGGCATTGGCGCTCGTTATGACGTGCTGCCGATGCTTCAGCTGCGCATGCGGGCCTAAAGCGAGAGACCGCTGTCATTCGGCAGAAGCGGTTATCGGCGCAATTGGCTTTGCGGCGCGATTGATCAGAAGCTTGGTCAGAGAGCGCCGGCTCGGATTTTCGATCAGCCGGAATGAGACGCGGCCCAGGATCAGGACCAGCAGCGAAGCGCCGAGCGCCAACGCGACCTGCGCGGGAAGGCCGATGGATTTCGAGATGCTCGAAATCAGGATCATGCCGACCGCGTAGTGAAAGAGATAGATCGAGTAGCTGCACTCGCCAACCCAGACCAGCGGTTTCGCCTGCAGCACATTGAGGCGTCCATTCTTCGCGACCAGCAGCCAAAACGTTGCAAGGAAGATAAGCGCAATAGCGCTCGCGATGACAGGGTCTCGGCTGATGATCGCGTAGTGGGTGCTACTGATGCTGATCGGGATGAACACGGCTACGAGCATGGCGAAGGCGAGCTGCTGTGAAATCCTGTTTTGATACAGTTCATAGAACAGTGCTCCGGCCGCAAACCACGGCATGAATTCAGGCACCAAGGCTGTGTTGTAAAGCTCTGATCCGTGCGGGGAGACGAGCCTGAGCAAGAACCAGATGCAACTATCCACCAACGCGAAAATCGTCAGGTTACGCGCAAAGTTCTTGCTTGAAAGGCCCCAGAACAGGAGGGCCGCTATCAGATAGAAGCGGATCTCGACGACCAGCGACCAGTAAACCCCTGTGACGAAATCGACATGGGGGAACGCGCCGGACCACAGCGCGGTCGGCGTCAACGTCAGCGAAGGAAGGAAGTTCGGCCACATCTGCCGGCGCGTGAGGGCAAAGGGCGCATCAGACAGGTTGAGCAAAAAGAACGTGACGACTGCCGAGAACAAAAGCGTGGGCCAGATCCGCACGAATCGGCGAAGCAGAAATTCGAGCGGCGAAGCGGATTTTTCCAGCGTCAGTGCGATGACAAATCCCGAGATGATGAAGAACAGCTCCACACCGAGATAGCCATACTGAAACAGCGGGATTGCACTGAAACGTTCGCCGTACGGATAGAGATGAGATTTGTAGTAGGGGGATTCCAGATGGTGGAAGTAGTGAAATCCCATGACCAGCAGAATGGCGACACCTCGCAAGCCATCCAGGGCATCTAGCCGCTTTTCAGTCATAACTCGCCCACCGCAATCGGCCGCAGAACACTCAATTTAGCATCGCGATCACGAAAGTTAAGCGACGCGGATCCTCACGAGACGACATTGTCCCATTCCGCAGTTGCAGGGCGAACAGCCATACGATGTGTTGTGCAGTCGATGCCGGGATCGTGACCGTTCGCGACGTCGAGTCATCACGCGTAACGGTCATGGATGATGACGTATTGGTGCCGTTTACGTACGTTCCTCCCAGATCGTGGCCAGATGCACGATGGTGCGCACCGCAGCTTCCATGTCCTGAACACTGACCCATTCGAGCCGCGAGTGAAACGCATGCTCGCCGGCAAAGATGTTCGGGCATGGTAGTCCCATGAAGGACAATCGTGAGCCATCGGTGCCGCCGCGGATGCTGCTTCTGACGGGCGCGAGGCCAGCGCGGCGGATCGCTTCGATTGCGTTCTCGACGACCTCTGGATGCCGGTCGAGGACCTCTTTCATGTTGCGGTATTGCGGCTTGACCTCGAACCGGTAGGTGGATCGCGGAAACTCGGTCATCACGTCACAGACGATCTGCTCAAGCAGCGCTTCCTTCTGCTTCAAGCCGTCTTCCGTGAAATCACGCACGATCAGGGACAGCGTCGCGCTGTCGAGTCCGCCGTTGAGACCGGTCGGGTGCAGGAAGCCCTCTCGTCCTTCCGTCGTTTCAGGGGCCAAGTCTTTCGGCAATCGGTCGATGATGCGCGCAGCGATCTTGAGCGCATGCTCCATTTTGCCCTTGGCAAATCCGGGGTGAATGCTCACGCCCTGAATGGTGATAACGGCACCATCAGCGGAGAACGTCTCGTCCTCCAGATGACCGGCGCTTTCGCCGTCGATAGTGTAGCCGAATTGGGCGCCGAGCTTCTTCAGATCGACCTTGTCGGCCCCGCGGCCGATTTCCTCGTCAGGCGTGAAGAGGATCTTGATGGCACCGTGCTTGATCTGCGGATTGGCGAGCAGGAATTGAGCGGCATCCATGATCTCCGCCACGCCCGCCTTGTTGTCGGCACCGAGCAGGGTGGTGCCATCGGTCGTAACAATGTCATTGCCGATCTGATCGGCGAGAGCGGGGTGTTCGGCTGCCCGGATAATCTGGGTCGGATCTGCCGGCAGAACGATGTCGCCGCCCTGATAGTTGCGAACGATCTGCGGCTTCACATCCTTGCCGGTGCAGTCCGGTGAGGTGTCCATGTGTGAGCAGAAGCAGATCACCGGAACAGGCTTGTCGGTCGTGGCCGGGATGGTGGCGTAGACATAGCCATGCTCGTCCATGTGCGCGTCCGTCAATCCGAGGTCGCGCAGCTCCTGGGCCAGCAGGCCGCCGAGATCCTTCTGCTTCTCGGTGGAGGGGCAGGTGGGGGATTCCGGATCCGACTGAGTGTCGATGCGGACGTAGCGCAGGAAACGCTCGGTGACGCTGTGTGTGAATGTGATGGAGCTCATGGGGGCATCATGCTGATAGAGAATTTTCTCACAGGAGCCGAGCGGATTCGGTTCTGTAATCCGGGGGTAGCCTATCCTCGGCCCCTGCGCACGAACAGGTCCGATCCGATCAGTGTGCGGATCATCGAGAGGTCCCGTCAGTATCGGTCGATCTTCGTGCTGTCGGGGCGGAAAGATGGAATTCTTCTCGCCTCATCTTTAGGAGCAGAAGGTTCCCATAAGCACTGAGAGGACCGGCGCCAACACACGACGAGCACAAAGCTTCGCACCTACCGGAAAAGTGTGAGCGCGCACAGCGGTCTAACAACTTAGGAACGGGGAAAGGGGGAACCACGAAAGCGGT